>NC_023062.1:351255-702511 GCF_000508245.1 Mycoplasma ovis str. Michigan | reverse complement strand
GACTTCAAAGAATATATTGAAGTTTTTATTTAGTTCGGAGAATAAAAAGTCTTTAATTTCTTTTTCTGAACTTTTAATTTTCTTATGTAGACTATTAATGAGACTTAGGATGCAGTAATTTTTCTTAAGAGTTAACTTATTTCTTTTACTAAGTAAATGTTTATAGTCAGTTAATTTATTCTTTTTATCTAAATAAGAAATTAAATTAGATAAGAGAGTTGAGTTATTCGATACTTTGGACAAAAAAGAAAATTAAAAATAGTTAAAGTAAAAACTTAAATAATTTATTAAATGAAGCGAACTTATCAACCTAAAAAGAGGAAAAGATTGAGAGTCCATGGTTTCTTAAAAAGAATGTCTTCTAGAACAGGTAGATCTATTGTTAAAGCTAGAAGATCAAAGGGAAGAGTTAGATTGACTGTTTCAAGCAAATAACCTTGTTTAGTTTAAGTAATTTATTAGTTTGAAAAAAAAATATAGATTACTCAAGAAGAAAGAATTTGAAACAGTATTTAACAATAGGTCAAGAATCAAAACACAAAATTTAATTTTTTATTACTCAAATAATTTAGATTCTTTCAAGAATTTAAAGAATATAAAAATAGGAGTAATAATTCCTAAGAAAAAGTGAAAGAAAGCTGTAGATAGAAATTACCTAAAAAGAGTTATTTGAGCTCTTAACTCTTTTTATCAATTAGATAAGTTTCCTAAAACTTTTTCTATATTTCTTTTTACTCATTGATTTCACTCAAACTATAAGGGTAGAAAAGTTAATTTTGAAGGGTTAAAAAAAGAAATAGACAAGATTTATTCTATTTTCTTATCCAGATGTTCTTAGAGTTCAAGTTAAATCTGGAGTGACTATTTAAACCTAAAGAAACAAATAATAGAAAAAGTCTATTTTCCTTCGGATCAGAAGGTAACGACAACAAGAAAGAAGTTTATAAATTCTACCTGAAACAATTCTTAAAGTGATTCAAGATTAGTGTTTATTCATTTAGTTTTTTGATGATTTGTTGATCATTTTTTCAATCACTTTTTACTTCCTATGTTTCTTATTCTAGGGAAGTTGGAGTAGGTTTAGAGGTTGGTTATTCAACTATTGAGGGTCAAGGTAGAACAGGTGATTTAAGATATGATACTTTACCTTGGACTCCCAATCCTTGAGCTTATTGACCTTTGGTCAATTCTTCGGGAGGTTTTGGACCTTTTATTATGTGGTTCGTTTATCCATTTTCCAAGATTTTCCTAGATTTAATTTGGACATTTAAGGGAACAAAAGGTAGCACTCTTGACAACATGGGACTCAATGTTGTCTTTGCAATAATTATTGTTCTTATAGTTATGAAATCAATAGTTTTTTTAACTACTTTAAGAGCCCAGTATTACTCTGACAAGCAACAGAGACATAAAAGAAATATAGCTTTGATAAATGCTAAGTATCAAAGCACTAATAAAACTGATGATTGGAGGCAGTTAAGTATGTTGAGGCAACAAGAATTAAATAGATATAACAAAAGACATAAATTAAAGCCATTAGCTCCTCTAGAAAACTTTTTTATTAATACTCCAATTTTCTTAATTGTCTTTAGATTAATGACAATTACTAGACCAGTTAAATCTGCAAAGTTATTTGGAGTAATGCCGCTATCTAATACTCCAGCTAACATAATCTTCACAGATTTTCTGGGAATAGGCTGGATGTATTTGATAATGTGTTTAATTATTATTCCTGTTAACTTTTTTAATCAAAGATTCCCAACTATGTTGATGAAAAAAAGATTTCCAGACTATACAGCAGATAGTAATTTAAGCTTTAGAAATGTGAATTTAGTTAGTGGTAAAAAGATTCAAAACATAATGACAATTATGTTTATGTTGTTTTCATTCTTTTGATCTACTAGTTTGGCTATTTACTATTTCTTTAACTCTCTATTCAATATTTTTTCTAATTACTGTATTCACTTAATACTTAAAAGGTGAAAACCTAGAGATAGCTCTCTAACTAGAAAACTAAAAATATTAGGTTTATAAGAAATTAGAAATAAGAAGAACTTAGCTCAATATTTTTTAAAAAATCAAAAAATTCAGCAAAGAATAGCTGAAACTATAAATAAATCTAACTATGAAACTATAGTAGAAATAGGACCAGGTTGTGGTCAGATAACACAATATATAGACAGAATCAATAAAGAATATATAGGAATAGAGTTAGACTCTAAACTCTCATCCTATTTAATTTCTAAGTTTTCAGACTTAAAGATAGTAAATAAAGATTTTTTGAAAATTTCAATAGAAGAGCTGAATACTAATGGTAAAGAAATATTGCTTTTTGGCAATATTCCTTACTATATAAGTACTCAAATATTTTTTAAGTTTCTAGAGTTAGAACTATTTAAAGAGGCTTATTTTACTGTTCAAAAAGAATTTTTTGAAACGGTCAATGCCTCATTTAATACAAAACATTATTCATCTCTTTCAGTATTATTTCAAACTTTTTGTGAAACTAAAAGATTATTTGACATAGGAAGACTTAATTTTTTTCCTAAGCCAAATGTGGACTCTACTTTTTTATCTCTAAAAAAAAAGTATCAACCTAACGAACAATTATTAAAGGATTATTCGGTATTTGTTAAGAATTGTTTTGCAAGACCTCGCAAAATTCTACTTAATAGTCCTTTATTTGAAAAATTTAGTGATTCTATCAAGAAATCTCTTATAGAGAAGAATTTAATTACTAAAAATACTAGGATTAGTGAGTTAAGTCCTAATCAGATATTGGAACTTTTTAAGACTCTAAAAGAGTTATCTATCTTGTAAGTTCTTCGCTAAATACCTTAAATCTATTTTTGTTTTTTAACTCATGTTTTGCAAAGTTTTTTAGATGAGTTAAAAATTGGTCTATTGTGTTAATTCCATCATTAATGAGATTGTCGCTCATTTTAATTAGGTAATTAATAGGTATTTTTTTAAGTAAAGAGTAAACAAAAGACATCATTCCATTAATAATGGATTTTTCTAAATGTTTTTTAATGCAATCTTGGATTCACTGCTCCAACTTTGCAGGAGCTTGTTTCTTTTTGGTGAGTTTCAGATAGAAAGTTATTTCAGAGTAATCTGAGAAAAGAGACTTAAATTCTTTTTTTAAGTCTTTTTTGTCTTTTCTATTGTGAAGATTTTGTCAGAATGAGTGATAATCTTCCCCTTTAAATAGTTTTTGATTAATTCCTAATTCTTCATTAATTAAATTAGTAAGTTCAAAAATAGAAAGATAATAGTCATTAGATTCACTAATTCTTAGTGAAAGGGATGCTAACTCAATTAATCTAGAAAAAGTAAGTTGTTGATTTTGTTGATAATTTTCTATTAACTTAATAATTGTTGGAGAAAGAGTAAATTCTTTCTCAACTATTTTGTATATACCATCATAGAGAGATCAATAAAGAGCTATTTGGTCTGAATTGAAATTCTCCAACGAGTTCTCTGATTCATTTGAATTTTTGAAGAAAGTTAGTTCAATTGAATCTTGGTGTTTTTCAAAACCATAATTTAATTCAGCTTGTTTGAATTTAGGGAGTTGATTAGAAAGACTTTCAACTTTAACTAATTGTTTCAGAGATTCAGGAGAATTTAATTTCAGAATTAATAATTCTCTTGAATTTTCTTCCTCAGAAAAGATAGAGATTAGTTTTTGTTTTTCTAATTCGGAGATTAAATCTTTGAATTCTAGATAATTTATGTCTAAAGGCTGAAGTAGATTGTTGAGACTATATTTTTTGGACGAATTCAACTCATTGATTCGAGCTTGAGAATATAAATACGGAAAGAGTATTAGACTTTTTTTAGGTAGTATAAAGAAGTAAAACTGGTAAAAAGATATTCAGTTAAATTCAGTCGGTTCTAGCTCAATTTGAACAAATTTTTCAGTTGAATTTAAAAAGTTAGTAATAATTGGAATTAAATTATTCTCATTAAATTTTTATAGTTTTTGAAAGTTTTCTAAAGGAGATTCTAATTAAATAAAAAAATTTAAAGAACTTTTTAAAACCCTTGGTAGAGGAGGGTTTTAATGAGTCAAAGTTTGAAATATCAAGTAGTTTTTTGTAGTTAAAAAATGTTTTGAAAATTACTTCTTTGGTTTAACTTTTTACCCAGATTATTGGTGGAAGAAAATGAAGATTTATCTTCAGATTTTGATGAATTTGAGACTAGTAGATTTGAAAAATGAAAATCTCGATTTCCCTCTGGGGGTATGAACCCCAAGAGAAAGAGTCGAATGATCAAGATTCTCTTTATTTCTCTATTGGTGTTACTGATCTATTTCATATTTATATATGGGAAAGCTCAAAAGCTTTCAAAATTTAGTATTTGCGGAAATAATTGCAAAAATGGAACTTGAAAACTGAATGGAGAACACGAGATAGAAGAAGATTATTCAAGTGCTTATTCAGAGAAATTAGAAGACAATCACGGAGAGAGTGTATTTACTATTTTTGCAAAAACAAAGAATAATAAATACATCTCTTTCAATATAGCTAGATCCATTTTTCCCTGTAAGGGTGATAATGGAGAATGTAAGGGAAATGTACCAACTTATCATTACAAGTTTTTAGGTTCAAAAGGATCTCCCTGTTGACTAAAAAGATGCTTAACAAAAGATGATAAATGTTGTGAAGATGGGAAAGGCTGTTGTTGTGACAAAGATAAAGACAATTGCTGTTGTAAAAATGGCGGAGCAGATTGTTGTAAGAATGGAGAAAAATGTTGTTGCTGTAAGTTCATTCAGTTAGTAGAAGCCGCTACTCTAAATCCTCAAGATCCCAATAGATTAACACCAGCTAGAGTATTCTTTTCACTTCTTCCAACCCTACTCTACTTAATGGTTTTTGTATTTATGGCTAGAGCCACCATGAAGGGTCAATTGGGAATTTATGGAGGAAAAGGCTCTATTTTTGGAATTGGAAAGTCTGTAAGTAAAACACACAAGTCTGACATAACTTTTAAAGATGTAGCTGGAATTAAAGAAGAAAAAGAGGAACTTGAAGAGATTGTTGACTTCCTTAAGAGACCTAAAAAATATTCTGCTATGGGAGCAAGAATTCCAAAAGGTGTAATTCTTTATGGTCCTCCAGGAACTGGAAAAACATTATTGGCAAAGGCAGTTTCCGGAGAATCTAATGTTCCATTTTTAGAAGCTTCCGGAGCCAGCTTCGATGATATGTTTGTGGGAGTTGGTGCCAAAAGAGTTAGAGAACTTTTTGATAAAGCTAGGAAATTAGCTCCTTGCATTATCTTTATTGATGAAATTGATGCTCTAGCAGGCCGAAGAGGGGGCAAATACAATATTCAAGGTAATGAACAAACTATTAACCAGTTATTGAGTGAAATGGATGGTTTTAATACACATGCCGGAATAATTATTATTGCGGCAACAAACAGATTAGAAAGCATTGACCAAGCAGTATTAAGACCTGGTAGATTTGACAGACATATTCAGATAAATCTTCCAGATATATCTGAAAGAAGAGAAATTTTGAAACTTCATGCTAAAAATAAAAATTTATCTGATAAGGTCAATTTAGAAGAAATTGCTAGAAAAACCCCAGGGTTTTCTGGGGCACAGCTAGAAAATGTATTAAATGAAGCGGCTTTGTTAACTGTTAGAGAGAGAAAAAAAGTTATTTCTACTAAGGAAATAGATGAAGCAATAGATAGGGTTATGGCAGGTCCAGCTAAAAGAGGACGAAAAATTTCCTTCTCAGAAAAGAAACAAATTGCCTATCACGAAGCCGGTCATGCTATTGCAGGACTATACACTGAAGATGGAGAAATAGTTGAAAAAATAACTATTATTCCTAGGGGTCAAGCAGCTGGATATGTTCTTTCAGTACCTAAAGTACAGGAAAGAACTATTAGTACAAAGGCACAACTATTGTCATCTATCTTGACTCTACTAGCTGGTAGAGCTGCTGAAGAAATATTCTTTGGTCCAAACAATATTAGTACAGGAGCTTCAAACGATCTCTATAAGGCCACTCAAATAGCTAGAAGTATAGTATTGAAATTTGGCATGACTAATGTTGCAGGAATGGTTCAATACATTCCTTCAGAAGAAGGAGAGAATCCTTACAAAAACAATTATTCTGATAAATATGCAGAAATAATTGATAAGGAAGTTCAAGACATTATTAGCACACAATATTCCAATGCTAAGAGAGTATTGGAATCTAATAAGGTAGAGTATCTATTAATAGTTGAAACTTTACTTCTACTAGAAACTATTGATAGAACTCAAATTGAGTTCATTCATAAATACAAGAGAATTCCTAAAGAAGCTGAAGTAGAAAAACAAAGAGTTAGAAAAGAAGAAAGAATGAATTCTCCTGATGTATTCTTTCTTTAATGATTGCTCTTAAGTGATTTCGAGAAGATTTTCAAAAATTAATTGAGAGATATAAAAATAGGGAAAATGATTTAGAGAAGCTCCAATTAATTAAGGACCTAGATAACAAATTAATTGAGTTAAAGAAGAAGATTGATCAACTCAGAAATCAAAAGAATGTTTTGTCTCAAGATGGTCTCAAAAATAAAGATTTAATTGTTCAGTTAAAAACTGAACTAAGTAATTTAGAAAAAGAGGAAAAAAATATTAAAGAGAGATTTAATTCTCTTTTTTTGACATTACCTGCAATTCCTGACGAATCTGTTCCAGTCGATTCAGATCAAATTGTTAGTTCTTGAGGAGAGATTGAACAAACAAAAAAATTTATTTCTTATTTAGAGTTAGCAACTGAATTAGGTTTGATTGAATTTAAGTCTGCAGTTAGTTGTTCTGGTAGTGGTTTTGTAGTTTATTCAGGGAGAGGAGAAAAATTATTGAGGTCTTTAATATCGTTTACTTTAGATTGAGCAGAAAGTTATGGATTCCAGAGAAAATATCTTCCAGTCATTGTAAACAAAGAATCTTTGATTTGTACCTCACAATTACCAAAGTTTTCAGATACTTTGTTTAACTTATCTACTAATGAGAAATATCTTTCTCCCACAGCAGAAGTTCAACTGGTAAATTTGTTTAGAGATCAAATACTTTCAGAAGATTTATTGCCAATTAAAGTTTGTGCAAATACCAATTGCTTTAGGGCTGAGAAAGTTGGAGCTGGAGTTGAATCTAAGGGATTGATAAGACTTTATCAATTCTGCAAGACAGAAGTAGTTATGTTGTCTAAACCTGAGGAATCTGAGCAAGCTCAGGAATATCTTTCTTCAATGATAGAAGAGTTATTAAAAACTCTTCATCTACCTTATAGAAAGGTGTTACTCTCTAGATCAGAGATGTCTTTCTCTTCCTCAAAAACTTATGATTTTGAGGTTTGAATGCCTTCTGAAAAGATATATAGAGAGATTTCTTCTCTGTCTAACACTAGAGATTTTCAATCTATTAGAGGAAAAATAAGATACAAACAGGATATATTAAGTACTAAAGAGAAATCAAAATATTTACATATACTTAATGGCTCTTGTTTAGCGATAGATAGATTGTTTGCTTCTCTAATAGAAAATCATCAAACTAATGACAGAGAAGTAGTAATACCAAAAGTTTTACTAAAGTATTATGGTTCAGAAAAGATAGAGAGAATTAGTAACTAATGATTAAGTATTACTCTTTAGGAGGTCAAGATGAGAGATTTAGATATTGTGGAGTTTTGGAATGCGGAGGAGAGATTTTGTTATTAAATGCTGGAGGTAGTTGTGTTAATACAAATCTTTATGACATTGAAGAAGTCATTCCAGATTATCAGTTTTTAACTGTTAATGCAAAAAAAATTAAGGGATTATTTATTTCTGTTCCAAGACTCTTAAATATCTCTTCTATTCCATATTTATTAGAGATTTTTCCAGAATTACCAATTTATACTAATTCCTTTGGTAAATCTTTTATTGAATATTTTTTAAGGGATTTTGAAAAGAAAAGTAATAAGAAAATAAGTGCAAATATTATTCCACTGGATTTAGTTAGTGAGCATACTATTTCTTCGGAATGTAAAGCAATTCCGATTAAAGTTGCAGCTTCATTACCTAATTCTTTGGCTTGAGCTTTTAAGTTCTCACAATCTGACTATGTAGTCTTTATTGATGAGTTTTTAATTGCCTCGGAAAATCTTCCTTGTAGAGAGAATCAATTAGATTGACTCTACAAAAACCTAAAGGGAAAGATTTCACTACTTATAGTAGGTATGCAATCCTGTGCAACAGTTTCTTCTTTTGCACTCAAACAATCAGATAATTTTTCCTTCCTAAAGAAGTTAGTCTCTAGTATTTCAACTAGATTAGTAGTTGCTAGTTATTCTGATAGTTGAGATACTTTATTAAATATCAGCAAGATAGCAAATATTTATAAGTATCCACTAGTTATTTATCCCAACGAATTTGCTACATTATTTAATAATTACATAACTCAAAATAAGTTGAAAGACTATTCACTATCTATAAAAGGTAGTGAGCTTTCTCCTGAACACGAGAAGCCTTTATTGGTAGTTACAGGCGATCACAATACTTTGTACTCTAACCTAAGAGATATTCACTTAGGATCAGTAAAAGATTTCAGTATAAAGACAGATGATGTCATTATGTTTATGACTCATACATATATGGAGAGAGAATTAGAAGAAATTTCTATAATTAATGAACTTGCAGATAATGGAGGAGAAGTATTAAAACAACCCAATACTCTTCAACCTTATCTTGCGGGAGCAGAAGATATTATGTTATTAATTAATTGTTTATCTCCATTTAATGTAGTTCCTGTTAATGGTTTTTATAAGGACTATGTTGCATTTTTAAAAGCTTTAGAGAATGTCATGAATACTCAAAAGATTCATTTTTTGGAAAATGGTCAACTAATAACCATTAACAGAAAGAATATAGAAATCACTGATCAAGTAGTTTCGGAAGTTTATATTGGAAAACAATCAGCCTTAGAGATTAATAAGATGACTTTATTTGAGAAAAGATTACTTTCTCAAAGTGGAGTTGTTGTAGTCACGTTGAGAAGTAACTCTAAAAGTAATAGTGTTAAGATACCTCATTTAGAGTTATTAAATGTGTTTGCTAATGATTTTCCAAAAATTGATGAAGTTACGGGAAAAATTCAATCACAATTAAAAATAGATATTTCTAGATATCTTCAACATAATGTAGAAATAGATAATAAGACTTTCAAGCAATCAATTAGAAAATCTATTTATAATTCCTTGGATACTTATATACATAAGAAACCAGCAGTTCTTTCAGTAATTTCTTACATCTAATTTATGTAACTCAATAGAAATGGCAGACTTAATGTTTATTGAGTCTCCAGCAAAAATGAAAAGCATAAGTAGATATCTGTCTGGAAAAGAGATAGATTTGTTTGCTACTTATGGACATATTAGAGAAGTTAAAAAACGTTGAATGGGTAGAGGTGACCAAATGTTTAATCCTCAATGAGAAAATAGCAACAGATTAGTTGAATTTGGAAATAAAAAGATTTCAATTGTAGAAGCTATTAAAAGAAAGGCTAGTCAAGCTTCTAGAATTTATTTAGCTACTGACCCAGATAGAGAGGGGGAAGCTATTTCTTGACATATTTATTCCATATTAAATAAAGAAGATCAAAAAAAGTGTTTTAGGGCAGTTTTTAATGAAATTACTGAGAAAGCTATTAAAAACTCACTAAATAATACTAGAGAAATAGATCAAGCTATTATCAATTCTTATCTAGCAAGAGTATTGCTTGATAGATTTGTTGGTTATAAGCTTTCTGACTATACCCGAAAAAAAGTTGGAGGCATTTCAGCTGGTAGAGTTCAATCAATAGCTCTGAAATTTTTAGTTGACAGAGAAGATGAAATCAAATCTTTTAAAAAAGAAAGTTGATTTGTTTTGAAAGTTGAATTGCAAAATGGATTGAATATTTCTGCAGTTCAATTAAATCCTGAAATACTTCCACAAATCAAACTATTTAAAGAACAGAAAAAAGGAATAGTTTGATTTGAGTCTAAAGAGGGAGTCGAAAAGTTAATTCGAACTCTCGATAATGACTATCAATTAATAAAAATAGGAGAGCCAAAACAAGAAATAATTAGTCCTCCAGAGGCACTGAAAACTTCTACTTTATATGAATCAGCTATTAATAAGCTGGGAATGAGAGTTGCTGTAGTAGAACAAACAGCTCAAAAACTTTATGAGGGAATCCCTCTAGGGGAAGAATCAATAGCTTTGATTACTTACCCTAGAACAGACAAGACAGACTTATCAGAAGATTTTGTTACAGAGTTAAAGAATTACATCTTAAATAAGTATTCGGAGAAATATCTAAATTTGGAACAAGATCAAAAAAATCAAGTTGTCAAAAAAGACAAATTAGTTCAAGGTGCACACGAGGGAATAAGACCAGTTGATTTGACTATGACACCTGAAAAATTGTCTAAGTATATTGAGACTAACACTCCAGAATATCGACTTTATAAGTTAATTTGAGCTATTACTATTGCATCTTTTTGCTCTCCTGCAAAAAACGAAAAGAAGAGCTATACATTCCAAAACAATAAGAATTTGTTTAATACTACAGAAACTAAGGAAATATTTGATGGTTTTAGAAAGATACTAAGAGAATATTGATTATTTCAAGAGAAAATAGAGAAGAGTTTTAGTCCTGTATTGGAAAATGTAAAAGAAGGTCAAATATTTCCAAAGAAACAAGAGAACATAATAGAAGAAAATACTTCTCCTCCAATGAAATATAGTGAAGCAACTTTAATTAAAGCCCTTGAAAATAAAGGGATAGGCAGACCTTCCACCTATCCAGTTGTTGCAAAAATTATTAGGACTAGAAATTATGCAACTTTCGAAAACAAAAAGTTTGAGATTACAGAGTTAGGCTATAAAGTTTCCAAAGATTTAGAGAAAAATTTTTCTAACTTCATTTCGTATGACTATACAAGGTTGATGGAAGAAGAATTAGACAATATTTCTCAATCAAAAACTGACTGAAAGTCATTTTTGAATGGAGTCTTTTTGGATTTAGATAAATCTTTTAAAAAGGTTGAAAGATTTGAAACGGTGGAAGGAAGAGAATGTCCAGAATGTAGTGGAACTTTAGTATTTAAATTTTCTAGATGAGGAAAAAAATTTATAGGTTGCGCTAGGTTCCCAAGTTGTAAGTATGCTGAGTTCCTCAAAAATGAGAAAAAAGAACCACTAGAGAAACTAGATATATTGTGTCCTGAATGTAAATCTTCTTTAGTTAAGAGAAAAAGTAAAAAAACTGGAGAACACTTTAATGCCTGCCCTAATTTTCCCAAATGTAGATATATAGAAGGAAAGAATGAAAAATCAGAACCACAAATAGTCTCCGGACGTACTTGCCCTAAGTGTTCTGGAAAGTTAGCTTATAAGTACTCTTTCAAGAGAAAAAGTAAATTTATCTCTTGTACGAACTTCCCTAACTGTAAGTATTTAGAAAGCTTAAAGAGTTAGATTTAGTAAGTATTCAAAATAACAGACTTTAAGTTATTGTAAAGAAGTTTTAAGTCAAAGACTGCAGAAAGACTTTCTTTCAATCTGATTAGCTTATTAATTCCCTTAATATCTTCTATTTCCTCTATTAGTAAATCTATTAGATTTTGTAAGTCTTCTTTGGATAGAGATGCAAACTTTTGGTAGTAACTTTCATCATCAGGTTTTTTAGATCTTCAACCAGATATTAATTCCTCAACAAAAGAATCTAGGTCTTTTTCTTTCAAAGATATAGATTCTTCCAAACTAATTTATTTAGTTCTGAATAGTCTATCTCCGGCATCCCCAGCTCCTGGGATAATGTAACCCTTAGAATTCAATTCATCATCCACTGCAGCTACATAGATATTTAGATTTGGGTATTTTTCAGTTAATAATTTCACAGCATGTTTTGAAATAATAATTCCTAAAACTGTAATGTCTTTGCAATTATATCTAGCAAGTATATCTAAAGACTTTGACAAAGTTACAGCTGTAGCAATTAATGGATCACAAAGAATTACCTTGGAGTTTTCCATCCCTGAAGGAAATTTCTCATAATAACTGACAGCACTTAAGTCAGTATCTCTGTAAATCCCTATGTGTACTACTTGACAATCTTCAAAGAAAGTTTGAATAGCATCTGACATTGCCAGTCCAGATCTAAGAACAGGAACTACTGTAATAGTTTTTGAAATCTTTTGAGCTGGACAACTACCAAATGGCGAATCAACTGTTGTATTTTCCATCGGAAACTCTGAATGAGCTTCTGTAAGTAAGGCTAATGTAATCTTTTTTAAATTACTTCCAAAAACAAAACTACTACTGTTCTTGTTTCTCACATTAATTAAGAAATTCTTAATTAAATTATTTTTTGAAACTATCACAGACATAGATTAATCGAATAATCTAGTAAATTACATATATTTTATTTATTGTTGATTCACATAGAACTTATATTCATCGCCCATATGTAAAGAGATTATTTTTGCATCAGAGAAAGACAAATTCTTTTTTATTTGGTTTTTAGCATCAATTATTTTTTTATAGTTGTTTAGTTCATCCAGCACTATAGAACCTACAGTCATTGGGTATCTATTGTAGGCGGAAACAGGTTTATTGTTTTTAAATCCAAATGTAAAGAAATTGTCTTCATATCAATGTGCTCCTCAAATTAAGTTATCAAATGTTTTTTGTTTGCATTGTTTACAGATTGTAGCTAGAGCAATAACGGCACTAATCTGAAAAAAAGTTAGTTCTGTAAATGAGTTATGAGTTATTTTTAGAATTTGTCTAAGAATATCTCTTGTTATATCCTCATTTATTTTTTTTAAGTAAGCTAGAGAGTAGTTGAATTTAGCCTCTATCTTTTTATGTTTAAAAGATTTAGACGATTGTTGTCTATCCTTTTCAAGTTCAGCTTGAAGCAATTCCTTATCGTGACTAATATCATCTAGTATTCAATATTTGGAATTGAAAACATAGTAAAGAAGAAAAAGTCCCAAAGGAGAAACAAATATTAGAGTTAATCAAGCTCATTTGGTAAAGGCCACTCTACCAAATCTTTGCATATTGGGAAGAAATCTAGCTCCACAGAAGAAGTGAATAATAATAGCGGTTATCAAAAGAGAATTAGCAACACTTGGCTCTAAAACTGACATGTGTCAGAGATAAAAAAATACTGTACTACATATGTTGGAAAAAGCAAATATTCCTCCTCATTTTCTTAATTCTTTAGGATCACGAATTATTGAGAAATATTTATCACGTAAGTGTGTAAATAATTCTTTGAGATTGAAGAAATAAATGGATAGTTTAGTAGTTAATGAGCCCATAAGTTAGAGTACTTATCTAAATCTAAAGTATGGGAAAGAACTTTTAAAGAATAATAGAAGAGAATTGATTTTTTAAGTAGTAATCATCGGAGACAAGATTGTAGACTTTACCTCCAGCATAATTTCCTCTCATTAGGTAATGATTGATAGCTTTAGCTTGTAATCCTGGATCTTGCGCTTTCTTTACTATATCCTTAATTACTGCATCTGGAGTTAACTTTCCCTTCAGGAATTTTGCAAAGTTTTCCTTACTTTGAACATCATTTGCACTATATTGGATTAGATAAACTGCTGCAGAACCCTCATTAGTATCTTTGGTTGAGAACACAAATTTTTTCTGATCTTGTGTAGTGTTTCACATTAATCCTGAAAAAGCCTCTTTATCTTTTGATCCTTCAGTACCATTTTCTGGAGAAGAACTAACCTGTGTCACTTGTTCTGTCTTGGTGATGTTTTTTTGAATAAATTCTTTTAGTAGTTCCTTGTTGTTAGCTAGACCAAGTCATTCCAGCATTTCAACTTTTTTAGATTCATCCACATCCTCTTTTAAATTTTTGTAATCCGGCAACTTAAATATTTCTCCCAGAGAACTATTAATTTTGCTTAGTTGCTGGATAACACTATAGAGTTGTCTATTTGACTTAATTAGATCTATTTGTTTTGTTATATCTGTCCAATTTATATGACCTTCTTTCAAGAGGAAAGAAATGATTTTTTCATAAAGATCTCCTGGAAGTTGTAATTGAGAATTTCTAGTTAAAGAACCTTTGTAACCCATTAATTGAATAGCGGAATTTGTTGTGGAGCTACCAGAACCTCCCCCGCCAGCACCATTTGAGGTTTTTTTAATAGTTGATATTGAGTATCTGTCTGGAGTTCTTATACATTTTCTAGGGTCTAGTGTTTTGGCATCTCATTCTTTTGCACCATTACTCGGGCTTGTCGTAGAAGAAGTAATTGGATGCCAGAAACTGTTTTGTCCGCTACTTCCACCATTTCCTAGTTCTTTAGTAGGATCAATCGGATTTTTTTCATCACTTTGAGTACAGAATTTATTTCAACTTATGGAGAATGCATAACCTCCAAAAAGTTGCTCTTTAATAATATTCTTAAGTAATTCTCTATATTCTTTCATAGAGTCTTCTAATAGATATAGAGAAGTAACTAATAGTCTTATTTGAGATCTTTCTAAAGTATTAGCTGTTTTTAATGGTTGTTTAGAAAGATTACTTATAGTTACTAGGTGTTTTATAGCTCCAAAGTTATCAGTACCATTTTTTGAAGACTCAGAAGTTTCAGAAGATAACTTATAAAGTAAAGTGTCAGATACATTTGACAATTGTGAAACTGACAACTCTTCTTTAATAGCTTTTTGGAGCATATTAATTAATTTGTCTTTGGCCTCTGGGGCTTTAGGAGCTTCTCTCTTTTTTCTGCTTTTAGATGTGTCTTCAAAATTAAAGAATCCGCTGTAGTCTTTTTTTAGTAACTCTTCAAGTTTCGAGAGAGGATTAGCAGATTCTGTTCCTTGACCTTCAGTTGCGATCTGTTGAGTTAAATCAAAGATTTTCTCAAAAGAAAATGGAAGTAGTAACGTCTTTTTGAGTAAATCCATAGTTGAAATTTTTTCTAGTAGGAATTCTGCTACTTGTTTTTTCATACATTCCTTATGGTCTTTAGAGCCTCCTCCTGTAACCTCAAAAGATCAATATTTGGAACTTGAATGTTCTCCAGAACCTGTATATTCTTTCTCCTTTAGCTCAACAGTTTCAGCCTTTTTTCCTTGATTTTGAGCACCTTCCGATTTCTTCCCAAAATATTCTCCAACTTTTTTGAGATGTTCACTTACATCAGAACTAATCTTTTCTAACTTAGTTTCCTTAGAAACTTTTTTTAAAAATTCTGGAGGGTTGGCATCAACTGTACCTAATTTATAAAGGTAATTAGCTCCTCCGGCAGAATAATCTACAACTTTAAAGAAAGAATTATTTCTTTCTCTAATATCTCAAATTTTTAAGTTGTCATTAAGTTCTGTAAGTTCTCTGTTAAGTTTTCAAAGTTTCACTAAACTTTCTATAACTTCCTTGCAACAACAAGGAATAGTGTCCTTTCCATTTTTGCAACCATTTTTATTAATAAATAAGTAATACTGAAGGAGAAGATATGAAAAATTCTTTTTTGTATATTCTTTGAATTCAGAAACCATTTGACTTTTACTCTTTTCAAAGTTTTCTTTGCGTTCTTCCTCTTTTTCCTTTTCCTTACCATTGGAATGCGCCAGCAAAACGTTAAACCCTCTTTCGTCTCTTCAGAAAATTTGTTTTTTGGCTTGCTCTTTTCCATTGCAAACTACAAATTCAACACTATTTGAACTTTTTTCTGTGCCACCATTACCATCAATACAGAAAAGCTTAAGTAGTTCTTCCTTTTTTGTCGTTTCTTTGGAACATTGATCGCCATTTAGTCCGTTTTTACTTCCATTTCCTTCAGAAAGATATTTCAAAACCAAATTGGTTTGCGGAGTGTTACTTGCAGAAACTCATTTAATAGTCAGCTCCTTTTCTTTGCCATTTTCTTCTTTTTTCCCCTCTTCCCCATTTACAATCTTTTTTCAATCTTCTAGTTTCTTGGGATCAAAATCTGGGAAATAAAAGTTGGGATTATCGGGAAGTTTTATGTTGGTGAATTTTTTCTCATAAAGTTCGCTGGTTGTTTTTTGAAAACTTCCAGCATAAGGGAGAATGTAATGAATAAAATTACCAGCTTTAACTTCTTTTAGTCATCGAGACATCAAAAATCCAATAAAAGAGAAAGCATCTTTTGGAACTTTTACTTTCGTTAGTGGAGTAAAAATATTTTCTTTTAACTTGTAGTAGGATTCGATACTTCTAGTATCTATTTTTCCTAAAACAAAATCCTCTAGAGATGAAAGATATTTTTCTTCGTCCGAGACTCAATTTTTCTTAACTCTTTTTTTGCTTTTCCTCTTGTGTTTAATTAATCCATCAGCTTTAGCTTTAACTACTCTCAGATGGCTAGAAAAGTGTTTTTTGTGCTGTTCATACTTTTTGTCTTTGAATAAACTTCCATCAAAAATATGCTTAGCGACTTGAGTCGCAAAGCCTCTCATTAATAGGGGTATAGAATTAGGATCTTTTGCTAAATCTGAGACTAATGTAACTGGAGTGAAGTTATCTCCCTCTGTCCCGTTGCCCCCCCCAACTCTCCTAATAAACTTTCCTATTTCTTCCTTGAGAGACTGTTTGAAATTAATCTTTCCAAAATTTCCATTTAGTTCTGTGGCAACTACAGAACCGATAGTTGGGCCTCCAAAAGAAGGAAGTAGTAGTCACAGCAGTCTCTTCCTCCATTTAGGAGACATTAAATGGGATTACTCCTTCCCCAAATCAAGACCATAATAATTGATTATTTAGAAAATTAGATAAACTCTCTCAACAGACTATAGTGTCTGTAGAGTTTTTCGGAACTAAATGATGAGTCTAAAGCTGAATTTCAATTATTTTTAAGGTGTTTGTTTATTTATCCGAAATATAAATATATTCTTGTCCTAAATCAACTTTAGGTTG
Organism: Mycoplasma ovis str. Michigan; assembly: GCF_000508245.1. Taxonomy (NCBI): domain Bacteria; kingdom Bacillati; phylum Mycoplasmatota; class Mollicutes; order Mycoplasmatales; family Mycoplasmataceae; genus Mycoplasma; species Mycoplasma ovis. The sequence goes on along the minus strand of NC_023062.1, from coordinate 685,554 downwards.
TTCGATCTTAATGGCCTTAAACTTGTCATTTCCTGCAAGTGTCTCTTCTCCTATTCAATCACCGACTATTTCAGATTCTTGAAAGTCTTTACCAGTGAAAAATATTTTGTAGCCTTCTGTGTCAGTTTTTTGCTTCTCTACTCTCATTTTCACTTCAACCTTTTGACCTTCTTTTAAATTATCTTTTCATGTAAACAACTTGTTTGGAAATAATCCTGTTCAAGCACTTGGGAAATTAGAGTCTGGATTGTCACTAGTATCTCTGCAAAGAATCGCGTAGTAATCAGATAAAGTACTTATTTTTTAGAATAACATTGTCTCCAAGTTTTCTAAGTGATCTTTTTCTTTGTAAGATACAATTTCACAATTTCCCTTTTCTTCTTTAAGTTGTTTAGGTGCTGTAGGCGTGGGAGGAGTTTCTAATTCCGGCTTTGTACTCTCTGTCGTTGCTGACTCTCGTCGTTCCCCTAAATCTTCTGTTTTTCCGTGTTCTGGAATAGAAGGAGACTCAGCCACAATAGATTGTGGTGCAACTTGAGAATTTTCTGATCTAAAAGAATTTCAATTAGAAAGTAATCAAGGAATTCCACCACAACCCCCACCAACTCCAGCAAATAAAGTAAGAGCTTTAGCGCTTACAGACATTGCTTAAAGAATATTAACTACTAATACTTAAAAAAGATGTAAAAGTTTAGTTTATTTAGATTTCCTCTTTAGAAATTCGAAAATTTCTAAAGATCGTAATGTAGCACAAAATCATCTTTTTCTTGAATGGATTGCATGTAAATCTTATCTGGAGAAACTTTTGAAGATTGAATATTGATAATTTTTATCTTTTGGTTATTTTCTGTATGAAATTCTCTGTTTCATTCACCTAAAACAGTTGATATAAATCTATCACTCGTAAATTCAACTCTACTTTTTCCTTCTAGAGTTGTAATTTGCATTTTTAGTTCAAGCTTTTTACCTTTGTAGAAATCGTGTGTTATTTGAAATAACTTTTTAGGAAATAGTCCTGATCAGTCTTGAGTAAAGTCAGAATTCAATCCTCTTAAAGTATCTTTACAGGAAATTCTGAAATAATCAGTGTCAGCTATTCCATTATTTCAAGCCATAGTATCCAAATCTGAAAGTTTATCTTCAATTACACAATTTCCAGTTTCTTCCTTTAGAGTTGCTGATGGCGCAGGAACTTCCGCTTTAGCGGGTGTGGAAGCGGGTTCAGTTGAAGTTACAGTAGTTTCAGAGGGAGAGGATTCCGTCAACGAAGGTTCAGCCTGTGGACTTTGTGTTTGTGCGGAGGTTAAACCTTGTGAGTTGCAAAGTAAAAAAGGAACACTACCACACCCTCCTCCTATTCCTGCAACTAAAGATACAACCTTAAGACTTAAAGACATAATTTAAAAATTTTACTAGTTTTCTCTATTTTAACTAGCTATTTGTTTAAAGAGATACTAAAAGAGATGATCTCTATTTATTTGTAATTATTGAAAGAATCTGTTTTATTGGGAATTATTAGTTCTTTCTCAGGCGAGGAGTTGCGGGGCGGGAAAAGTAGACTTCGGTTACCTTTTTTTAACTGAGAAAATGGAATGTTATTCTGTATTGATTATTTGGGTGTAGCGATACTTTTAAAGAAGTGTTTTCGAGGTTGAGTTTGCCTTACAAATTATTGTTTAATTGCCGCTAATATTTTTTTAGCTATTTTGTATTCAACAAGTGATCTGGCATGTGTTAGCTGATGGTTTAATAACCATTCTTGATAGTCAAGTACCTTTTTAACTTGACCTTGAATATTGTTTGATGAAAGTTCTTGATAAATCTTTTGTCTTTGTTCATGAGTTTTCTTAGATAATTCTCCTAGGCTTTTTAAGTCTTCTTCAAATTCTTTTTCGCTATCATAAAACTTGCTATAAGGATTACTGTCTCAGCTTCCTCAGTCATTTTCTAACTGACTTCCGGCCTTTGTTGTGTCCTTAGTCAATTTAATTTGAACTTTAGTTCAATCAATTTGTTTTAAGGCTTCTGAAAAATCTTGAGATTGTTTGGCGGGTGAAGTTGAAATTCCAGTAATTGGCGTCCCTCCATCAAGAAAAGAGTCTAGATTTAAAGAAAATTGATTTTTTTCCGATGTAAGCTCTTGGTAAAGTGCATAAATTTTTTGTAAGCTTTCTCTCTTATCTTGACCCAAAGAGTGAGAAATATCGGTAGTTTGTCTAATTTCTTTAATCTTCTCTTTTGTGACTTGTCTTCTTATATCCTTCATATTTTCAATATGTTTTTTTATTGGATCTTTATCCTGAGGAAAGTGTTTTCGGAGAATAGAGTTGTATTTTTCAAGGACCTCTTTGTTCATTTCTCCCGTTCTATCTGCAGTTTGTATTTCTTTTCGAACGTTTTTAATTTCTTCCTGTGAATGTGTTTCTCCCAGAAGAGAAGAGATATTTAATTCTTTTGCGGTATTGTTTTGTAAATCTAACTGAACTTCAGGAAGTTGTGTGTCAATCGTAATTTCATTACCTTTTGTATTTAGTTCTTGTAGTTTCAAACCTTGGTTTTCAGTTGTAGTTGTGGATTTTCTTAAAGAACGACTATTCCTAGTTGGGTTAATTTGCTTCATTTCTTCCACATTCCCAAAATTATTCCTCAAAGTAAATGCCACAACACCTCCTGCGCCGACAAAAAGGGTCAAACTTCCCAAAAATAATTTAGTCTTAGTTTTCAAATTAACCTTCTAGGAGATTGTTATAAATTACGAATAACCCTTTCTTTAAGATTTCTTTCTCTATTTACTAAAGCCAAATAACCAAAAGACTCCTAATCAATTCTATATTTGCCATTCAGTGACCGAAATTTCTAGTATTCTTATTTATCTTTAGGTAAATATGTTTGTGAATCGATAGAAACTATTTTTAAAAAGACTTATTTATTAGTTTTTTTCGTAGGTTTGTATTCAAGCTTGTAGTCCTCTTCTCCTAGAGTTAAAACAACATCCCCCTCCTTATACTCTCCATTTCCATTTGTTACCCTTCCCATAGATTCATTTATCTCTCCCTCGCAAATCATCTTCAAGGCTCTTTGTCCCGTAACCCCATTTTGATTCTTATCTTCTCACTGAAAATTACATTTATTCAGAGTTAATTTCAGCTTACTAATATCCTTCTCCCCTTCATTTCCATTATTTTCTTTCTTCTTAAATTTCATGTCAATAAACTTCGCTCCATCTTTCAAATTTCCTGAGCAAATATCTTGAGATAAAGTGATTCTTTTGACATTATCCAATCTATATCACTTATCTCAATCATGTACTGCAACATAAAATTCCCCTGTTTTGCAAGTACTAATTAATGTGTCATATTCACCTAATCTCCTATAACCTCATTGCATTTTTATAGAACTAAAAGGTATAAGAACATTAGTACCCTTTTTATCCAATAAACCCTTTGCTTCTATACTTAACTCTCTACCATTTTCATCAGAACCTAACACAAATCTAGGATATATATACCTTTTTATGGTAATTCTTGACCTTCCTGTTGTTCCATTAATATCTATTCCTATTATTGATAAGGGTATAAGTGATACTCCAAGTCAAATAACACTAAAAATATTGAATAGATGAAACCTATTCCTATAGAGAATTAAATCCAATTATTCTTTCACAAATTGAAATAGATTATGTCTTTAAAGTAGATTCGCAATCTGAAGTTTATATAAAAGAACGATATGAAAAGATTGAATTTAAAGATCCTTTTGGTTTCTCTTACAGAATATTTACAGTGGATTAATTAATCTGGTTTCTGAGGTACTACTAATTCATCGATCCTTTAGTTAACAAACCTTGCATCTCTAACTCATCTAACTCCCAGAATCTCCAAAAAGATTTACTATATCCTCTATATTCTTAGGGAATGACAAATCTTTTTCTCAAACTTTTAAACCCTCTGTTTTAGAAGTTTCGGGAGAACTTGAAGTTGTTTGACTTATTTGAGAAGTAGTTTCAGTTAATTTCTGAGAACGGCTAGACAGCAACAATGGAGCTCCTACACTTCCAACCCCTAATCCCAAAATTAAGGTCAAGATTTTAAGATTTAGAACCACTCTATTTAAGCTCCAGACAAATTTAAGTCTCCAGATTTATTTTGTCTCTACTGCTAACTAGTATACCTACAGATTATTTTTAGTTAAATGCCCGTTACTTAATCATGATAGAATTCCAAACTTACGCTTTTAAGCTTGAAATGTCCTAAATTTGTGTGAGTGTTTCTTTCTCTGATCAGTTCTACCTCACCATAATCCCAAGGCAATTTCAACCTCATTGTCTCTACTAGGGAAAATAAAAATCCTCCCGAATTTTGGTCAAAAAACAACTCGAAGTGTCTCTTCCTATTTTGGCTCTCTAGATGTATTGTTTGGGAACAATAAGTTAATATTCTTCCCCTACTGATTATCAAAGCAATTATAACACCACCTTCGATAAACTGGCTTAAAAATAAATACCAATCTTTTTCTTTTTCTTTGGGTATCGGGAAATACATATTGGATTGGTTCTTACATTTTAAGCAAAACTTAGTAATCTAAGACAAGAATGCAAAAACTCTTTTAAAAACAGAATCTTTTGTTTTATGAAGTACATGAATTTTGAATCCAAAAACTTTCCCCATTTCTTTCAAGTTTATTTAAGTAAGTTAAATACTTTTGTTTGTCACATTTCGGCTATTAAGCAATTTATCCAGAATTTTATTAATAGTTTTCCAAGCATGTCTTAAAAAGGTTATTTTTCAACAAGAATTTTCGGAATAGGATATTCTTGAGAATAAAGAAGTTCCTGAGTGTATGTTCCACAAGTTAGTTTGGGAGTTTGTTCACTGTCTTGTCTTTCAATCTTGCAAGATTTTTTCAAATCATCAGAAGTTAACTTCTCTAAATTACTTATTTGTGTACCTAGGAATTTAACCCAGTTTTTATTTTTCTGTTCAAGACTCCTATTTCATTCAGGAAATTCTACTTTAATTCGATCTTCTGAAATAGGTTTTTCTATTTTGATTTTCGTCACTTCGGCATATAGAGGAGTTTTACGAGATTCTTTGCTTGTTCACCTGACAATGAAATTTAGTTGAGTTGTGTTCTCTTTCTTTACACAAGCTAAAAACTCACCTTCATCTTTATTAATGAATAACTTATAACACTTCTGTTTAACTCGAATGTATTTCTTGCAATCCTTCAATGAACTTTTCAAAGTCGTTGGAACTGTTACCGCCACTCCACAACCACCTAAGAATAAAGGTAGTAAAACACTTTTAGGCGAAATAAAAACCATTTCAACCTAAATTGAATCTGATTTTAAGTAGGGCTATCTAAAGACTTACAAGGTCACCCGAAGAAGCTAAAAAAGATTAATCATTAAGTTTTTCACTTAACACTTATAAGGACTGAATAATTTCTTCGCTAGAGTGAATCAATGGTTACCCGAGCAACTAATTGAAAAATAAATTTCTAACAAAATTATTGACTTTATTTATTTTCTTGAGTATTTTTGAAAATCAATTTATCCTTAAAAAGCAAGAAAATTTCTGCAATATTCTCTTTTATATTTACAACTACAACTTCCTCTTTATTTATGATTGTCGGAATTTTAGATCATTCTCCCGTTAAGGAAGTAGGCGATAGCCTGCTTCCACTAAAAATAGTTCTATAATTTTCTGGATCTAATACAGTAGTTGTCGCCTCAATATCCAATGTACTTTCAATTCCTAAACTGCCATCACTTGAAATAACTTTCTTAGGAAATAATCCTACTCATTCATTAGGCAACAAATCTCCCTTTTCGTCATTTGAGTTAGTATTGTTACACAAAATAGTTAGATAGTCATCACTTAATTTCAAGGAATGTTCTCAAAGAATATCTTCTTTTTCTTTGGAAGTCACAATAATTTTGCAATTCCCCCTCACTGCATTATCAGAAGATAAGTCATTTTCTTGATTTTTTTCAGGTTCTGAAGCTGATACAGTTTCTTGTTTGGAAGTTTCTGTCACTTCAGATTTAGGATTCTCTGTCTCCAAATTAGAAGGAATTGCTGGAGAACTTGTGTTAACTGTATTATCAGAATTCTGGAATAATAATGGAATGCCAGCCATTCCCCCTCCTACAGTTGTGATAATCGTTACAACTTTAGGAATTATTGTCATGCTATGAAATAAATTTTTTATTCAACAGCTTTAAGAAGTTGTGCGTTACTCTGATTGTCGCTTAATTTAGTTATGTTAAATAAACCTATTTAGATTTATGTCTTAGTTTTAATTTAGAGCAAAAAAAGAACTAAGTCTAACTCTTTCGAAATAAAAACACAATATTAAGGATTAAGTGTTACTTTCACTAATTAGTTTCTTCATCTTCAGAATCAAGTTGTTCCAGCTCAGGAAGAATAAGGTATATATCCCTAGTTCCTATTTTTTCTTCATCAACTGAAACAGAAGCTACTCTTTTTTGTGGCAATTGAGTTCAATCCATTTCTTCTCTTATTCCAGAAATAATAGACTTTAGCCCTAAACCACTAAAAGTCATAACATTTGCACTTCTGTTATGCGTTAAATCTTCAAACTGTTCCGTCTCACTATCAATTTCAAATTTCTGACTAGTTCCAAGTATTACTTCGCCTGTAAGGAAGATTTGTGGGAATAATCCTTGTCAATTTCCTTCTAGGGGAATGTGGTCATTTTTTAGAGCTATATTTGTGCAATCAACAGCTACATAATCACTCTTAACTTTTCCCTGCGCTGTTAGAAAGGCTTCTCATCCATTAACCATTGGGGTTTTTTGACATGCCCCTTTTGCCTTACTTATTCCAGAATCAGAACTAACTACCGTTCTTCCCGAAACCTTATTAATTTCTTTTGAAGGACCTGTTTTAGTAACTGCAGGTTCAACTGACCCTGAAGAACTAATTTGGGATGACAACATTACTGTATTTTGAGATTTTCGAAGACATAATGGTAACACAACACAACAAACACCCATGGCTGAAACAGTTGCCAAAAACTTCACTCCAGCAGACATAACTTATTAGTGACTTATATTGTATTGAGCTCACTAATTAGTACTAGTAATTAGGAACTTTCAAGATTTAAGAATCAGGGGGAATTGTTCGGACAATTCGAATAATTTAGATCTAAAAGCACAAAATAAACTGTAAGAACCATAAACTTTAAAATTTAAGGGATACTTTTAACAACTTCTAGCCTTTCAATTGTCGCTATTAACTAAAACCGTTACCGGTTTTTCTGGATTAAGTGCAGTTTCTATTTCCTCTTTTTTACTTGCTAATCAAAATAAGGAGTTAGTTCCAGCATTTACTGTTGCCCCCCCCAAGTAGTAATACAACAAGAATCTAGTATTCCTTCAGAACCCAAAAAAGTTAGTGAAATTATCACTAAGTCTATACAGGAGTTAGTTAAGGATGGAGAGTATAGAGGTTGCGCCTCATTAGAAAGTCAGGGTAAAGTAACTCAACTATATGTATGTTTAAAGACTAAAAGCCAAGATGATTATGAACCTAATTTTTATTTCTTTAATAAAAACAAAATTTCAGAATCCAACAAAACGTTTCCACAAGTAAAACAAGTTATTAGTACTAAAGGAAGTTATTCTATAGATATCCATTTGGTTGGTGGACATATTGAAAAATTAAGTCATTATCCATCGTGATTAAGAACTGTTCAAAAAAATCCATTAATTCCAGAGAAAGATTGTCAAATTTCACAGGATGATAATAAATCATCTTATTCTCTGACCTGTAATACTAAAAAAGTTCAATCAGGCATTCAGATTTAGTTAAGTTCTATTATTTCTGCATCTTTGTTTGTAATTAAAGGGGAATGAATTTTTAAGTCTAAGGCTGATTAATATTTTTGGCGCCTTCTATGATTAGTAGTCTTTTCTCTGACTTCTTCTTGAGATTAATTTATATTAGGGATCGAGATCTTGATATTAAAAACTAAAACAGCATTTAGACTTTTTGGGCTTTAAGTTAGATAACACTTCAAAACAAATTTATTTGGATTCAGGGAAATGACAGAGGTTAAGTATCTAAAATTTTTTGAAATTGCATATTAATTTGTAGTCTCGTAAATTGTCTCTTCTTATAAAAGTAGCTTTAGGATTTTTGGGTTTAGCGCCAGTTTCTGTCGCTTCTCTCACATGAGCAAATACTTTGAGTAGTTATCTTCCCTTGCCCCCCCCGAGATAATCAATGGAAACAATAGTTTAGAACTAACTTCTCAGAGAGTTTTAGAATCACAAAATAGTTATAGAGAACAAGAAGTTCAGAATTATTCTTTATCGTTAATTGAGCACAAGCAAGAAGGTGTTGCACCGAAAGCCCAAGAATTAAAAACACCTAGTCCCCAAAATTGGGGAATTAGGGGACATCAAGATAATGTCTTATTCATGAATTCCATTTTGGACAAAATTGACTCATTCATGGGAAAATATCCCATTTATTATTTTTGGGATTGAGAAGAAACAGAAAATAGTAATCCCGCACATAGGTCCAAATCCAAAGTGGATTTATATCAATGGGATAGTAATGCCAAAATATTCACTCTTGCTAAAGAAAAACAAGAGTTAACCATTTGGAAATGGTGAGGACGTGGTAAGGCCTTAGGCAATGGTTACGACTTACAGTATTTCTATAAATTTGCAGAAGATCAATTCTTAAATCCATACTTGGAAAATTACTTGTGAACTCAATATGATACTTATAGATCTTCTTCCTTGTCTTGAACAGGGAAGAACAAATCTTCTCCAGAAAGATCATTATTGGAATCAGTTTATGTTGGTCAGTGAAGAGTTATTAAGTTAGATAAGGAAACTGCAAAATGTATTCCTTTTCTCAACAAATCATCAAATGATATCTCTCGGGAACAATCACAAAACATTCAATTAGCTAGAACAATTTATTGGTCTAGCAAGCCCAAGGATTTTGCAGAGGGACCTAAGGAAAGTAGCGCAAGTCAAGACATTACTGAAATCAAAACTTATAAAGAATATCTAGACTTTTTAGGCCTTAAACAAAACAATTCTCAAGATGGGGTAGTATCAAAGGAGCTTGAAGCAAGTGTATTAGTTGAAAAAAGGTTAGGAAATCCAGATAACGTATTGTTCATGAATGCAATTCTGGATAAATTAGATGTATACCAAGACAATAACCCTGTCTATTATTTCTGGAATTGGGAAGAATTAGATGACCAAAATTGGAGGGGAAGAAAGTCCGCTAAAGCTTTGGTAAATCTTTATAAATGAGATAGTAAAGCCAAAATTTTTTCTTTGGCTCAAGCCAAACAGGAGTTAACTGTTTGGAAGTGGAAAGGAAAAGGAAGTTATTGGAGTGGAGGTTATGATATGAATTATTTTTATAAATTTGTGAATGACAAATTCACAAATAATAACTTAGAAGAATATTACAAGTCAGGATACCAACTTGACGATTTACCTTCTTTAAGTTGATGATTAAATGATCCAGGAAAACACGCTAGCAGACGTAATTTTGAAAACTATTCTTATTTAGGAAAATGGAAAGTTATGAAGTTAGATTGAGGAGCTAATGGAGTTATTCCAGCCATCAACTATTCTCTTAAAGATATTACGGAAGAAAACTTAGAAAGTATTTCTCTAGCTAGACCAATTTATTGATCTAATAAGTCAAAAAGTTTGGGAATTTTTCATGGCGATGACACAATAGAAATTAAGAACTATAAACAATATTTAGATTTCTTAGGCTTGAAATGAGACAATACTCAAAAAACGGTAGTGTCTAAAGAATCTGTAATTAAAAAGAGTTAATTGGAATCTAGTTTGTTTTAAACAGGCAATAATTTCTTAAAAGAACTAATTGTCTAAAGCTTAAAAAATTATCGAACCGAAGTTATTAGTAGATTATCTTTTAAAAAACATCTTTAAATATTAGATAAATTTTTTTAGAATCTTCTGAAATAGTGATAGGGGCAACTATTTTTTCTTCTTTTATTTCTAAAGGTTTTTTCCAAGTTCCCAATACACTCGAACCCTTCAACTTATCACTATTTAAAACTGTTTTGTAATTCTCTGAATCACTTTCTGTAGTTTCAGTCATTAAGTCGAATTTATTGCCAGTTCTCATTTTCTGTTCATCAATAACTAAATCCCTTGGAAATGCGCCATTTCAGTCTGTAGGCATTATTTTGTCTCCAGTATCTTGACAAGAAAAAAAGATGTAATCCATTTCCAACTCAAAAAAATGATCGTACAACATATCTACTATATCTTGAGGATTAGCAAGAACTGTGCAATTTCCTGTTTCCACTTTTGGAACCACTGTTGATTGAGTTTCATCAGTTTCTTGAGCCTTTTGCTCTAATCTTTCAGGATCTGCAGGAGTTTCAGGAACAGGGTCAGAAACGGCAGTTCCAGAAGTCTCAGTAACACTGTTTTGTGCAGCTTGAGTTTCAGTTAAACCTGAACTATTGTTTTGCCCAAATAAGAAAGGAACTACTCCACATCCCCCTCCAACTCCAGCAACTAAAGTAAATAGCTTAGGATTTAAAGCCATTTAAAAATTACCTAATTAAATGCGAGATAGATTCTGTTTTGGGGCATTTTTGGATCTGTGATATGAATAGTTTTGACATTCTTTGTTCCTGATAATTCACTTTCTCCTCTTCATTCCCCCACTACAGGAGAAGTAAATTTATAACTTTCAAAAGTAATCTTTCGGTAATTGCTTGAATCTAGTGGTGTAACTTGTATCTTCATATCAAGACCTTTTCCTTTTATTAATGTATCTCTACTTACAAAAAGATTGTTTGGGAATGAACCTTCTCAATCTCTATGAATTTCAGAATCTGAACCATCATAAGTATTTTGGATTATTTGAGAATATAAAAGAGAACGACTGGGGGGGGCATAAATTACTTCGAAAACACACTGACGATATTTCGAGACACCAAGACAATAAGTTAGATATAAAACAAGAAAGCCAATCCTCATAAGATAATTTAGATTTACAAGGAAATATAGTTGACTTACCTCAAGTAAATCTGGAGATTGGAAAAGGAGAAGATTCCCTATCAGTAGATATCTTAAAAAGAGGAGACGAAGACGTCTCATCTACAGTGAAGAATGTAATAAAAGAAATTGATACTTCTGATAAGGTAAAGGAACTGGAAGAGGAAGTCTCCCAGAAATATGAAGTTACAGTTCACAATCATTTAAGGGGAAATGAAGTGAAGAAAAAAGCAGATTTATACAATTTTCGCAAGATTAAACAACAAGTATAGGATTCGTTTACTAAGAAAATAAAGTCATTCCCTCTACCTTCCCTTTCTAGAGAAGATAGGTTTTTGTTGCAAAAAATTTATGAGCTTTATAGCAACCTTCGCGAACACAGAGAAAAATTAACTGACGATTTAAATGACATTAGAAAGATAATAGAAGAATCTGGGAAGCCCTCCTTTGAGCCTAAACAAACACCTTCTTCAACAGAGATAAAAAAAGCTTTAAATCAAATTAAGTTAACTGGAGGGAAGATTGAGGTTACAAAAAATGATGTAAGCAAAACCAGAGTTCTTACAAATGATTGAGGAAAATGAGAAGAAAATCCTTACAGATATTTTTATGACAAAGAAGATGAATTTAAGAAGGCTATATCTGGAGTAAATAACATTTCTCGTACTATTTCCCACGAAAGACAGAAGATTTCTAGAGAAAGAGCTTTAGCACATTGAACAAGAGCTCTGCAAGATTTCCATCTACGAGAAGTCTCTTTAAATAAGATGGAAGAAAATTCTTTCTCTCTAATTGAATTACAAATTGCTAAAAGGTTGTTAGATTTGATGAATTTGAAGGTAAATATTAAAGATATAAATCTACTTAGATCAGAAGAGTAATCGGAATATATTTGGAATAAAATTCTCAAAAGATTTAGGAATAAATTTTTGATTGACATATGTTGTTTTCTCATAAGCTAGCCATTCCTTTAATCGGCGGGGTGGCAGGCATTTCTGCTACAGTTTACTCAACCACCTCCTCAACCGATTACTTATCGGATGAGCAACATGCACAAAGAATGGGAAATTGTAGAGATGTATTGGGCGAAGTGAACAAACCACAAGTTAAACTTGGGGGACACTTAATAGCTTGTATTACTGAACAAGAGTCTCCAAAAGAATCGGTAGTGAAATTTAAATGATTTGATTCATGAGGAGATTCTCAACCAAAAGTTGTCAAGGGGATGACAATAACAGATTCAGGAAATTTGAGAATTGTGTTGGAAGGTGCAGAGAATGTTGGTTCCAGATTGTGACAGTTCGAATCATAAGTATTTAAAGGTCAGGGAGATACTCATTTAGGAAAAATGCCTATTGAAAATGAATGAGAGTTTGATTTCTCTTCATGTAAAGTTACTGATTACGTTCGAGGAGAATAAAATTGGAAAATAAGTTGTTAAGTTCAATTAATTTTTCTTCAAAAACATAAAAGTTTTTAGTTTCTTTAATCACTTCTTAAGTTTTTTCAGAAATTAAATTCTTAGATCCTTATTTACATACAGAGATATAGAGGCTGGAAAAATTGATTACAAAAAAGCTATTGAAAAATAACTTAGTCTGTTTCTAAAATTTCTTTGTTTATATAAAATGTTGCTTGCTCATAAACTTATGTTGGCAATAGGTGGCTTTTCACTCGCTTCTGCAATAACTACCGCAGTAGCTATTTATAAATTTAACGGAACTTCAACTGTCAAGAAAGAAGTAGTTTCCCGCAATGATCCGGAAGAACGCAAAGTTACTCAGACTCTAGTAGCCCAATCTTCTAAAGAAACACAATATCTAACTGGTTCTTCTGCGGAAATTCAAAAAGCATCAAGAATCGTAGAACCTGCCCAACCAGCTCCCGCTTCCAAATTCTCTTCAACTGAATTAGATGAAGCTAGAAAATATAAAGAAAGAACTGATAATCCAGATTTATGTAGGGATGTTTTGGCATCTAATAAAGACAAATCTAAATTAAGAGTATGTAAGTTAAATAAAGATGGTCTAGATATTGAATTTATGTACTATCCAGATCAAATAGGAGAAATGCCTATAAAAGTTAGAGACATGAGACAAACATATAGTGCATTATTTTTTAACTTAACTAAATTAGATAGTTTAGGGTTAGACAATAAGCAAATGGATTTTTCTGAAGATGTATTTACTGGAAAGTTGTTAATGGATCTTACCAACGTTGAAAGGGAAAAGTTTACTGAAAAACAATGTAAATTGGAAATAACTAAGAAAGATGGGTCTCAACAAGAAGATTGAAAAATAAAATGTTACAAAGATTCTAAATAGTTTTTAGATTATCTAACATTCCATTTCATTAGATATAGAAAAGATCAATAAAATATAGTTTTTAGTTTTTTTAGTTTATGTTTTTATCTTTAAAAGCAACACTTTTGGGAAGTATTGCTGTAGTGGGTACTGCAGTTCCTGCCACAATAATTACTAAATCTTCCTTTGATTCTTCTACAGATTCGGTAGTTTTGGAAAAAGCAGAAATTACCTTACCTGAAGAAAAGAGTGAAGTTTCTTCCCAACAAACAGAAATATCTAAGGAAATAACAGAAGATGTCTCGGCCACTTCTCCTTCTACATCTTTGGCGAAAAAATTAGAAGAAAGACATAATAACCCAACTTTATGTAGAGAAATTGTGAAGTCTATTAAAGATAGTTCTTGGATAAGGGCATGCAGGGAAAGTTTTAGGAGTTCAAAAGTAGAATTTGAGTATTACTCTAATTCGCATTCGATGCCTATCTCAGTTGAGAATTTAAGGTTTACTTCAAGTGAATTGGTGATTAATTTAAGTAAAGAAAATGAATTAGGTTCCAAACATGTTAGATTTAACTTGACACCAGAAATGATTACCCTGAAAGGAAGTGTTTTTACTTCTGCTGTAGGTGGAAAATCTTTTAGTGAAAAACAATGTAAGATAGAAGAATCTTTATCAGGAGATGAAAAATGAAGAGTTAGTTGTCAAGAAAATCCCTAATTTAAGTCATTTAATAAAAGGAACTTAAATTGTTTTCCTCTAAAGCTTTTCTTTCCCTTGTTGGCGGTTTAATTGGTTCAACTGCAGTTGTACCTTCTTTATTTAATGTAAATATTTTTTCCAATAACTCAACTGATAAGGGAGAATCCGTTAGATTAGAGGCAAGGAATTGCGAAGATAAGTTTGGACAAGAAAATAATTCCAACAAGTTAGAAGAATTGCTTTCTTGCCTATTCAAAGCAAAAAATAAGCCTGAAAATTTCAATCTAAGATTCAAATGGTTTGATAAACACTTAAATCAAACATTTTTGGAAATTGAAAATCAAAGATTTCCAGAAAATGATTGTTATTTATTGAAGTTGCAAGTTGAGGGAAATGTAACTGTAACTGTCGTAGGTTTAGAAGACAAGTGATTTACCTTAAATCCGACATGTTCTTTAGTTTCTACAGACGCCATTTTAAAGACTCAAGAAAGTTGCAGCTTTGAGGATCTAATTGTGAAATAAAAGGCAATAATGAAAACTGAATATTAGATTGCACGAAGTCCGCAGTTGCTTAATCTTAATTCTTGAATAGGATTAAATAAAAATTAATTTAGAGAAAAATTAGTTTTTAGTTACCTTAGAGTTGAAAATTATTATTCCAGTTCTCGCGGGAACAGCAGGAGTTGCTTCAGTCGTTCCCGCAACTTTAAGTTCTGTTTTAAAACAATATCCAACTTTAGAAGAGAAGGCAAAGAAGGAAGGGAATTGCAAAGTAGTTAAGGGTTCAGAAGACAATATAGGAGAGTTAATTGTTTGTCTAAATGGGGCAGGAAACCTAAAAGATAAAAAAGTTCAATTTAAGTGATTTAAAAGTCATTGGGACTTGACCTCCTTGTTAGTAGATAGTTTGATATTTAGAAAAGTAACTATAGAAGTACAGTTAAAAGATTCTAAAAAAGATAGCCCAATTTTATTTTTTCCTTCCGAAGAATTATTTAGTGAAAAAGGAGACGTTTTATTTAAAAGAGGGGAAGTTGGTAACGGACAAAAATTGGAGATTGAAAAATGCAAACTCGAGGAAAAGGAAGCAAATGATTGAAAATTAAATTGTTCCCAATAATAGATTTATAAATACGGAAGTTTTCTTTAAAAATCCATGTAAATTTTTTAAATAAATCTATTTATTTCCATTTACCTCTCTTCTACAGGAAAACTAATAGAAGAATTTGTTTCATATTCTTTTTGTAAACATTTAACTTCTTCCCTTCTCTCAAATTTTTAATCCTAAACAGTAACCTAAAGTTTTAGATACTAACCTCTTTAGAAATTGTTCTTAAAACTGCTTTTTCTACCTTACCTCTAGTTAAAAGTTTTCAAATTTTTCACTTAAATTTTGGCTTTTAGATTATTTACTTAACTGACTTTTATGAAAGCTACATTTGGAGAGGAAGAGGGGTTAGTTATATTAACCACATTTACGTGTTTTTCCGGATTTCAAAGTCCGTTATTACTTCTCCTGTTCACTTCCCCGTCACAGTAGACTCAAATTTATTCCCTGTAAATACTATCTTCCGAGAGTTTTCTGAATCTTCTTCTTTTTTCGTAACTTGAATTTTTATTTCAAGCTTATTTCCCTTACTTAGTTCATCCCTACCTGTAAAGAGATTGTTTGGAAATTATCCTTCTCAATTACTAGGGAACTTAACATCTCCCCCTTCATAAGTATTAGTACAAGAAACAGATAGAAAATTGTCTACACTTATTTCCTTGCCAGAATTTCAAATAGCTTCTTCTAGAACCCTCTCTTCTTCTGTAATATCCTCAGTGTCGCCAAGACTAATTTGTGCTTTTATTATTACACAATTTCCCACAATTTCTTTTACTCCTGGTGTAATAGTTGCTGGAGTAGCTACTTCTTGAGCCTTCAATGCGGGGGCTTCAGAAATAGCTTCTTCACTAGTAACGGGAGCAGAAAGGGAATCTGAAGTTACAACAGATACGTCTGAAGACGGATTATCAGACTGAACTGCTTGAATTACAGGATTACCACTAGAAGAACCTTATTGTTGTCTAAGTAGTCAATGAATACCTGCGCAACCCTCTCCAATTCCAGCAACTAAAGCAAGTGCATTGGTACTTATGGGCATAGCTAATTAATTCTTACTAAAAACTATCTAAAGATCTTTTAGATATATATATATTTTTTAAGAATATTTTTTCTTTGGATGTCAAAATTTTCCTTTAATTTTACTGTCAAATAAATCAAAAAATTTATGTTTTGCACGTTCGAAATTTAAGTTATCAACATAAGCATATGTCAGAATTACACTTCTACGTCTTATTCTGGACTTTTCTCTCCAATTGACCTTTCTGTTTTAAGTATTATTGGATCTGCGCATATTAAATCCCCTCCCGCAGGGATTAAGGTTATGAGGGAGTTTTTATTTAGAAACAATTTGAGGAATTAAATAGTACTGTCTATAACGAAGTTCTTGAGAATATTTATCACAAATTAATTTAGGAAAAGTCTTCTCCTGAGTTTCAAATTTACATTTTTGCTTCAAGTCCAGAGAATTCAGATTCTCTAACTTGTCTACTTGTGTGCCCAAAATATCTACATATTTTTTACTCATGGTGATATTTTTGTGTAAGTCGGGGAACTCTACTTCAATTGGTGTTTTTTCGGGAGTTTTTTCTACCTTTATTTTTGTTACTTCAGTGTAATGATTACGGTTGTGACCTTCTCTTCTGTTTCAACGTAATTAAAAAACAGGATTAGTCCATTCTTTTTGATCAGGACAAACTATCAATTCTCCTTGACTAGAGTTTGTAAATAATTTATAGCACTCCCGCCTAACTCTGAGACGCTTAAATTTGGCCTTCTTCATACAATCTTTTGGAAAATTCTTAAACATTGTAGTTGTTGCGAACGTGCCACATCATCCCAAGAGTAAGACTAAGCCCCCCCCAGTTTTGAGTGACAAGAAAGAAATGTTGGCAAACATTTCTAATTTTTAGAGTTAATTATTTTGGATTCTTGTGAGTTACTTGGTAGTTATCATTGGTTTTTAGGGAAATTTCAAGAAAAAAACAAGAAAATGTTAAATAGTTGATAATGATGTTGTTTTAATCTGCATTTAGTTCAGTTATGTATAAGTAATTATTTAGAGGAAGAAATTTATGTAATTTTTAGATAGTTTTTAAGTTAAATATTTTCAAATCTTATTACTTCTCAGACCAACAAACTCAATATAATCTAGTCACATATAAGGAAGTTCAATTTCTTCTATCTTGCCGGCAGGATTGAAAATTTTTTCTGCAATTTTAGCCATAGGGGGATGTTGTGCCGGAATACCAATATATTTTTCTCAAACACAAAATACTGTAAGTTCTAAAGCTCAACCCAAGACTTTAAAAATCGCTGAACCTCAACCCGACCAAATAATCACAAGAGAATCAGGAGAACAAGTAGTTAGTTCTGGAGCTGGAAAGGGTGAAGAAAAGGGAAGTTGTAAATTAACCTCACTTCTCAAGGAATGAGAAGATTTTCTTTCAGGTCGCGACAAAAATAAAGAAAACTATGTTGCAGTTGATTGCAAAAATTCAACTAAAAATGAACATAGTTCACTATCAGAATATTGACAGGGATTATTTCCAAAGATTTTTCTGAAAGAAGAAGTTTTAAAGGGGTCTTTGAAGGATTTTGAAATCGATACACATTATGAGCAGGTGGAAAGCATAACGCATCGAAAAAGTAAATATATTATGACTTTTAATGGCTCGGGACTAAAGACAACTATCTCCGGAACTTGAGAACCATTATTAGATCAAACACAAATACCTAATAAAAGAGTAGACTCTGTTTCCATCGATAGTGGAGGATTGGGGAAAGGAGAAGTGTATCTCCTACTTCCTCTACCCGAATGGTTTTTAAATAGTTCAGGATCAGCTTAGTTTTTGTTTTGTTTAGTTGACAAGTGTTTTCGGAACTGTTTAGTTGAAAAAAGATTAATTTTGATATTTTTGTTAATTAATTTGAAAAGAAGAATTTAGAGAAACTTGAAGTGGCGAGAGATAGAAAAACGAAATTAACTTAAGAATCTAGAAGATTTATAGATTTTTAGAAAAAATTTAATTATTACTCTTCTTTTCTATAGTGACTAGGAATAAATGAACAACGTTAAAAAAAGTACAAGTGATCTGTTGTTCTTTTTGAATTAATGACTTCTACGTTAGATAGTTAGTATCTTATAACTTGTTACTATAACAAACCCATCTGCTGTAGATAATCTTTAGGCAAATCAATAGGGATTTTGATTTCTTCCGCTCTATTATCGCTGAATAACAATCCTACTTCCAAATTTTCTAAATATGTATAAATTGAAATTACTAGTAAATCATCTCATCGTTTCCCTTCTAGTTTAGGGACCTCTGACTTAGAAAAAGAAAAACTTATATTAGTTTCAGGCTTTGAAAGCTCCCAACGACAAGAAAATGTAATTTGTTCTTTTCTTTCTTGCCTTTGACAATCCTCAGGTGCTAATTCATTTTCTTCCAAACTGTCGTAAAATTTTGAGTCCATCTTAAATGAACCGCTCTTCAAACCTTTACGGTTTTCTCCAGAAGAGGACACATCTACGTATTCACTCGCTCCAGATATAGATGTAGAAATCTCAGAAAGTTCGTCGAGATTATTTCTATCTTCACCTTCTCTTAAGTCTGTAGAACTTATTTCTGACTCAGCTTCTCTCCCTTCATCTTGGGAAACTTTAGGTTTCGAAACCACATCCCCAGACTCTGAACTTTCTTTCGCCTCTTCTAGTTGCGTTTCAACTTTCTCTGGTAAATTAGCTTGTACCCTTGGCTCTTTACCTAATTTAGGTTCTTCTCCATCTTCTATAGACTTAGTTGTTTCATCCGAATGTGATTTTTGAGAAGCAGACAATCCCAACTCTCCCTCAGAAGAAGAATCTTCTCTTTTCCCAACGTCAACATCAGGGCGACTCTGACTATCGAACTGTAAGTTTGTCACACTCCCCTCTGACAAAACATTTGAAACAGCTTCAACTTGAACTTGCGACATGCCCCTTCCTGACCAACTCTCCTTCATAATTCCAAGTAGAGCTCCCATAACTCCACTGCCCAATCCTAAAAAAGAAAGTAAAGATTTTGAAAATAAGGACATAGGGATTTAACTAGTTAAAAAATCTCTACACTAAGTATGTTGTATCTTAAATAAACTGTCTCGAAAAAAGAGATTTACATTTTTTATGTAATTATTTTTAATCTACCTTTGAATTCAGATGATTAAGTGGGATTTTTACTGGATTTGCCAAATCATCACTAAATAATAAATCCAGAGTAACTACATTCTCTAGATTGGGTTCCGTAATTGATAATTCTTGCAATTTAGTTCAATCTTTTTGTTTTTGCTCGGGAACTAGTTCGGAAGAGAAAGCCAGTTCAACAATTGATTTAGATTTGACAAGGTCTAAGTTGCATTTAAAAATGATTTGATCCCCTTTTCGACTTTAAACACAATCATTAATTGATCATTCATATCCCTCTTCTGTTATTGAAGAAGCTTCAGCATTCATCGAGAATCAATTCTTTCCAAAAGAAGTTGATGTTTTGGAAGGAATATGATTTTCTGTTAATACTTTTTTGTCTTCTTCTGTGTCATCGGAGACAATCTCGTGAATTTCCTCTTTGAGACTTGCTTCCTTAATTTGAGCTGACTGAACAGGAGGTTCCTTTACTTTTATTGTCAAAGGCTTTGTCTCGGGGGTCGGGATTAGAGTATCTTCTTGAATGCGATTGACTTCTCATCCTTTATCCGGAAGAATCGGTTCACCTGTAGTTTCTCTAATTTCAGACGCCTGTACTCGTGCAGGGTTATCAGATTTTTCTCTATTTTTAACTTCATCTACATGTGTCTCAGTTTCTTCATTTGGTTCTGCAAATTCATGTTGATTCTCGCCCGAGGAATCAGTTGTCTGTTTTAAGTGTGTTTTTGCTATCTGAACTTGCGTTTCTTCTTCTGTGCCAACATTTGTCGTCTCTTCTTGAGCTTTAACCATACTATTTGGTAAAAGACCGGATTTCTGGACAAACGTACCGGCAAGGGAAACGCCAACCCCTAATGCAACAAATAAATATTTATATTGCGATGAATACAATGCCATAAGAGTGACCTAAATGGCTTTCTTTATTTAATTAATGTTTCATTGATTGTAAATTCCAGAATCAATCTCTGTATAGAGATTTCCATCTCAATTGAAAAACAAGTATGGAATTAATCAGTTGGAATTACATAAAAAAGACTCTATAGTATAATTTATTTTTTATTTGTTTACAAGAAAATTTATAAATTAAATAGTTAATTTCATTAATTTTTCTGCTTTTCTTAATTCAATCTTTCTAGCCCGCACTACTTAAGAACTGAAAGATAATAGGTGGTATTTTTGCCCTTTTGGGGGCAAATGGGATTGCTTCTCCTTTTATATTCAACTCCCTGAATAGTTCTAGTTTTGCTGTTGCAGGAATAGGGGAACAAAAATTAAGTAACAGATTAACTGTCGGTGACAGTCAAGCTAAAACAAATTTAAAAATAGGAAGAGCTAACTCAGAGGGTTTAAAGTTAGCAGAAGGTGTTTATCGAGGTAGCAGAATAACTACTGGCGCGAGTCTTAATATTTCTGATACCTCTTCCCCAATCCATATAGATTCAATAAACAATCTCTCTAACACTAATTCTTCTCAAGATGCGATAAAAGGTATTCGCGTTGAAATTTCCCGAGAAGATCAGATTAATTCAATTGAGCAAGAATCTCAAAGAGTTTTCTCTAAAAATACATCTGGCAAAGATTTGATTAAATATTTGCAAGACTTAAAAGATGCACGGGAGAAAATAACTGAATGAAAAGGTAAAGGTGGATTAGAGAGGGAGATCAAAGCAGGAGAGAAATCTATTTCTGAAATAGGTGTTTGAGGAAAAAGATCTCTTCAAGAACTTTATTTAATTCATGCTAAGTTACAAGAGAGTACTAATAGTTTGTTACTGAAATTAAGAGATACTAGTTTGGATAATGGAGATAGCATAAAAAACTCTTTAATAAAAATGAAACACCAGTGGAGAGATGTTCGTAGAGCTCTAAGATGAATTAACTGGAAAAAGAAATACCTAAAGATTAGAGTTAAGTATCTTGATGAAGCGGGTCGAATAGTTTTCAATCCAGACCAAAAAGGAGAAGAAAAAACTTATGGTTGAGGTAATTGAAAACAAAATCCTTTTAGAGTCTTTTTTAACTCTAGACAAGAATATAAAGCCGTTATGGATAAATTAGAAAGGGCTGAACGCTCTTTAAAGAATTTTCAGGCCGGACAAGGAATGATGGGAAAATTGGGAGAAAATGTAGTAAATGCCAAAAGAATTGAAAAAATCAAACGCCACGAAAATTCGTTTAAAGTTGCCGTTTCCGAAGCAATACTAGATCTAGAAATGCAAGTAGCAAGTAAATTAGTAGAATGAATTAAGCCGGAATAACAGAAAAGTCTTAATTATCAAAATAAATCGAACTAACTTATTAATTAGTAATTTTTTGAGGAAATAACAATTATTAAATTAATCTCTTAGAACTTATCTTTTGTAATTTATTTCAAAATTTAAGTCTTTTTAAACAAGGTCAAAACTGTTGAATTTCATCAATCTGGGTAAGAATGATGTAATTGTCAAAAATAGCTAAAAACTTATTTTTTAACTTTTGAAATTATTATTGAGTCTCCTTTAATAATTTCCGGAAACTATGTTGAAATTTTGTGGTTGTGTTAATTTGTAATAATATGCTTGCGCCCCTCCTGTTCCGGTACAATTGAGATTATTATTTGTTTCTAATTTGCATATTTCCTCTAATTTTTGTCCGTTCAGTGTCTCAATTTTAGGTCTTTGAGTGTATGAATTTTTCATGTGTAACTCTTTATCTCCGGACAAATCTTTAGAGTCGTTTTTAAAAGTGAATTTGATCTTATTTTGAGAGACATTTATGGTTTCTATTGGGAAAAAGTATTGCCCTAATCCAGTTTCAAAATTCATTCCTTTAATCCATCAAAGATAGAACGAAGGAACTTGACTACCTTGATCTTTTGGGCGACAAACAATTAGTGTGCTTGACAGAAAATCATAAGTTCAAGTTAGACATTCACGAGACTCTATTTTTCAAGATTTCTTTATTGTTTTATGCCCCTCCCCCATCAGTATTGAAGACCCATAGGCAACACCAACTCCCAAGCCACTTATAGATAACACAGAAACAATGGCATTAAGCCTTAATCCAATCATTTACTAAAAATCAAAGGATTTTATTTGAGATTAAGAAATTGAAAAGCTGTTTCCTGCGCTTTTCTTTTTCTAAATAAATGGAGTAATTTTTATTTTTTTGGGCATTTGAAATAAAAATACTTGAAAAACTTATATAAATCTTTTAATTGGACTTTGAGTCTTTGAATTCTTTCAAAAGAATATCCACTTGTTTTTGTGAATATCCATCTTCAAACACCAATTTTAAAGTAATTTCATTGTCTAAGTTAGGGGAAGAAATTGACAATTCTCGTAACTTAGATCAATCCTTATCTTTTAATTCTGGAATTGAATTAGGAGAAAGAGAGAAAGTAATCAAAGTGTTAGGCGTTGAAACATCTATTTGACGACATGAAAAAGTCATTAGTCCTTCCTTTTCATTTCGATCGCACTCCTTAACTGACCATTCATATCCTTCTGCCAAGATATCAGAAGATTCCTTTTTTTGAAATGAAAATCCATTTCCTTTGGAATGGATGGCTTGGTCTGCACGGGTAGATTCCTTAGTTGTTTCTGGAGAAGTTTTAGGAAAAGTTTCCTTAGGAACTTGTTCTGATGCTACTGATGTTGTTTCTGATTTGTCACTTGAAGTCTCCAGAGATTTAGGGAGAATCGCTCCTTCCGGCTCCTCATCTTGTTTTCCTTTATCTTCTTGTGGTTCCATTTCATTTTTTGCAACTTCCTCAGTTTGTAATTTGAAATCTTTTCTTGAACCTTCATTGTGTTGATTGTCTTTTTCAGGAATTTGCAATTCAGCTTGACTCTCTAATCCCTGTACGTCGACATTTTCTTTAACTCCAGAAGTTGCATCAAATTCTTCACTTTCCTGCGTTTCAACATCTCCTTCAACATTTCGTGAAACGTCATCTTCCACTTGAACAACATTTTCTTGAGGATAGTTATGGCTAGATACAGCGAACAAAGTTCCAGTCAATCCACTACCCAATCCTAAAGAGGACAATAAATACTTGCCTACTTTAGAAGGATAGAGGATCATAACAATAATCTAAATTATTGTCAAGCTAGTTTACTAACTATCCTTTGTTTACAGTTAATTCCTAGAATCAGCTTTAAAAAAAATTAAATATCTCTTAAAAAGTGAAATTATTTATTACTTCATTAGTTGTAGATACTCTTCTGGAGCTTCAATAGGAATCTCTATTTCTCCGTCTCCTTGGTCAAATATCAAACCTAAACCGATGTTATCGACCCTAGAATAAATGGTTATTTCTGTTAAATTCTTTCAGTCTTTACCCTTGAGCTTCGGTTCTTCAGAAATTGGGAAAGATAAATCAATTTGAGTATTTAAAGTTGATTCGCTTGGAGGACAAGAAAAAGAGACTTGATCCCTATTCACATCTATTTTGCATTCTCTAGGTTCCAATTCAATACTTTCCAAATCACTGTAATTTCCTAGTTTTATAGAGAATGCACTTCCTTTTAAGACACTTGACTCTTTAGAGGAAGATAAAGATTCATCTATTGAATCTTCTGGCAAATCTGAAGGTTGCGGGGGAGTTTCGGAAATTGAAACAGGACTCCCTTCTGTATTTTTGCTGTCTGGAGATGTAATTTGCGTGTCTAAATGAAGTTCTTTCGGATCTTGTCCTTCATTGGAAACAATAGAAGATGGTTCTAATTCCGGCCTTTGAACTTCTTCTGGCGCCTCTCTTGTTAAAGATTCTGAAGGAGGCTCTTTATCTTGTTCTCTTCCTAGAGACTCTTTCTTCGCATCCCCTTTTTCATCGCTTTCAGGAGTTGTAACCATTTCAGAAGAATGAGCATCACCGTGATTTCCGGAATGTTCTTGAGGTTCAACTGGGTCTTGCAAGGTTCGCACAGAAGAAACAGAAACTTGTGAAACTAGACCATCATTAGTTGATTGTTGAGTCTCTTTAATTTGTACTATCTGCTCCCGTGAATTATTAACACTAATTGTGCCAGTCGCAGTGCCTATAACTCCACTTCCTAATCCAATAGCAAAAAGTAAGTATTTAGATAATAAAGAAGGAGAAAAGGGCCATAATACTAACTTTTAACTAATAAATAAACTCCTTTAATCTCAACCAGATGTAGTGGAAATAAATCATGTTGGGAGAAGAGATTTACATTTTTCATATAAGGAGTGACTCAAACAACTGTTTTACTTATTCCACTTATCATCAAGTTCTTTCTTTTTAATTGGAGATTGCAAAACAGGAATATCGGTAGAGGGACTAGTTTCTCTGATTTCCACTGTCGAAGTGTCAGAAACTTTATTGTCTTCAGTCACTTGAGAATCTTTTGAAATAGAACTTAAAGGAGAACTAGAAGGTAATAGAATGGTGTACCTGCAATACCACCACCTGTTCCTAAAGTAATTAACAAATATTTAACTACTCAGGAAGTGTAAAAAGACACAATAATCTAACTAACTTTTAATAAATGTATTACCGATCTAAAGCTATTCAAAAAACTCTTTTATAAAAGATTTTTGCTCTGATAACTTATCTATTAATTAACTTGCTCTAAATATTCCTTAGGAGCAACAATAGGAACTTTGATTTCACTTCCTAGATCATCATTAAATATCAAACCTATAGTAATATTGTCTTCTTCTGGATAAATTGAAATCTCATTTAGATCTTCTCAATTCTTTTGTTGTAAATTAGGGTAATCGTAGACAGCAAAAGAAAAGCTGATATTTGTTTTTTCTTTAGAAGAAGAAATATCTCATGAACAAACAAAAGTGACTTGTTGTTCATCTACTTTCTTCTGACAATCATTAGGATCCAACTCATTGAGAACTAAATCATTGTAATTACTAGAGCTAATATTGAATCAACTTTTATTTGAAGGATTAGCTTTTCTTCTTGGCAAAGGAACATCTTGAAGTTGTTCCTTTCCTATTGCGGAGAAAGAAGTTTCTGGAGCTTTTACAGAATCAACTTTAACTGGGATATTTTGATTTGGTTGAAGTTCTGGAGCAATTTTAGACTCTTGCTCTTTTTGTTCTAGATTAGATTCAGTTGGTAAATCTACATTTTGTTGCGTTTGTGACTCTGGCCTATTCACTGTTTGTGGAGAATTTTCCACAATTAACTTGTCATCCTTATGTGCTCCACTGTTATCTGTATCTTCAGAACTTTCAACAAATGTCTGTTCTGTAGTTCCTGATCTAAAGACTTCTCCCGCTTGAAGTTCAGAGGGAGAAAGTTCTTTTTGAACTACTTGTTCTTGGTTTGATTTGGAATCACCTTTTCCAAAAAAAGCTCCTGCAATTCCACTA
This sequence comes from Mycoplasma ovis str. Michigan, assembly GCF_000508245.1. Lineage (NCBI taxonomy): Bacteria > Bacillati > Mycoplasmatota > Mollicutes > Mycoplasmatales > Mycoplasmataceae > Mycoplasma > Mycoplasma ovis. The sequence continues at coordinate 659,883 of NC_023062.1, read as the reverse complement.
CCGATCCCTAAAGAAGTTAAAAGGTATTTGCCCGCCAATAATGGAGAAAAAGACACCTCTTAAAAAACTATTAATAACTATTTAATAGTTCTTGCGGTAAAGGGAGAGGAATCTCTATTTCATTACTTTCATCTCCATAAAACACAAACCCTACAATAATATTTTCCAGTTTCGGGGAGATAGATAATTCCTTTAGTTCTTTTCAATTTTTACCTTTTAAACCACTGTGTTCTGAGGGATTAAAAGAGAAATTAATTTCTGTATGTTGACGAGAAAAAGTTTAAGGGCAAGTGAAGAACACTTGTCCCCCGTTTTCTTTTATGTCACATTCTTGAGCTTCAAATTCTTTATCTTCTAGGTTCTCGTAATCTCCTGATTTCATTGCGAAACTACCTTTTTTAGAGGATTCTTAAGGGGAAATTGTTGTGATTTGTGGAGTACTTGCTACAGGAACTGAGGAAACAGGTTCTTGCGCAGAAACAATTTTCACATTACTTTTCGGTTCCGCAATTTGTTTTGTTGTTGGATCAACTTTAGGTCCTTCGCTATCTTTTTTGTCTCCAAGAGGAATATCCGAAGTTTCTCCACCCTCTGCGTTTGTAGGAGTTCCCTGAACTTGTAAATCATCATATTTCTGAAGACTAGGTGTACCTAGCTCATCACTGTCAGCTTGATTTACTTTTCCGTCTGCATTATCCCCTGTTTCGGAGTCTGCAGTTGTAGACTTTATTTCTTCTACATCCAAATCAGGATCTTGTACCCCCATCTCTTGTCCTAACGAAGGCTGTTGCGCAGTAACACCGTCTCCTTCACTTACACTTTCACTAGTTGCCCCCTCTTCAGAAGTAGTAGCATCTTGAGGTGATTCGAAACCAGAAACACTATCACCTTTGTCTTCTTGTTCTGTTGGAGTTTGGGCTCCTACATCTTTAGTATCTGCCTCTGACACAACAACTTCTGTAGATTTATAAGTAGATAACATTCCTGCAACGGAACTTGCAGTACCTCCACCCAAACCTAAAGCAATCATTTCATATTTTCCTAACAAAGAGGAAAGAAAAGATATAAATTAATCTAAGTTTTTCTATAGATTTTACTGGCGTCTTTTTAACTTAAATAATTGATGCAACAATCTTCAGAAAGTATTATTTTTTGTTCTTAATCTATTAATTTTTGATTAATTTTGTAACTAATAAATATTTCTTTATGCCAGATCAGCAAGCCAGTTAAATTACAGATAAGAAATTCAAAAGGAATTAAATCATTAATAAACTTCTTTGTAATTAATTATTAATTAGAAACTAAGACTTAAACCATAATTCATTAGTTACGCATAAATGAGTGGTAGATCAAAGTTATTACTAGGAAGTGTTGGTTTCTTGGGAGCTAATGGTGCAATAATACCTGTTTTAAATAACAATTATGGAATATTTGATAGTCTAAGTTCTTCTATTTTCGGGGGGGGCATTACATAGGGGAATTAGGTAGCAAATTACTGGAAAACAGTTCTAATCAATTAGTTCTAAAAGGAGAAGTAAGTAGTTCTCAAGAATCTCCCTTTAAGTTTTCTGAGTCTACTACTAACCTACCAACGGTTTCGTTGGATTTAGGAAAAGATGCAAAAAATCTGTCATTAGGTTCTTTTGTAGATAATCAAGGAGGCATACAGTCTATAGTTAAGGACTTGAAGAGTGAAATAAGTGTTGAAGATAAAGTTGTAAGTTTAGAGTCAGAACTTAAAGAAAAATATGACTATGCTGTCAAACGATATTTAAATGGAAGACAAGGATCTGAACAAAAACATCTAGAAAATTTCCAAAAAGTACAGAAGCAAGTTGAACAATGATCTAAAGAAAAGACAAAAAAAGGGTCGGCGACCCCAATTTCTAAAGAAGAAAGAAAAAGTTTGCAAAAAATGTATGAGTTTTTCAGTACTCTTTTAGATGAAAAAACTAAATTAATGGATGGCCTAGATGCCATCAAAAAACTAGAGGATGGTCAGTTATCTGCCCAAAGACAAACTAGCAGGCCTTCTTTAGAGGAAATAAAGTCCTCCTTAAGAACAATTAACTGGCTTCAAGACAAAATTCGATTAACTAAACAAGGTGGAAAGGGAATGAAAATGTTTAAAAATGACTGAGGGGGTTGAAGTCAAAACCCTTATAAACATTTCTTCAAAGACGAAGACAGTTACAGAAAAGCTATTTCTGTTTTGAATAGTTCTGTCGCAACTATTGAAAAGGCAAAAAGACAATTAGTTAGCGATAGAGCAATGTGAGGGTGGTGAAGGGCAACGAATCATTTTGATTTACAAGAGAAACAATTGAATGAAGCTTCTGCCAATGTTGGCTCACATATTGAGTTACAAGTGGCACAATCATTATTAGAAAATATGAATATTTTGAAGACTAAGGGGCAATAGGTTGAAAATCGGTTAAAAGTTGGAAGCCGAAGGAGAAAGTCTTTATAGTGACTTTTCTTTTGAAAGATTCTCTTTGGAGAAAATAAATATACAGAATGAAAAGTATTTTTTAGACAAGAAAGTGCAAAATGGTTGCTAAGTTTAAAATTTCGTTAATTCCGTAGTATGTTGTTAGCTCACAAACTTTTAATTCTGGGAGGCGGGATATTTGCCACTTCTGCAGTCTCTACTGCAGTTGTTTTAACTCGACCTAGTTCTAGCGTTACAGCGCAAACTTCTATTGATAACGCTGGTGTGACAGTTAGTTCAGAAGGCAGTGTAAGAGTTGTTGCGAATGTTTCAAATTTAGAGGTTTCTCAACAACCTACTACTCAAAAAGAATCACCTTCACCAGTAGTTGAAGAGACTTCTAAAGCTGAGGAGCAAAAAGACCAACCATTAACTCCTCAACAACCCGCACTAACGGCATCTTTGGCTGTTTCTACCATCTCCTCAGGCTCAGATACAGGGGTTGAGGGAGAGGCCACGAACAAAGGACTTGAAATAAGTGGTGTTAAAACAGATTCTACGCAATCACATTCCTCTGGCAGAACTTTAAGTCACTCTAGCCCAGCTCCAATAGTTAAGAGAGTGGAAGAGGGTCCAAAGTTAGGAATCTCTCGACAACCTGCACAAGTGACTTCCACTTCTACAACACAACAGCTTTCAATCGATGCCTTAGAAGCTGTTAAGTACAAAGAAAGAACTGAAAATCCAGATTTGTGTAGAAATATCTTGACTTCCACTAAAGATAGTTCCAGTGTAAAGGCATGTAGAGTGTCTAAAGATAGTATAGATTTGGAATTTATGTATTATCAACCTCAAATAGGAGAAATGCCAATAAGAATTAAAGATATGAGATTTACCCACAGTTCATTAGTGATTAATCTGACCAAGTCAGATTATTGAGGAATGAATAATCATTGAATGGATATATCTCAAGCTACAGATATGTTTACTGGCAAAGGATTAATGAATCCTTCAGATATGGGAACCCAATCATTCACTGACAAGCAGTGCCAGCTAGAGATTACTGGAGGAACTGGAACACAAAAGATTTGAAAGATTACTAAAAAAGCAGGAGTTTAATTAGTCTTACGTAGTTAATCTTTTGTAGGAAAAATCAATAAAATTTAACTAATTTTTAGAGTTTTTTAAATTATGGCTCTTTCCTTAAAAGTTCTTCTTGTTGGAGGTTCAGCTGTCGCTGGAATCGCAGGTACTGCAACAATCGTTACTAAATCTTTTTTAAACTCCTCTGAATCTAAAGTAGTTACTACGTCAGAGGGATTAATGGGACAACGGCAAAATACCGAAGATAATTTTCCTGCAACAGGAGAACAATCTGCAGAAGAAAGTCAAAAGCCTCAAATTAAGGATGCTTCTTCTAGAACAGAAACTAGCGCTTCTGGCGCACAACCAAAAGAGGAAAAGAAAGTAGAGGCTCACTCCCCCTTCCCAACCAAAGTATCTAAATTATCTGAGGCTGAAGAATATAAAAATAGGGTAAATAATCCTGCATTGTGCAAGGTTGTTTTAGCTTCTACTTCTGAAAAAACTAAAGTGGAAGTTTGCAGAAATTCTCAAGGTGGGGCAGATTTAGAGTTCATGTATCATACTAATCTATTCTCAATGCCCATAAGGGTTAGAGATTTGGAATTTACTTATAACCATTTAGTAGTAAATTTGACTAAGTCAGATAATTATGGATCCACAAATAAAAGAATGTTGTTATCTGAATTCGAGGATATAATAGCTGGAAAGAGTGTTATTCCACTGCAATCAGTTAAAGGTAAGAAATTTACAGATAAACACTGTAAAGCTACAGGAAATCTAGAAATTAATTCCAAGGATTGAACAGTTCAGTGTCAAGTAACTTAAAACTCGTTATCAGTTTTTTGAATCTAATCTTTCATGATTTTTGCATTTAAGTTAGCTTTATTATCTGTTCCAACAATTGGGGCTACTGTTGTTTTACCTCTCAGTTCTTGAACTAAGGGTTCAAGTGTCCAGAGTTCTGAGACAGCTCGAGAAGTAGAAAACTCTATTGATAAGGGAGATTCAGAATTAACTTCATTAGAAGAGAAGGATGATGAAGTTGATTTCATTCCGCGAGATGTATCCTCTGAATTAGTTTTTTCAGCAAATAAGTTGAAGGAAAGATATGAAAATCCAGATTTATGTAGGGAAATCTTGAGATCAAAGACAAATATTGATTCCTGAATAAGAGCATGTAGATTGTCGACAGGTAGTTCTCAAATAGAATTTGCATATTACTACAGTAAATATTCAATGCCTATTGCAGTTGAAAGCTTGAAATTTACTCATAAGGAATTAGTTATTAAATTACGAGAAAAAGATGATTTAGACTCTAACTCTATAAGGCTAGATTTGACTCCTGAGTTGATTAATTTGCAAGGTGTTTTCACCTACGTTGCGGGCGGAAAAGAATTTAATGAAAAACAATGTCAAATAGAAGAACAAACATACGGAATAAAAGAATGAAGAGTTAGTTGTAAAGAAATCTAATAATAGTTATTTTTTTGTTTTAAATTGACACCCCTAAGAGCTTTATTATTGGGAGGAGCAACAACAACAGTTGTTGCAGTTCCAACAATCCTGACTCTTGCGCCCTCCAATACTGCTATAACAATAACTGATCAAGGCAGTAATTCACATACAGAAACACCTTCTGCTGTCCCTGAACAACAACAAACTCCAAAACCAGATGTTGCTGAAGAGCCTTATTCCATCCCTAATACTCCCGTTTTAAAACAAAAGGAAAGACATGAGCACCCAGAGTTATGCAAAGAAGTTTTAGCGGATGTGCAAGATAAATCAAAGTTAAGGGTATGCAGATTACATAGAAAAACCGAAGAACTAGAGTTCGAATATCTCAAAGATCAATTTTCAACGCCTATATCTGTTACAAATCTGCAATTTAAGATCAGAGATTTAGCAGTTACTTTAGATAAGGAGGATATGTCTTATGATACCATTAAAAGATTTACATTAAATGACGAAATTATAGCCGGTCAAGGAATAATTTCTCAAGTTACTGTTGGCGGAAATTCGTTTACAGGTCAACAATGTAAGTTAGTTTGAAAAGATAATTTAGACAGCTCAGGACATAAAGATTGAAAAGTTGGTTGTTAATTAATTTAAAAACGTAATTAAAAAAATATAGAGATTAATTCAATATTTTTAAACTTATAAAGTTAGATCGATTAGAAACAAAAAATTAGTAATTTGTTTTTTTGTACTTATACTGAATGATTTGTCAAAAGTTAAATTTCTTTCTAAAAATTTAACTTAAACCTCCATTAAAAATAAGAAAATATATTTTTTATTTTTAACTTTTTAAGCTCTAAAGAAGTATTGAATTATCTATAAATTTCTTTGTAATTAAACAGTTAAAGTTAGAGGATAATTCTATTCTGGAAGTTTAAACCACGTCGGAAGAAGTTTCTTACAGGAATTTAATTTTGTAAGACTAGTAAAACATCTATCAAACTTCGCTCACTTTTCATCTAATTCTTTCATTCTCTCTGCTTCTGTAGTAGAAGAGGAGCTAGAACTTGAAACAGTAGTTTGTGTTCTCGTTTCGGTAGTGCTTGTAGTGGTTGGAGTTACGGCAGTTGGAATATTGTCATTTCCACTCAAATAACTTATTGAAACAACTCCCGTTGCTGATGCAAGAGAGGAAGAGAGGCCACCAATAATTAGGTTAATTAATTTCATGTTTTTTTAATTGTATATCAAAATTTTCAAATGAATAAAACAAGGAATATCAATTTTCATTTGGAAATTAAGCTGAAATTGCCAAGGAAATTTGGGAAATTTAACTTAAAAAGTCCTTAAATGAAGATTATTAAATTCTAATTTTCCAAGGAAATTGAAAATTAGATTATAGAAAAATATATCAGGACTAAATTTAAAATTTAAAAATTTATGACTCTTACTTTAAAGTTATTTGGATCATTATTGGCGGTTGGGGCCACTACAACTGCTATAGCTGTGCCTATTGTAACAGCTTCAAGTACTTCAACCAGTTCTGGCAATGTCAATAAAACTTCAGATTCTGAAGATTGCAAGGAGATCTTGAAAGATGAAGCTCAAAAAGAAGATGAAGGAAAGTTAATGGTTTGCTTCAGCAAAGTTGGAGAAAATGTCAGCTTTTGATGGCTTGATAAGTCAGATTCTCAACTCAAAGAAGTTAAGAAATTAAATTCTTTGGGTTATTCCTTACGAGTAGAACTTAATTTAGGGAATTTCGGAGTCTCAAGAGATCTAATTGTTGTGCCTCAAGATAAGTATTTTTCTGGAGGCGCATACGTAATTTTCCCTAAATCAACTGAAATTGATCCTTCCAAATGTACCGTTAAAGGAGAACTTAAAAATTGAACACTAGATTGTTCTAAACAAAAAATATAAGTCTTCTTTTTAAATTATTTTTCCATTAAAAATAAGGAAACTTAACTGCTAGGCTTTAAATGTTCTGGAGATTAAATTGTTTAGAAATTTTTTTAACTCTTTAAATAAGTAATATGTAATCCAGCTTTATCTCTTAACTTTCCGCAGAAATAACACAAAATGTTTTCGAATTAATTAACAAAGAGTCTTTAAAGATAAAAATATTTTTTTATTTTGTTAAAGACTTATCTTCTAACCTCTAAACAACCTAAACAATAATTTGGCTTTCCCTTAATAACTATTTATAGAAATTTTTCAGAAATATTATTTATCAAACTATTTCAGGAACTAAGATAAAAAATTTCTACTCTATATAAAAGTTTTTGATAGTTGCAAATAAATAGAAGAACTTGATAAATCAGCATTCAAGAGTGTGACTTTATATATTCATGGTTCAATAGGATCAGAATCATTCATTAAGATACTTCCTCCCCATCGACCTTGTATTGTTTGAGTAGAAAAACTCTCACTTTCAAAAGTAGTTTTATACATATCAAATTCATTCGAAGTTTCTCCTTCTGCTATTGTGACCGAATTAGTTTTTATTTCAATGTTTTGCCCCTCCTTAAAGAAATCTTGCAGATATTGTTGTTGGTTTAAAAGAGTCGAGGGAATTCATATTGACCATTTTGAATCAATTATCGTATCTCCTCTTCCCGCATTATCGCAAGAGAAAAGAAAATATTTAGGCAAAAGTTCAGCAATGGCCGAATCTGTTTCTTTTGCTACTGCGCAATTCTTGGCCTCTTGAACTTTAGGTACAGAACTTAATTCTTTGGCATTTTCGAGCCTAGGTTTTTCCGGTGAAGAGCTCGTTTCAGGGGAAGAAAGACTTTCAGGACCTTGTTTAATGGGAACGCTCTCTAATCCTTCCGGAACAGAAATAACTGATTGCGTCGTGTCAGATTGGGTAGGACTAGTTGAAGAAGTAAGGCTGATAAAGGGTATAACACAAGCACCTCCGCCCAGAGATAATAAAGAACTACCTTTTATTAGTAAATGTATTTAAAAATAAGAGTTAAACTCTCTTTTCTTTCTTGACTTTAAATCACTTAAACTAAAAATTTTTATTTTTAATTTAACAGATATTCACTTTAAAGTCTTTCTATCCTACTCTTGAATAATTAAACAGAAGAAAAATTTTTAATTAGATATTTTTAAAACTTCTTAAGTTTTTAAATCAAAAGATTTAAAAATTAACTAAGAATCCTTTTCACTAGTACTTTTATGAATGAGCTCGTCTTTAAACAACAACAAAATTGTTTCGGGCTTTGCTGGACTTTTTGTTTGAATGACTGTTATTTCCTTTCCGAGAATAATTTTTGGCTCTTTTTTCCACTCTCCGACTAAATAAGTGGGAGACAATTCACTACTACTGAAAGTCGTACTATAAATTCCTGTTTCGGATGAAATAGTTTTATTCTTGATATTCAACGTATTTCCTACTTGTAATTTTCAAGCATTCGGGAACAGAGATTTTGGAAATAATCCTAATCAATCATTAGGCATATTCACATCAGAATCATCTAAATTCGTATTTTTGCAAGCAAGAGAAAAGTAGTCTTCTGCCCATTGATTAAATTCATCACTTCAAAGAATATTTTTTTGCTCTTCAGAAGTGTCGACAATTTGACAATTGCCTACAGAAGGATTTTTGATAGGGGGCGACGTGGGTGCAATATCTGCTTTAGAGGCATCAGTAACTTCAGGGGCGGGAGAAGTTATTGTTTTAGTAACTTCTTTTTCGTCTATTTGTGGAGAACTTTCTTTTTGACCAATCTGCTCGATTAATGTAGGATTTGTAGCTTCAGAACTACTGTTTTTCCACCATATTAGTGAAGCTCCGCTGCATCCTCCTCCTAAGGCCGTAATAACAGTTAAAACTCTATGAATTACAGCCATATCTAAAAAATACTATCCCCCCTTAAAAAGTGGGAGTAAAAATCATATATACTATCCCAGAACCTATTTCACTTTTTTGTATTGAAGCAGAAGTTACCCTTTTCTTTGGTAATTGTTTTTGATCAACTTCATCCCATATTCCTGTAACGCTAGACTTTAGTCCTTTGCCACTAAAAGTGGCAATAATTTTACTGTTACCAGTGTCTAAATCTTCAACTTGTTCCACTTCAGTATTAATTTCGAAAACACTGCTAGATGTATTAGTAAATGCATCTTTCAGAAATATCTTAGGTAACAATAAGTTTCAATCAACAGGTAATTCTATATAGTCATTTTTTACGATGGTATTCTTACAACTCGTGGAAACATAGTCTGATTTATTTTTGGATTTTGAGGTCAGTAGTTTCTCTCAATTTTCCTCCAGAGAAGTAACTTGACAAGCTCCCTTCACAAAACTCTTTGAAGAATCGGATTTTACAAGTTTTGGAGCACCTTTAATTTTTGTAGGAGATTGCGGAGGTTCAACTTTCGTTTGTTTTGGCTGACTAGTAAAGCCAGAATTATCCGGTGCCTTCAATAAATATAAAGGCAAGCCAATACCACCACCAGCTATCGCCACCATTGAAGCCACAAGCTTTACTCTCATCCCCAAATATAAAAATTTTTTTACATTTTAAGTCTGGGGAGAGAGAGCTTAAGGGAAATTGGCGATCAATATTGGAATACTGATTGCTTTAAATTAACTCAACTTAAACAAATCTGATAATTACAAAAAGGCAACTAAATTCAAATTTTTCTATTTATTAAAGAAATAATTGAGAAATCCCACTATATTTCCACGCCTTCTGGCAACGGTATCACAAAATATATTGAATTAGGATTGAAATCTTCCCCTTGAATATCGACAGAAACTGCTATTTTTCTTTCTTGAAGAATATCATCCAAATAAGTTCACTGCCCCTTAATAGTGTTTGTAACTCCCTTTCCACTAAAAGTTACTAATCTAATACTTCCAGAATCTCCCTCTTCTTGAACTACTTCAATTTTTACTTCAAATTTTTTATTTCCCAACTCCAAAGATTTATCGGACAAAACAGTTTTAGGAAACAATCCAGTTCAAACTTCTGTTGGAGTAGCGAGATTATCCTTTTCAAACCCAGTATTTTTGCAAGTTGCTACAACATAATCATCTTTATCCTTTTTCTTCCCTTGAAGGAAAATTTCTAAATCATTCTCCAATGAAATTACCTCACATTCACCTCTATGCTCTTTGTTAGTTGCTCCTGCAACAGTGGTCGCTGAATGAAAGTAAAAAGGAATGGATACACAACTTCCTCCACAAAGGGTGGCCAGAGCAAAAGCTATTCTTGCGCCTAAAGACACAGCAAAAAATCTATTTTTTGAAAGCTTTTAAAATTTTTGTTCAATTTTATAGACTTTCGGGAAAAAAGAGTTTGCCTTAGACTTTAAAAAACCTTTATTTCAGACGGAATAAAAAAGACTTAAGAATTTTGAAGTTAACCCCCCTGAAAAAACCTAATTGACAAATTCAACCAAACTTGTGGTCCGATTTTTGAATTACAAAAGTGTATAGCGGAAACTTTGGGATAGAATCTTTTAAATAGCTTTAAATAGATACAAAAGTTTGTAACGATTGTTTATGAATTCAAAAATTTTTATTGCAGTAACAACTTTATTTGGCGGGGGAGTTGAATTGCCTTTATATCTTTGAGGAACACGAAATACAATAACAACACAATCTTTACATGTACCCAAAGGCTTTGTTGGATCATCCTGCAAAATTGATCGAATTTCAGAGGAACTTAAGGAGTTTCTTCAGGAGCAATCCAAAAATGAAGAAAGTTATATTTCAGTTGCCTGCTCAAACATTAAAGAAAATGATGATATATTTGCTCTCTTTCAAGAGTGAAGCATTTTGCTCCCTAAAAACATATTGTCTGAAAGCTTAGCGCTTCAGGAAGGAAACAAATTTGATCTAGAAATCACAAAACGACAGGAGGAGGGAGAAAGAGGAAGTGTGAATAAAGCAGCTGTAGGAGGAGAGTGATTAAAAAAGGAAATGGAAGGAGAGTGAAACTACTTGGATCCTAAAAAGTTACAAAAATTAGTAGTTTCTATCGAAATTAAAGAAGGAGACTTTAGTGGAAGCTGACTATATCTATTGTTTCCTAAATTGAAAGAAGAAAATGAAGAAACTACTTAAAATTTTTTCAATTATTTCTTAAAAACAAATAGATATTCGTGTGCAATTAATAAAAAGTTGTACTTAACACTATTAGTTGCTCAATAGCCTGTAGTCTTGCAATTATGTTGCACCTTAATAATTAATTCCTTTAACTTAAAACCTTTATCTTCGAAAATTTTCATAACTTTGTAGGACAAAGGAATCATGTGTCCATTTTTTCTAGTATCTTCCATTAGAATAACACAAAATTTACCTTTTTTTAAAACTCTATAACACTCGAATGCAACTAATTGCATCTGAGATAAAAATTCATTTATTTCTAAGTTAGATAAATCTTCGATAATTTCTTTCCCTTCACTGTATCGAATAATGTCTGCATAAGGTGGGTGGGTGCAAACTAAATCAATACTGTCTGAATCTAAAAAGCATAAATTCCTCACATCTCCCTTCATTGTGGTCACTTTTCCATTGGCATTAGAATAATCAAAGTCAATTTTTTCTTTACATCTTTTAATTGCTTCGCCATTGACGTCAATTCCGATAATATTTCTGTTAAGTAATTTCGCCTCTACTAGAGTAGTTCCCCCTCCAGCGAATTGATCCAATACTAGATCACCCTCTTTAGAATATCTAAGCAAGATATTTCTTGGAATATAAGGGGATCAGTTTCCCCTTCACTTGGCATCATGAGTCGCTCAACTTCCCCTATCTGGGAAACTTCATAATGTATTAGTTTGTAACTGAAAATTTTCAGGTTCTCATTTAGTTATTTTTCGATTTATCATGTCTTAGAAAAAAATCCTCCTTCGCTCACCTCTCTTAAATTGAAGATAGTGTTTGAGAAAGATTCAAAAAATTCTTTTAATGTTCTTTTATAGTTTTTTCAAGCGGGTCCATCAGTTATTCAAATAAATTTAAGTAGCTACAAAAGTGTTTTTTGTTTAAAGGAAGCCTTTTAACTGAAAAGAAGATTGGTTTTAATATTTTCGGGGAAGACATGACTAATTAAAGGAAGTGATTGTAAAAAATACAGAATGTAAACTAAGAACTCAATATAATTGGTAGAAAAGATAGAAGAACCATTACAATAATCTCTATAACATGTCTGTAGTTGCAAAGTTTCTTTCTACTTCGGCTTTTGTTTGTACTGTAGGAGGTTGCATAGGTCTTCCGTTTTATCTTCGTTCATCGTCCCCCACGACTCAAGTAGCTCCAGAAAATTTGTCCAGCCTTCGATCTACTGCGCCTGCATCAGTGACTAACAGTATTTCTAATTCTGGAGATGTTTTAGATGAAGAGGTTAAGAGCATTACTAAGGGAGCTTGCAATATCACTGATTTAGAACAAGACTTAGAAAAGTTCCTTCAAGATAAGAGTAAAAATAAAGATGATTATGTTTCAGCTGTTTGCAACAATACTAGCACCGACCAGAATTATGATGTGACTTTTGCAAAAACATGAACAGGATTATTCCCGAAGATCATTTTGACGGACCAATCTTTTGAAGGTAGTGGCAAGAAATTTGAATTGATAGCTCAAGTGATTCGAGGGGAAGGTAACATAGGAAGTACTTGGTGGGTAACTTTTGGTGGTTCAGGAGTGAAAGAGACAGTTATAGGGAGATTAGATTTTTTAGATGATAATTCTCCGACAGGTAAACGTGTAGATTCTGTGAAAATTCAAGAAGGGAATTTCAAATCTAAAGTAATATATTTGGCCTTTCCACGCCCAGAAACATTAGATTCAAAATAGAATTTTTAAATTCGGTTACTTAATTTCTAGAGTAAGGTTACTATAACAGTAAGATCCCTCAAAGACTTTTAACTAATTATTTCTTCTTTTTCTTTGAAATTTGAGAAGTAGATTTTCTTTTGGAAAGATTTACTAAATTTTCAGGAATTTTTAAGTTTAAGAAATTTTTGGGCGGCGCATAACAAGGAAAATCAAAGTCATCTGGAGTTTCAGAGTTATTAAAGCTTTCAGATTCTAGGCTTTCCTCGGAAATTACGTTAGGAATTAATCTAACTATTCCTTCTAAAACTACTGCAGAAGCTAAAGTTCCTGAAGAAATTATGTAATCACCTATAGAAATTCTCTCCGAAATAAAATGCTGAATTCTTTCATCTATGCCCTCATAGTGACCGCAAAGAAAAACTATTGTTGATTTACTTGATATTTTTTCTAACTCTCTAGATCTAGTTTGGGTAAATTTTTCTCCTCTAGGGCACAACAAAATAATATGAGCATTATTTAATAACTTGTATTGTTCTAACAATTTATATATAGGTTCTATAGATATCACCATCCCGCCACGCCCTCCACATGCAGGAAAATCAACTTGCTGATTTCATCCCTGTCTTATATTTAGAACCTTGTATACAATGGGAGATCTATAAATAGCTTTTAAAGTAATTGAGTGAATTAACCAATTAGTAAGCTCCGCGGGAAAAAGAGTGAGAAAATAAAAGGTTCTAGTTTTGTTAATAAATTAACTGAATTCTTCTTTAGATATAAGAATCTTTACTTATAAATTTTGATAATAGAAGAAATTTAGGAGTTTGTATATTCTCTCATTAGGACAGAAGGACTAATTTTTATTCAGGAATTCAACAGTAGTTTTTAGGTTGAGCTTTAACAATAATATTTCTCCTTTAGGAGATTTCATCTCCTTAATTTCCCACAAGAATAAGAATTTAGATAGCACTAAGTTACTTGGCGTTAGTTCAGATAAGGAGGTCATAGTTTCCCCTTATTCTGGAAAAAATACCAATTTAACTTGATGCCTGTTAATTTCTAATTTCTAATAACCAATTTGTGGTTAGATTGATGGATATTGAAAAAACGAGAAAATTGGCAGTAGGGCTTTACAAGAGAAAAGAGTTAGCTGTCGTTTCTTCCCAATATCACGTTTTTGAAGTCAACAACCCTAATCTCTCGAGCGAATACTTGATGTTGATTTTTAAAAAAGAATCAACAGATCTAAGACTTCTTTGAATGTGTTTTGGAGGAATTAGGGGAGAGCTTGCTTGAAAAGATTTCATAAAACTTCCCATATCAGTACCTCCTCTAGAGGTACAACAAAAAGTTGTGAATAAATATGAAACTTTAGAGAAAGTTATTCAACTTAAGAAAAAAGTTAATGAATTACTTGAAGAATGAATGGAAATTTATTACCATATTTTGTTTGATAACTTGGGAGATTTGGAAGTTTGTTTCAAGTTTTGAAAGGATCTCAGCCCCCTAAATCCAATTTTTATTTAGAAAAACTCTACTTTTGTAAGCAAGGGGGAATACCTTTTGTAAGAACAAAAGACATTTTTGAATGCAAGTTTTTAAATTCAACTTCTGAACAATTGACTGAAGCCGGATTTAAAAGATGCAAAGCTAAATTAATTCCCGAAAATGGATTGATATTTGTTGGAACGGCTGGTCGTCAAGGTGGACGTTTATTAATCAATCAACTCAAGACATTAATTATTTCTCCCAATTTGTGGGTCATTGAGGGGGGGGCAAACACAATTTGCCTATTTCTTATATTTACTTTTTGATTAGGGAAAATGTCACAAAATTAAAGAGATTATTGAACAATTCGACTGATATAGTTTCCTTTAATCTTTCAAAATTCCAAAGCTTTAAAGTCAAACTTCCGCCCCAACACTTAATTGAAAAATTCAACCAAATTTGTAGTCCAATTTTTGAACTACAAAAAAATAATGAACAAATAATTACTAAATGTTTGAGATTACAAAAATGTATTATTGAAACTCTGAATTAAATGTTCTCAATTAATCCGAAATTTTAGCCTTAAAATTTAGGTACAAACTTTTATCTTTTTAGATGAACATAAAGCTTTTTGCGGTTGTGTCGGCAGTTGCAGGTGGCTGTATTATCCTACCTTTCCTACTGAAGTCAAATAATAGTATAGAGTCAAAAACTCAGGATAATTCTCAAAAAGCTACTCCTGCTGAAAGTGAAACAATTGCAACTGAGAAACCTCATGATTTACCAAACGAAGAAACTAAGAAAAGTGCCACACAAGGAACTTGTGAAGTAATTGCTAGACCAAATGGATTAGATGGTTTTCTTGACAAGAGGGGAAAGAAAGAAGAAGATTATGTCTCCGTTAAATGTAAGAACAATGTTCTTTCTAGCCAACACATCGATCTTCCTCCCGTTTGAATAGGATTATTTCCCAAGACCTTCCTATCTTTGGAATCCACTCAAAAGATTGGAGAAAAGTTTAAGTTGAACCTTGAAACAAAGAATGAGGATGGAGACACTAGAAGTGTTATGAAAGCAGTTTTTAGCGGATCAGGATTAAAGTCTACTATTTCAGGAGAACTAGATTTGATGGATGAATTTGAAGTAGAACAACAAAGATTCTCTGTTGAAATTAAAGATGGAGGAAGAGAAGCTGAATTGATATACCTATTTCTTGCTTCTCCGCCTTAAACCATAATCAGTAGTTTTTACAGTTCTTCAATCTAATTGGTTAAGGAGAAATAGGGATACATGAGAGTGGTACAATTATTTGGTAAAAGTGTTAATCATCGAAAGTCTCTAACTCTAGATCCTTCAATTTAAGGAATTTATTGATTTAAGTAGTTAGATCTTAGAGATTACATGTCTCTAAATAAGGTTTTTGTTACGCATATATCTTTTTAAACAAATTTTGTAACTTTCTTGCCAAGATATGAATTCCAATGGTAGGCGGGTTGGGAGTTGCTGTTTCCGCAGTAGCTCCTGTGTCTTTAACTTCAACCAACTATTCCCAGTTGCAATTAACCAAGAATGGTGCTTCAAATTGCAAGGAAATTCAAAATAATAAGACTTGGGATCATAATTGGGATTCTAGGACTAAAGACTCTGGGCCATTATTTGCTTGTCTAGATAAGGGTAATCAAAACCTAAGTTTCAAGTGATTTATCAAAAATACAGACGATAAATTTGTTGATGTTGAAAAGTTAACATCTACAGATTATTCCTTGGTTTTACAACTGAAAGGAAATGTTAAAGGTGGTTTATTCATCCCTGATAAAAAATATTTTGATAGTAACAAAGAAGATGAAGACATTGTCTTTTTAAGATATAAGACATTTGAAGCTTCACATTGTAAAGTCGAAGGGAAGGATGAAAAGAATTGAAAAATTAAGTGTCCAGAGAAGTAATAAAACTTTAGACATAGATAAATAATTTATTCATTTTGTTGGGTTGTAAAGTAGGATTAGCAACTAATAAATATTGAAAAATATAGCTTGTAGATTATCAAAAAATTAAGTTTTCCTTTTTTGTTTCGTTAAGTATATTTGTTACTTTTTGTCTAAGTTCACTTTCTTAATTTAGGAAATCATTTAATTTAATATCTTGTTCTTGCATCTATAGATTTTTTGACTTTTTTCAATTGAGTTAAATCCAATTTAATTGTTAATTTGCGATTGCGGTTGTCTGGATTCAAAAGTTCAGTAAATATAAGATAAAAACAATACAAAAAAATTAATTTATGGCTTTGTCTGGGTTTTTAAGTAATTATTTATTGACTGCTGTGGCATTTGTTGGAAGTTCTACAGGAGCGGTTATAGGCACTACATTAACTAAAAAATCTGATACATTGGAACCCTCAACAGTCGTATTGTCCGAATCTAGTACTGGATCGACTGAATCTTTTCCGGAAGTTCAGGAGACAACCAATGTCAGACATCCTGCTGATGAATCCTCGGAACCTGAAAAAAATATAGGGGAAGAACGAAAGCAAACAGAGTCAGATGTTTCTACAGTAAAAGATAAGGATGAGAATAGTCCGCCTACAGCAATTGCTCGAACAGAACTTCCAGAAGAGCCAAAGAAGTCCGACTCTTTACCAGCTTCAGAATCTTCCTCTAAAGTAGAAGAGAAAGGAGAAGAAAAAGAAATGGGACAAAAAGTAGTTGTTCAACCTCAGGTTGTTCAGAAAAACTTAGAAGATAATTCTTTCGTTCAAGATAATCAAGTTGCTGAATCTACTTCCGACTCTGTTGCTTCGGAAGAAGATGATTTACATTCAGATGAAGAAAATGAGGAAGAAAGTGTTCTGACAAACAATTGGTTTTCAATTGAATCTAGAGATCCTGACGTTGTTGAAGGGGATGAATTTGCATCTAGAGAATGTGAACAAAGTTTAGTTGGAGATCAAATTACTCTTAAATGTCCTTGAAACAATTATGGTCCAAAAACCACTATTAGTTTCCATATTGATCTGAATTCAGAACCTGAATTGAAAAATAGAAATTGATCGGACTTAAAAGAAATAACAGTTACTCCTGGGTTATCCAACAATGCTATTTTGGATGTAGTGTTTTACACTCAAGGAAATTCATCAGAGGAGGTAACAGTTTTTCTGAAAGGCAGATAGTTAATATAAATTTCTTTTCTCAATAAGATTCAGGAAATTTATTTTTAATTTGTGTCGATTGGCTTAGAGTTGTTTTCCCATAGGAATTAGTTCACATTAATTCACACTAACTAATCTTGTAAAATACCCAAACTCCCTCAAAGACTTCTCCTTCAAAAAATTTTTTTAATTTATTGGAATTTTTGAAAGAACTAGTTCAAGGAAGAAGAAATATTTATTTTATTTAGTTAAATTTGCTGAATTAAGTTCAACTGTGAATGATCGAATATTAACCCTTAATGATCTGCCTCTATAAATTAATCCCTTATTCTCTTTAAGTAATTAAAAAAGTACACTAATTTGACAATCAAGGGGCAATAAATATATCTTGTCCTTCGGCATAGATGGGGAAGTAATATTAATTTTTTTCACCCCAACCCCCTCTATATCTTCCTCCCAGTCACCAATTAAAGTAGATCTAAATCTATTTCCGGTAATTGTTACTTGTCCAGTATTTTCCCCAACTTTCCCTGAATTCCAAGACTTAGATTCCAATTTTATCTCAAGCTTCTTACCTATTGTTAATTGTTTTCTTTGTTTAATTAATGTCTCAGGGAACATTCCTATTCATTTATTAGGTAATGTTGATTCAGGATCTTTATTTGTATCTTGACAAGAGACTGTTAAATAAGTGTAGTCATCTAAACCATCTTCTCAGAGCCCATTATCTAAAATCCCTTGTTTTTGAATTACTTCACAATTACCTTTACTATCATCAATTTTTTCTCTATCCACATCAATCTTTTTCACTTCCTTTTCTGTTTTGACAACCAAACTTGGATTGTTCGAGGAATTTAATTCCCCTTGATTTTTCATAAAAATTCACGGAACTGCACTACTAAACACAACTACTATTGCCAAAGAAGCTGGCCTCAAAATCATCTTCTTAGGTAAATTTCCTTAATTTTAAAATCAATAGCTTAATCAATAATTAACAATTATCGCAATGAATTGAACTTATGCATTACAAGAAATTATTCAATCAAATCTAATACTTTAAGTTACTCCTTGTTATTTTTTATGTACTAGTGGCTAAAGATTAATTAAGTCAATAAGTATTGTGGAACACGATATTTTTGTGGTTGAAGCAATTCTTGTTCATATTTTCCACTGTTGCAACTTTTGTTAAGGTCTATATTATTCAATTGGTCCAATTGATCTTCTTTTGTGCCCAGAATCTTAACATACGCATGTTTCATTATTAAACTTTTGTTTTTTAATTCAGGAAAATCTACCTTTATATTTTTGTCAGCTTGTTTTGTGACTTTAATCTTCTTCACTAAGTCATAAGACCTTCATCTTCGACCTCACTTAGTTCATCACAATCAAAAAATGGGATTTTCAGGTTTTTGTTGTCCTTGTTCAAGTTTCGGACAAACAAAGAATTCCCCTGCACTTATATTGGTAAAAATCTTATAGCATGTTTGCTTTTCATTGTTATTCAAAATCACTTTTTTACAAGAGGTCATTCATGAAACTGTAGTAGCAATAGCGCCTGTCCCGCCGATCAAACAAGTTAAACCAGAAATCCTTGCTGTTAAAAAGGACATTTTGAAAAATTATTTATTTTTAGAGACTAAAAAAACTGTATTCTTTGTTGAAGTATTTTCCCAAATTCACCATTTTCCGTTGTCAAAAAACCTAAATAAAAATTTTCCAACTTTTAAAAAGTTAGATAAAAGTTTGCTACTAGATTAGATATTTTTGTGAATACTTAAGTTCTTGCTTATAACTTCCGCAATCCAGTTCTGGATTACTTTTTTCTTTATTTTTGATAGTGCAAGATGTCTGCAGATCAATAGAATGCAATTTTTCTAAATTGTCTTTGTCAGTCCCAAAAATATCAAAATAGCCAATTGATACTTTCATCTCTTTGTTTAGTTCTGTGAATTTCACCTGAACTGATTTTTTATCTGATTGCATTTGTGTCGTTATTTTTCCTGTTTTGGTAAATGTACTACGACTAGGTTTATCTTTTGTTCATCTTAAGTAAAAATTAGGATTAGTCTCATCCCCCTTCGAGGGGCAAACTATATATTCTCCTTCTTTTGCGCTAGCGAATAATTTGTAACAAGTTATTCTGTACCTAAGTACAATCTTGCATTTTTCTTTAAAGTTTGGAATGGCCAATGAAACACCAAGTCATCCAAGTAATGTAGGAAATGCAAGAATTTTAGCTGAAAAGAAGGACACTTAATCCTTTTCCAGCTTTAATGCAGAGTAACTTTTGAACCTAAAGACTAAAAGCTTATCTTAGTAAGAATTTATCATCTAGACCACAAGAAAAGTTTTGGAAGTTTTGCAAAAAGTACTTGTTCCAATACTTTTGTTTAGGGCTCTGATATAACTTTGACAAGATAAGTGTGATGGTTTATTTCTTAAGATCGCCCCCTTTCTATTGCTCGTTTCAAAGATCAAGGAGGTATATTTTAATAACACAGGAGCGTGGAAATTCAGGTAGAGATATTAAAGCAACTTTTATAGGGAGAGGTTTTGCAATCCAAGTTGTTTTTTCTTTCTCAATTCTTTTGAGATTAGGAGAAATTTTTATTTAGTGAAATTCAAGAAAGCTTTTGAGTTGGTATTAATATAAAGGAAATATAGGAAATTATTAAGTTATTAAATGAGCCTTCTAATAAAATCCTATTCTTGTCTTCTTGTTGGAGGGGGAGTTTGTGCCGCTCCTTTTATTAATTCAAATTATTTATCCGGTTCTTCAGTTGTAAATCAACAAACAGATGTAACACAAGAAACTTCGGGGGAGGAGGATGAGTCTCGACAAGATCCGTCTACACAAAACTCCGAGCCTGTTGAAGAAGAGAAAAAAGGAGAAACTCTAGATGAACCATCAAGAGTTATTAAGCAATTGGAAAATTGTGTTGTGTTAGAAGGTCAGGATCAAGAGGTTTTTTATTTACTCCCTAAAGATAAGGAGTATATTTCCTTGTCTTGTGATAATAGCGGTCGCGGAGATGAGATAATTAATGCTAAGTGGAAGTTATGATTATCCACAAAATTATTGAAAGAGCCTAAAGAATTCTTTAACTCTGACACAAAAATTGATATTCAAACTTCTACAGCTTGAAATGATCTTGAATCGATCGAAGACTTTTATAAGACTAAATTTGTAAGTGAAATTTTCTCTTATCCAGAAATTATTGGAAGTTGGGGAGGAAAAATTTTGGGAGATTACTCAAATTGAAATCCTGATGATTCTCAGGTATATACAGTAACAATAGTTGATCCAAAATTGGAAGAAAATTTAATGTATCTGAAGTTGAAAAACTAAATTTTTTCATAAATTCTTTAGCTTTTAAAACATTAATTTTTTATTCAAAAATGTAAGAGAAAACTTATCTTCTTATCTCGATTAAAAAGGTTTTTAGTCTTACTTAGTTAAAAACTAATTGTCTTTTTCTATTGTTCCTTCAGTAAATCCCATCCCACCAATAGAAACCAAAAATTAGAACTTAAAGGTAAAAAATTAGTCTAATCGAATTCTAGAAAGATTTTGTCAGGAGATACACGGGGATCAGAAATATCAATAATCTTGATTTTGCATTTGTCTGTTTTTCATATTCCAGTTACAGAAGATTCAAAACAAGTGCTGGAAAAAACAATTTGCCGGTAACTTTCAGAAGTTTCCTCCGCTGAAGAAACTTTCATTTTTAGATCAAGCAAAGATCCTTTTGATAACTTATGACTTCCTGTCAAAAGACTGTTAGTAAACGCCCCTTTTCACTTGCTAAGAAAAATAGAATCATCGTCATCAGAAGTGTCCAAACAAGATATGTTTATAAATTGATCTTCAAATTTTTCCGCCATTCAGATCAGCAGTACTTAATTCTTCAGTAATATCTATTACTTGGCAGTTATTAATAACTTGTGCAACGGAAGCCTCTTCAGCGACTTGAGTTTCATCTTTTTGAATTTCTGGTTTTGGAGCAACTTTTTGTTCGGGAGATTCAGCAGTTGTTTCTTCTTGAGTCTTACTAGATTCAGTCTCACTAGACGTGCGGGAAGATTCTTCCGTCGGCGAGTCTGTTAAAGGAGTTTCTTCTGGAGTAACTCGGGAAGAAGAAGAATCTCTTGAATGTGTAACCGCAGTTGGTTCGGGTACCTGATCTGTTTGTAAAGAAACTGAGTTAGTATTACTCCCCTCTCCACCAACTAATAGTCAGGGAAATCCCCTCAACTCCGCATCCAATTCCGGCAACTAAAGGAAATAACTTTAGACTTACAGCCATTTTTTAAATAAAAAAGTAAATTTTGACTTAATTTTACATGCAAAAGACCTTACTTGCAGGTTAAAGCTAATTAAGTTTATGAACTTACTTGGGTATGTAATAGTCTTTTATGTGACGAAGTTCTTGTTCATATTTATTGCTGTTTGCATTACAAACTAGGTAAGGTTTATTATTTCGTTTCTGAATTTTGCATTTTTCTTTTAAGTTTGGAGAATTTAAATGTGATAAGTCTTTTATTGTCGTTCCCAAGTAATTGACATACCTAGCATTCATGTTTATGGTTTTGTTTAAGTTTTGAAGTTCAACTTTAATTGTTTCAGTGTTTTTTGGTGGATTTGTGTTTGGAATAGAAGAGACTTTAATTTGTGTAACTTCAGTGTAGTAGGTATAACCTTTATATTGTTCTATAAACCAAAATTGAAGGCCGTCCCCTCCATTAATGTCTCTGCAAAATATTAACACCCCTTCTTTCGGGTTTATAAATAACTGAGCACATTCATTGCTGTTGAACTTTAATGCGCTTTGAACCGTTGATACATTTAAAGGTAGGAGAGGTTGCGACAACCGCCCCACAACCACCTACAATAGTAGAAAGGGCAATGCTCTTAACTGAAAGGAAAGAAATTTTACTCTAGATTTACCTAGATTTTAAGGGGATTAATTTGAACTAAATTAGCTTTATTGTCCAATTCAAGAGTTATTTGTTTAGCGCTCGCAAAACTTTTAAAAAATTAATTAGTTAACTTAGGAGTTAAATAGTATCTTATATGTTTAAGCTCTTGTGTGAATCCGTTGCAATTAATTTGAGGCTTGTTATGAGAACGTGTAATTTTGCACTTTTCTTTTAGGTCTAAATTATCTAATTTCTGCAGTTTGTCAATTGATGTTACTCAATAGTTTACAACCTCATCACGCATTGTCACACTTTTGTTGGTTCCCAAAAAGTTAACTTTCTTTGCTTGAACTTTTTTATCTTTATGGGTTATTTGAGTTGTTTCTAATTTAACTTTTTTAACTTCAGTATAAGAATGTCGCCCCCGCCACTTCCCTGCAGTTTCTAGAAACCAAAAATTAATTCCATCATTTTTATATTCATCCGGACAAACTAAAAATTCTCCTGCATCAACTTGTGCAAACAATTTAGCACATTGTTGTCTAATTCTGATTGGTGTTGCGCTCACTGCACATTTAATAGAAGGGAATGATGTTGTGGTGATTGCCCCGCAACCTCCTAAAAGTGTAGAAAATACAACGCCTTTAATTGGAAGAAAAGGCATTGCAACCCAAAAACTTAGATTTTAAAAGAACTAATCTACTCTGAAAATAAACATTATCGGGAGATTTTAAGAATTAATGTTTGGGTTTTTGTATTTTTGTAATTTTCAAAAATTAGGGAATATATTTAGGGATTGCATAAGTTTGTATCTGACGAAGCTCTTGAGTATATTGCCCACATGTGATATAAGGCTTTTTATCTTGGGCTTCAATTTTGCATTGACTTAAATCTTGAGAATTTAAGTGTTGTAACTTTTCGACTGATGTACCAAATTCCTCTATATACCTAGAACTCATTGTTATGCCCTTCTTTAAGTTTTCAAACTCTACTTTAATTTCTTTAATCTTTTCCTTTGTAGAATCTGAAGGAACAGTTGAAACTTTAACTTTTTTTATTTCAGAATAAGAAGGACCTTTTCTAGTTTGCTCTCGCAACCAAAATTGATAGCCAGTATCTTGGTTAACATCTGGACAAACTATAAAAACCCCTTGTTGTAAGTTGACAAATAACTGAGCACATTGCTGTTTAACCCTCCTAATAATCTTAGGGTTTGCTTTGCAAGTAAAAATATTCTTAAGAGCGGTAGAAATTACAATGGCAGTTCCGGAACTGCCTAAAAGAGCGGAAAAAGCAATGAATTTAGCTGAAAGGAAAGACATTTCAGTCTAAATTTACTTAGTTTCCAAGAGAGGTCAAAGAGTGTTATTGGAAACTCCAAAAATCAATCCTTAAGTCCTTAATTTTCTTGTTAAATACTTTTGTGAATATTTGTATAAATCCTTAAAAATAGAATGGTTGGTAATCCAATCAATTCGCAATATATTGATTATTTAAACAACTTAATTTTTTTCCTTCAACTTTGCAATTATCTTCTAAGTTAACTCCATTGAATTTTTGTATATTCTTGTCCTTTTCACTTCGTTTCTCTCATTGATTTATAGTTAAGCTTTTTCCAGATGATGAGGAGTTTGCGCCCCCTTTAAAGGTAAAGCTTATACTATCAACATTTGTAGATATGCTTTGCACAGGATAAAAGTATTGTTTAGATCCATCATTTGTCTTAAAGTCATATTCTTTTAGTCACCACAAATAAAAAAAATATTTTTGCGGAGTACCTTCTATTGTTGGACACACTATAAGTTCACCATTTGAGAAATAAATGATTCATTTATAGCAGTACTTAGGATACCATTTAGGTTTTTTTGGAGTTACAGCCTTTTGAACCGTTTTCATCATCCCTACTAGCGCGGAGGGAACAGAAGAAATAAAACTTAAACACCCCAATGACAACACAGAACAAATAGCGTAATTTTTTAGTTGAAACATTTATCTAACATAGATAAACAAAATCAAAATCTGATTTTTGACTTTTGAATTAAATTGATTTAACTACTATTCAAGAAATAAATATAGAAGGAATAGGGTTGAAGGGAAAAACTAAGTTAATTCTAGGTGGCTTTGGTTTTCTTGGGGCAAATGGTGTCGCATGACCTATATTGAATAACAGTTATGAATTGTTTAAAAATATAAAAGACTTTAGCTGGGGGGGGCAACAACTTTAAACAAAAATTTTTATAATACTTTAGGACTTAAGGATAGTAAGTTAGACACAAAGTCAGAATCTTATTCACAGCAACACAAATTAATAGGAGATTCAATTAATTTACCTCAGGTAAATTTAAAACTTGAGAAACCTGAAGATTCTTTTTCTTTAGAAAGCTTAGATGCTACAAAGGAACATGTCTTATCAATAGTTAAGAATGTAAATCAAGAAATTAGTACTTCTGAAAGAGTCAGCGAACTTGATTTACGGTTGTCTGGACAATATGAAAACACAGTTCAAAAACATCTCAATGGAAATGAAGAGGGTAGAAAAAATATTTGGATGTTTTTCAAACTGTAAGAAATCAAATAGACAAAATATCTAAGGATAAACCAAAAATAGCTCCCTCTCTTTCCAAAGAACACAGAACTGTTTTGCAAAAGATGTATGAACTTTATAGTGAGTTAAATATTGAGAAGGATAAGCTTATTGAAAATTTAAATGAGATTCAAAAAATAGAGGAAAGCCTATCTGATGAAATGTCTCATACATTAAAGAAAAAGCCGAAACTTTCAGAAATTAAATTTGCTTTACAACAAATTGGGTGATCTTGGGAGAAAATAAAAATTACAAAAACTCTGAAAGGAAAGACTAATGTGTTCACAAATGATTGAGGGAGATGAGATAAAAATCCTTACAGACATTTTTATGAAAATGAAGGAGATTTTCAAAGAGATATATCTTCTTTAAATAAAACTTTCTTTACCATTGCAAGTAAGAGACAAGAGATCTCAAGAAATAGATCTTTTGTTTCTTGGGATAGGGCGGTTAAAAGCTTTAAACAACAAGAAGCTAAATTGCAAGAAATGGAGGAAAATTCTTCTTCTTTAATTGAGTTGAAAATTGCAAAGAAATTACTACAGTGAATGAATATTAAAAAATAAAAACTTATTTACTTTTTCTAAGAACGAAAAGCTTTACAGAAGAATTGAAAAATAGTTAATTTTTTCTAAAGCATTAATTACTTTTAGCGTTCCTTTAGTTACTTATCTTAGTTTCTGGAACCTTCTGTAATCTAATTTTTTGTCATTTTCTTCTTGGGGGAAAAGCAGGTAAAAATTAACTTGATAATGATGTTTTAAGTCGCCTTTGAGTTTAGCTTATTCAGCGGGATTTCTATCAGATGTTCCAAATCATCATTAAACAATAGTTCCAAGGTTATTCCTTGTTCAAGATTGGGAGGAGTAATCGATAATTCTTGTAATTTGGTTCAATCTTTTTCCTTTAATTCAGGCACTGAATCAGGAGAAAAGGAAAAGTTAATGTGAGTCTTTTCTGTTGAATAATTTCAGGGACATTTCAGAGAAAATACATTATCTTGTTGATTTGTCTCGCATTCTGAAATTGTCCATTCATTTTCATCTAAACTCTCGTAAACTTTTGAATCAATCGAGAATCAATTTTTGCTCTGAATTTCTTTTGCATTTAATTGCGTAGCTTCCTTAGTCAATTTTGGAACAGACTCTTGTTTTTCCTTTAAATATTCTTCTCCCTCATTCTCGTGTTTAATGTTTTGTTTAGTTGAATCAGAAGTAACTGGTCCTGATGCTGGCTGTGTTAATCTAGGCTCCTCTCGCTTTGAACTACTGCCGGCAAAATCAGTAGAAGATTGTCCTAATATTTGTTGCGACGTTTCATCAACATCATTTCCCTCGGACTTCTCGGAAGATGTGGAAGTAATTTGGTCATTGAGTTTTTCTCCTTGTTCTGATTGGGGCGGTGTGACCTCCTTAGCTCCAAGCACTCCTTCTTCAACTCGATCCCCTCCCGAATCACCATCTATTTCGGGATCTTGAGTCCCTAAATCTTCTTTATACTCAACCTTTAAGTTTTGACCTTGCAACTCACTAGTACTAGTATTGTGGGCTCCAAAAGCAGTTCCCGCAACCCCACTCCCATAAAAGAAAGTAAATATTTGGTTAAAAGGGAAGGAGAAAAAGCCAAGAAACTAACTAAATTTTTTCTGTTCTATGTTTTAAATACTCTTATCCCTCGTAACCCATAAGTTTTAGATATTTTTCCGGAGCTTCTAAAGGAACTTCTATCTCGCCACCGCCACTGTTAAATATCAAACCCACAGTTATATTGTCCATTCTAGGATAAATTGTTGATTCTGACAAATCATTTCAGTCCTTATCTTGCAGACTAGGAACTGACTTTGTCAAGAAAGAGAAATCTATATTAGTCTTGAGACCTATGTCATCATTCGTCGGGCAAGAAAAAGAAACTCTATCCACATCTATATTTCTTGTACATTCGTCGGGCATTAACTCAGTTTGTTCTAAGCCGTCATAGTTTTTAGATCTCATAGTGAATCTACTTCCTCTTAATCCACTTGTTTCTCTAGATTCAGATTCACTCGCTGAATCTTCTGGCAAAGCCAAAGGTTGAGGAGATATTTCGGAAACTGAACTTGCAAGCTCACTTTCGTTTCTACTTTCTGGAATATTAAGTTGAGATTCCAAATTTGGTTTTTGTAAAGTTGTACCTTCGCCAACAATAGAAGGAGACTGTTCCGATATTTGTTTTGTTCCTCCTGTTCCCCTTAAAGTTTCTGCATGGAGATTTCTATTGTCACTTTGTTCTTTTACTTCTTTTTTAGGTTCTGCTTCTGTTTTCTTTTTGCCTGTTGCGTCCACTCCTTCACCAGAGCGATCGCTTTCTGCACTTATGGCAGGTCCTGTAGATTCAACTGGAGTTTGCGGAAAGACAATTACTGAAGGAGTTCGTGAAACAACATCACTTCCAGTGGGTCGTTGTTCCTCAACTTGATGTGTTATTTCTCCTTGAGTTTTACCTGCATTAATAGTCCCAAAAATAGTTCCAACAACTCCACTTCCAGCACCTATAGCAGAAAGTAAATATTTTGACAATAGAGAAACGAAAGAAGCCATGAAGTTAACTTTTAACTAATTAAAAAGCCTTTAAGTTCATTCGTTTGTAGAGTTCACAAATCATGATGGCAAGTAAGACTTACATCCCTTATGTAAGTGTCGACTACGACACTTATAGTACTTACCTAATCCTTCGTCAAGTTCTTTCACCTTAGCTGGAGATAGTGAAGCATTAGTATTATCAGAAGAAAGACCAGCTTCTGAGCTAGAAGGTGTTTGAATTGACTCTTTCGAAGAATCAGCAATGGTTAAAGTACTGATTGCAACGGTTGCTGAAACAGGATTGGAAGTAAATAAAACAGTACCCGCAATACCACCTCCTATTCCTAAAGTCGTTAAAAAATACTTAACTGCTCAGGAAACAGAAAGAACCATAAGAATTTAACTAATTTTTAAAGATTATATACTTGCTACGCAAACAAATAAAACATTTGTTTTTTAACAAAAACTTCTCCCAAAACAAAAATTTATCTGTTAACTAAATTGTTTTAAATATTCCTCTGGAGCGGAAATAGGAACTCTTATTTCTTTTTCTAATTCATCCTTAAATACAAAACCTACTTGGATACTATCTTCCAGAGTATAAATATCAATCTCATTCAGCTCTTCTCATTTCTTATTTTGTAAATCTGGATAATCAGTTACAAAGAAAGAGAATCTGATATTTGTTTTAGGGGAAGAAAGATCTCATTCACAATCAAAAGTAATTTGTTGCCCTTCTATTGTCTTCTGACAAACATCAGGAGAAATTTCATTGTATTCTAGGTCATTGTAATTTCTAGAACCAATACTGAATCAACTTCTGTTTGAAGGTTTAGCTTCTGCCATCGTGGGGGCCTCAATTGGAGCTTGTTCTAGTTCCAGTTTAGGAATATCAGGTTTGGGGACATTCTCCCCTTCACCTCTTACGGGGTTATTTTTAGGAAGTTGAGGTTCTTCTTTTACTGCAGGCACTTGTTCTCTCGGATTCGAACTAGGATTGGAGTCCAATCCTAAATCTTTTGTTGATTCTTGTGGAGCTTGTGTTACAGGTTGGTTTTCTGAATTTGATTTTGTATCTTTTGGTTTTTCGTTATTTTTTTCAGTTAGATTTTCTTCCTTGGAATTAGATAGACTTTGCCCAGAATCTGTTATGTCACTTTTTAATGATTTGACTTGGGGTGTTGGGGTCTCAGAAAAACTATCTCTTTTACCTCCCTCTTGTTGTTCCAATCCATCGTTTAGGTGAGTTTCTGCTTGGACAACAACTTCTTTTGTAGGTTTATCAGAAAACAATATTCCTGAAACTGTACTTGTTATTCCCCCTGAAACTACTAAAGTCATCATTACATATTTCCCAAAAAGTGAGGAAAGGAAGGCCATAAACTAACTTAGTTTATTTTTTATGGATTCTATTTGAATTTTTTTAATTTAAATAATTTATCAAAAAAGGCTTTAAAATTGTGTGAAAACATTATTTTCTTTAAGGCATTTTGTCTTCCTTTAAATCCATTATTGTTGGGAGCTTAGCTACTGTTACAGCTGTTTCTCCTGTAGCAGTATTTTCTAATGCTTCTTTCAGGGAGGAATCAGTAACTGTGGCTACAGAAACTTCTAGTAAAGAGAGCAGTTCTGAGACTCATCAATCTTCTTTAACAACCACCGTTTCACAAGCTCGAAAACAATTAAATGAAGCTGAAAAATATCAAGAAAGAACTAAAAATCCCGATTTGTGTAGAGTTGTTTTAGCTTCTGATGAGGATAAGTCTAAGCTTCAAGCTTGTCGAACTTATCAAGATAGTTTAGAAATCGAGTTTGAATATCATGCAGGGGAATATGGAATGCCTATACCTGTGCAAGATTTGAAATTTACTCACAGTCACTTGGTTATTAACTTAACAAAGTCAGACAATACTGGTTTCAGTAATAAAAGAATGAAATTATCTGAAGAAATTCATGCCTCAAAAGGACTGATTTCTTCTTCCGTTAATGGACAAGTTTTCACAGAAAAACAGTGTCAGTTGGAAGTATCAGAAGAAGATAAAGATAAGTTACCTCATAAAGGTTGAAAGATTAATTACGTAGCAAATTCTTCTATTTAAGAATCTTTATTTTTTAGAAAAATTTAGCGAAAGAAGCGAGATTATTACCAAGTTATTAGGAAGTTTCAACTCCCTTAGAATTTAGACGACATTGACGATGAACTTTAAATTGTTGACTATTCCTTTGTCAGGAGGCATTGCAGGAGCTTCTTCTCTGATTCCTATGTCTATTTCGGGAAGCTCTTCCGATAATAATCTAGGGGAATCTACAAGATCCAAAATTAGTAGCAATTGTAAAAAAGTTAAGTCTAGAGAAGATAGCGAGGCGGATGAGAGTGTTGGTGAATTAGCTGTTTGTTTGGAGAAAGGGAAAACTATACCTAAAGAAGTGTCGTTTAAGTGATTTAAAAGCTATAAAGATCAAAATCCTGTAGAAGTTAGATGATTAACTTTGACTAGCTTAGGGATTCTAAAGGTGCAATTACAAGAGGATGATATTGGGGAAGAGGAAATATTTATTCCGGACGAAAGTGTATTTCAGGAGGAGTCTGAAATAACTTTTGTAAAACCCGCAGGCGTTGGGGAACATAAATTTAAAAGCTCAGAATGTCGAGTGGAAATGACATATATGGACTGAACAGTTAGATGCCTTTCAGGCTCTTAAATAACTCTAATTTTTGATTATTGTCGCTTTCTTTAAGTACTAGATAGTATTAATTTTTTTAATAGCTTTTCCTTAAATTAGTTCAAATATTTAAGAAAAAAATTAATTTTTTTTATTGTTAGATTTTGTCTAATATTTTCTGTAATTCCTCTAAGAATTTTGCCTCTTGTTCTGAGGAACCAATTATTGTTGGACTGGAAGATCTTCGCACGACACTTCGGCCAAACAGTTGAGATCTCAAATTATTCAAAGAACTCATAATACTTGCACTCTTTGTACCTATTGTTTTTTGCCTTCTCCTTATGGCATTATTTAAGTGAGCTCAATATGTGTCAAGATTTTTAATTTCTTCTTTTTTAATTCCAACTCCCCGTAACTCCACAAAAACTCTCTCCAAGTAATTCAATTTTTTTAATTTTTCTTGTAAATCACCCTTCTCTTTTTGTAAATTACCATTTTCTAATCGACCATCTTTATTAATTTGCTCTATTGCATCCTTTTCAGATTTTGCTCGTGCAACCTTATTTTCTTTTTCTTGTAATTGATTTTCTATGCCTTTTATTTGAGCCTCAATTTTCTGAATATCAATTCCTTTTAATGTCTGTGAAACTTTCTGCAATTCTTGTGTTTGTTGTTTGATTTGTTGTTCTAATGTCCTTTTGTCACTATCAAATGAGCTTTGTGATAACTGCATGTCTCTAATTTTTTGATCTACTTCCTCCAATATTTGTGAGTATTCTTCTTGTTTAGCTAATAACTCTAAATCACTACGGTCTAGTTGATCTTTTAACTTACTTATTTCTATATTTTTTACTTCCAGCAACTGTGAAGAAGTGTCTTGTCCTCTAAATAACCAGTCACCAGCACCTAATCCAACAGCAGTACCTCCTGTCAAAATACCGCTTAATCCCGTAATTAAAAATCTTAGGGAAGGCATAATTATTTATTTTAATTCCCTATTTTTTAGTTGACTTTCAATTATTAATCACTTCTTCTAAACGTACCTGAAAATCTGAGTTTTGACCATTGCTCACTATTCCCTTGGATTTAAGATCTCTGACTAATCGTTCTAACATCCCTGTAACAGAATCTTTTAATCCTTTCATTGCTTCTTTACGAAGATCTAATAATTTTCGCTCACGATCTTGAATTTCTTTAATTTGCGTCTTTAAAACCTCTTGCTTTTTTAATCCCTCAACAATCATTTCAAGTTTTTGAAGATCTTGAACTTTTTGAATTCTTTCATTTATTTGTTGAATTTCCTCTCCAATCTTCTTCTTTTCTCCTTGAATCTTATCTTTAAATGTTTCTAGCGAACTTTTATCTTTTTCAATTTTCAAGATTTCACTCTCTTTTCTTTGCAACTTTGCCTCTAATTGTTTTTTAGTTTTTTCGTAATTAGACTGGATTTGTTTTAACTGTCTTAAAGATTCTTTAGTATCTTGAATCTCTCCCTTCTTTTTACTTAAATCTTCTGTTAACTTTTGTAACTCTTTTTGTTTTTCCTCTAACTCCTGTAATTCCTCTACCTTTTCTTTTAGACCTGTTTCGTGCTTAATGTTTTCACTCGATAAAGATTGAAGCTTTTCCGATATCTCAGCTTTTAATTGTTCTATTTCTCGTTCTTTCGCCTCTAAATCACTTTTAATATTTTCAGAAACTGGTTGATTTCCTCCTCTAAATAGTACCCCGACAGTTGAGCCTCCAAATAGCAATCCACTTGCCCCCCCCTAGTAACATAGTTTTCCAACCAGCCATAGTTATCTAATTATCCCCCTTTTATTTTTTCATCTTGAAATAGCAGAATATTGAACTTATTTTATTTGCATACGTAAGAATGAATTTGTTTGAAATATTTTGCATTTTTAAGTGCAGTTAAATTTATTTTCCAATTAGCTTTATCTTTTTTCAATGCTGTCTAACAAATCTCTCAAATCTTTTAAAAATTGATCCTCTTTATCTTTATTTCCAATTATCTCTTCTTTCTCCAGTTTTGAACTTTCGTAGTTTCTTTGCCCCCTTGAATTTTGACCAATCAAAGTAACTAAATTAGTCCAAACTTTTTGTCGTTGGCTTTGCACAGCTTGAGCTTGTTTGGATAAAGCGTTTCTCAACGAGGATTTATAATTTTTAGTATTTTTAATTTGTTCTTGTTTAATTCCAACTCCGCGCAATTCCGAAAAAACTCTTCCCAAATAATTCAATCTTGTTAACTTTTCCTTTAAATCATTTCTTTCTTTTTGTACATT
Organism: Mycoplasma ovis str. Michigan; assembly: GCF_000508245.1. Taxonomy (NCBI): domain Bacteria; kingdom Bacillati; phylum Mycoplasmatota; class Mollicutes; order Mycoplasmatales; family Mycoplasmataceae; genus Mycoplasma; species Mycoplasma ovis. Next base: position 627,460 of record NC_023062.1, on the reverse strand, counting down.
TTTACTCTCTTCCTGTGCACTTGAATTAGCTCTTTCCAAGGTATCTTTTTCTGATTTAGTTTTTGAAAGCTTATCGCCCTGTTCTTTTAATTTTGTTTGCAGTTCTTCTATTTGAGCACTAGTTGCTTTAACGCTATCAATATTCTTGTCGGCTATCTGTTCTAATGATGTTTTAGTTCTGGCTAATTCCTCCTCTTGTTGCCTAATTTTTTCTTCCAATGACTTTTTATCATTGTCAAACTGTTCTCGCTTTCCCTGTAAATCTTTCAACTTTTGTTCAATTGTTTCTAATCTAGTCTCGTAATTAGACCTTTCTTCCATCAAATCTTTGTCATTTTTCGCCAACCTACTCACTAACCCTTCAATTTCTTCATCTTTTGCCTCTAGCATTTCAGAGAAAGAAGGTTGTCCTCTCGGAAATCAACTATCTGCGCCTAATCCCATTGTTGTACCTCCTACAACAATTCCACTCAATCCAGTCATTAAAAACTTCCAAGAAGCCATAATTATTCACTTAAATCTCTAAATAAATTATTCGATGTTATTTTCAAGATTCTTTTCATTGTTTCAATAATTGTTCTACCTGAGTTTTGAATCTTTTTTTGTCTTCGTCTTTTCCAAGCAATTTTGTATTGTTTTCAAAATTACTGATTCATTGACTTAACATCCTGTCAATATAATTCCTTCAATCTGTATTTTTGCTTTTTAAAATTCAACAACTCACTTTTATAATTTTTGATTTCTCGAGGTCTTCCTCTAAAAGCCCCCTCCTCGTTGAATCCTATGAAAACTTTTTCAAGTGTTTTTAAATTTTTAATGTTCTTAATTTTTTCACTTATTTCTTCTTTTTCTTTTTGAGCTTGTTCTTTTCTAACTCGCGCCTCTTCTTTGGATTTTTCTAATGCACTTTTTCGCTCCTCAGTTTGTGAAAGCTCAGTTTCTTGCTATTTCAGTCTTGTTTCTAATTGTTTTTTGGTCTCTGAATAATCTGTTTGCTCTTTCTTTAATTTCGCTAAAGATAATTTAGTATCGTCAGTCTCCTTCTTTTTATCCTCTAATTGTTTAGTTAACTCTTTTGTAGTATTATCAAAATCTTTTTGTAGTTTCTCTAATTCTTGTAAATTTTCCTCTTTTTCCGCTAATTCTTTTTCATATTTAGCTTTTTCACTTGATACACTTTCAGTCTTCGTTGTTAATTCATCACTTAACTGTTTTATTCTTTGTTCTTTAGACTCTAACTGTGTTTTGTATTTTGCTTGTAATTCTGGCGTAACTTCAGCATTAACAACTGTGGTTCCTCGAAATTGTCTAATTCCTACTCCTACAGCTGCTCCGCCCAACAATAAACCTCCTGCCCCCCCCAGAATAAGAACCTTCGGACTAGCCATTAGAAAGAAGTTGGATTAATTCCTTCTTAAGCCTAAATACCAATCTTTTTTATTGAAATTATTTTATTTGCACTACAGTACGGTTGATGTGTTTGCAATGTTTTACAAGTACGAAATATTTAAGAGTTAACTTATAGATTTTTTGTAAAAGAGTAAATTTAAGCCCCTTTTTTAACTAACTTTGTCTAATATAGCCTTTATTTTTTCTAATAATTCCTTTTCCTTTTCTGGATTTCCAATTACGGTTTGAGTATCCATTGGCGCAACATCTCCTGCTTGTCTAGTACTTTGGCTCCCGTTTCTAATCTGTTTTGTTAAAGCATGCAAATTGCTTAATACCGCCCCCTTTTCCTTTCACAATACGCTAGTTTTGTGCGTTATAGCATTCCATAAGAATGCTCTATATTTATCCACATTTACAATTTGTTCTTTTCCATAACCAGCTTTACGCAACTCCTCAAAAATTCTTTGCAATTGATTTAATCTTTCTAGCTTTTTATTTAAACTATCTCTTTCCCGCTGTACTTTACTATTTTCTTCTCGGGCATCTAAATTAGCTTTTTTCAGTAAATCTCTTTCTGTTTTAGTGCTCTCAAGTTTAGTGGCTTTTTCTTGTAATTGTGTTTGTAATTTTTCTATATGTGCACTAGCCTCTTCAGCTTTAATTGCACCTTTTTGTGATCTTTCTAATGCATTTTTAGCCTTAGTTAATGCATCATCTTCCTTCTTTAGATGATCAGCTAATGAATTTTTTCTACTTTCAAACTGACCTGTTTTGTCTTGCAATTCTTGCAGTTGTTGTTCCAATTCTTTTAATGTTTCTTCGTAAATAGCCTGTTCGGCTAATAAGTCCTTATCTTGTTTCGACAATTCTTCTTTTAATTCACTTATTGCTTTATTCTTTTCCTCCATTAAATGCGAAGACGAAGAGGATTGGCCACCAAACAATCAGTCTCCAGCACCCAATCCGACGGCAGTACCTCCTGTCAAAATACCACTTAATCCTGTAATTAGAAATCTCAAGGAAGGCATAACTTAACTACCTAATACCTTTTATTTTTTATTTATTTTTTCTTGTCAATCCTTCAGCATTTCCTCTAAACGTGCCTGAAAGGCTGATTTGTCTTGCTCAGAACCCGATATCCCGCTGTTGGTTTTAATCCCAGCAATTAATTTATCCAACATTGCTTTAACAGAATTTCTCAATTCTTTCTTTGCTTCTGCACGAAGATTTAATAGATTTTTCTCACGTTTTTGAATTTCCTGAATTTGATCCTGTTGAACATTTTCCCTGCTCATTCCCTCAACGATCATTTCAAACTTGTCCAAATCTTTAACTTTTTGAATTTCTTGCTTCAATTGTTGCATCCCTCTTTGAATTTTCTCCTTTGCCGCCTTAATCTCGCCCTTTGCCTTCTCTAATGAATCTTTATCCTTTTCAATTTTTGACATTTCAGTCTCCTTTGCTTGTAATTGCCTTCCCAATTGTTTTAACTGACTTACAGAATCTTTAGTTTTTTGAACCTCTTCTTTTTTGTTGTTTAAATTGTCTGTTAATTGTTGTAACTCCTTTTCTTTAGCCTCTAACCCTTGTAATTCACTTGCTTTTTTCTTTAATTCTTCTTCATGTTTAGCTTTTTCACTCAACAAATGCTTAACCTTTTCCGATAATTGAGACTCTAATTGAGTTATTTCAGTTCCCTTGGCTTCTAATTCTCTAGTAACTTCTGCAGAAACTGGTTGTTTGCCTCCCCTAAAAACTACTCCTACGGTTGATCCTCCAAAAAGCAATCCACCTGCCCCCCCCATGAGCATAGTCTTCCAACTAGCCATAACTACCTAATTAAAGCTTTAAAAATGTTCCACTTATTCCTATTTTTAAACCTATTTTATTCATGCCAGAGTATTTATCGATATTTAACTAAAAATCAAAGATAATTAAATCTAGTTTCTTCTTCTCTCTATATTTTTTCAATACTGTTAAATATTTCTCTTAATTTTGCCAAAAATTCACCTTCTTTTACTGAATCTCCAATTAACTTCCCCCTAGCCAATTCATTATTATTTGTTCCTTTTCGTTCACGACCAAATAAAGTCGTTAAATCAGTTCAAACTTGCAGTCTTTTGTTTTGTAGTGACATCTTTCTTCTCGTTATGGCATTATTTAATACTGCTTTATATGTTCTGATGTCTTTGATGTCCCCTTCTTTAATTCTTTCTTTTGATAATTCTGCAAAAATCTTTTCCAAATAGCTTAATTCTTTTAATTTTTTCTGTAAACTATCTTTTTCCTTTTGAAGTTTGCCATTTTCTTCCCGTGAACTCGAATTAGTCTTTCCTAACGTTTCCATTTCCAATTTAGTTTTTGAAAGGTTATCTTCCTTATCTTTTAACTTCTTTTTTAACCCCTCTATATCAACATTTCGACTGGCTACTTTTTCTAATGATTGTTTATTACTTGTTAATTCTTTCTCTTGTCGTTGTATTTCCACTTCCAACGACTTTTTACGTTCGCTAAATTGTTCTTGCTCTCTTTGTAAACTTTCTAACTTCTGTTCAATTTCTTTCATTCTCTTCTCATAATTAGTTCTTTAATCTAATAACTCTTGTTCATTTTTTTCTAACTTACTCTCTAAATCAACAATTTCTTTATCTTTTACCTTTAGTTCTATAGAGAAAGAAGGTCGCTCCCCTGAAATTAATTTACCTGCCCCCCCCAGTCCAACGACTGTTCCTCCTGTCACAATCCCACTTAATCCAGTAACTAAAAACTTTAAAGAGGGCATAATTACTTATTTCAGATTTAATTTTCAATTGTAATCTAATTTCCTCAACTTTATTGATTAAAAGAGAACAGTCTTATTAAGGAATACGAATAAAAAACTAGGAAATTTGCTCAGAATTTACTTATTTTTATTTGAAAATTAATTTTCCTTGTCTTTTAGTGACTCAAGTATTTTAGTCAAAGTTTCTATAAATTTCTTCTCTTCCACTTCAGAACCCATTATGGATTTTCTTTCATAAGTACCATTTACTCATCTTGTATTATCTACGCAATGAGTTCCGTATACATCCTCTCTAGAGTCTTCATAACAAATAGATCCTCCTCCATTTATTTGTTGTGATTTTTCAATTTTTATATTTTTTCCAGATCTAATTTCATTAGACAACGTTGCCACAATATCAGTAATTTGCTTACGCAATTCTCTAGTTGATTTCATTCTTTTTGTAGCAATATCTTTTACTTTCTCTTCATATGAGTCAATGTCCTTAATTTGATCTAAAGCAATCTGTTCTTTTGTAAAAATTTCAAAAATTTTCTCTAAATTTTTAAATTCTGTTAATTTCGCAATTAAATCTGACTTTTCTTGTTGCATTTTGCCCTTTTCAGCTTGAATATTTTCATTAGTCTTTTCCAATTCTTCTTTCTCTAATTGAGTTTGTTTAATTTGACCCTCTTGCTCTATTATTTTTGCCTCCATTTCACTCAATTGAGCTTTATTTTTTTCAAGACTATTTCCGTCTCCCGTTAAGTCTGCTACTGTTTTCCGAATTGCTTCTAATAATGCTTTTTGTTGCTCAAGACTTTCTTTTAATGTTTTTTGACCCCCCTCTAATGTAACTTTTTGTGCCTTTAACTCTTGCAATAGTCGTGTTCTTGCTTCTAATTTATTTTTGTAATTAATTTCTTCGATAGACCAATCCCGTTTGTTTTGTTCTATCTCATACTGCAATTCATTGATTTTTCTCTCACTTTTTTCTAATTCTTTAGCATGTTCATCTTCACCTTCAATCAAAATCCGGCCATTGTTCTCTATATTTAAAAAATTTTTAGCACTTATTCCAATTGCAGTCCCACCCACCACAAATCCACTTAATGCTACCATTAAGACTTTGAAGATAGACATTATTTAATTTGTCACTTAAGACCTTATCTTGATTGTTCTGCTATAGTTCAAGATTTAAGCAAAGATTCTAACTTAGCTTTAAAGTTCTTTTTATCTTCTTCTTTCCCAAAAAACACGTGTGGTCTTGAAGTAAGTCCATCAACTCAATTCTTAAGTGTCATCAAAACTTGTTCTCTTAATCTAGTCTTTTCAGTCTTATGTCGTTTCGTTGAACCCAACAAACTTGTTTCATAAGTCTTAACTTTTTGAAGTTTCTGCTGATTCACACTATCTTTTGTTAATTCTTTAAAGATATTTTCAAGATATGAAAAATCTTTAAATCCTTCTATCTCCTCTTTAAGTTTTGTTTTTTCCTTTTCAGTTTGTTCTTTTTCTTCTTGAGCTTTATTTTTAGATTCTTCTAATAGCCTTTTATTTTCCTGAATTGTTTCAAGCTCACTCTTTTGTTGTTGTAATTGCGTTTCTAATCTTTGTTTATTGCTCTCATAATCAGCCTTTTCATTCTCTAATTTGTTTAAGAAATTCTTAGTATTTTCAAACTCTTGTTTTTTATTTTCTAATTCCTTTATTAGTGATTGGGTAGTACTATCGTAACTAACCTTTTGTTCTTCTAATTTTTTTATTTTTTGTTCAATTTCTTCTATTTTTTTAGCGTATCTGTAGTTCTCTTTTAGTAAATGTTTAGTATTTTCCTCTAATTTTTCGCTTAAATCATCTATTTCTTGAGATCTTTCATTTAATTCTCTAGAACGTTCAATTGTTCTTTTCTCTGATTTTTCCTTGGTTTCTTGAGCAATTGTCTTAGCACTATTTTTGGCATATTCACGAATACCTACACCAATCGTTGCACTTCCTAATAATAATCCACTGCCCCACCCCACGAGAACTTTTAAGAGGGACATAATTAACCTACCACTCGAATTTTTAAACTTCTACTCTAAATTTAACCCCTTTACTTTAAATCTTTTCTAATATTTTCTGCAATTCTGCTAAGAATCGTTCCTCTCTCACTTGAGAGTCAACTATATTTTGCCCATATATTTCTCTTGTAGTTCCCGCAAATCCTCGAGTGTTGGCTCTACCTAGCAACTGAACACGTAATTTATTTAAAGAACTCATAATATCTGTATTCTTGTCCCTTATTGATCTTTGCCTTCTAGTTATGGCATTATGTAAAACCGCTTTATATGTCCCCATGTCCTTAATTTGATTTTTGTCGATTTTTTCTTTCAATAATTACGCAAAAATCTTTTCCAAATAATTCAATTTTTTTAATTTTTCCTTCAAATCATCCTTTTCCCTTTTCAGGTTATCTTTTTCTACTTGAGCATCTTTATTAATTTTTTCCATGTCTGTTTTTTCAAATTGGGCTCCTGAAATCTTATTCTATTGATCTTTTAATCTAACCTCTAGTGCTTTTATTTGATCTTCAATGCTACCATTTTGCATTGCTTCTATTGATTGTGTAATTTTCAACAATTCTTCCTCTTGTTGTTTCATCTGCTCTTCTAATGTTTGTTTGTCACCAAGCTGACTTTGTGACATTTGAATTCTTTGCGTTACTTCTTCCAACTTTAACTCGTAATCTTTTTGTTCAGATAATACATCCAAATTACTTTGTTGCAATTGTTCTCTTAATTCACTAACTTTTCTTTCTAGTATTTGTAAATTTGAAGGAGATTGTCCTCCCATCAATCCAATTGCAGTACCTCCTGTTATGGCGCCACCCAATCCAGTCATTAAAACTTTCAAGTAACCCATAATTAACTAACTAATATCCCCCCTATTTTTTAGTTGTTTTTCAAGCATTGATCACTCCCTTCAAGCGATCCTTAAAACTTGTGTTGTCTTGAATATCCTTTCATATTCCCCTTCTTGATTCAAGATCACTAACTAATCTATCTAACATTCTTGCAACATCAGACCTCAATTCTTTCTTTGCATTTGAACGAAGAGATAACAATTTTTGTTCACGGTCTTTAATTTCCTGAACTTGCTCTTTTGGAACAACATTACCTTCTAATCCTTTAACAATCATTTCGAGTTTTTGCAAATTGCTAACTTGTTTAACAGTTTCCTGTAATTGTTGGACCTCCTTTTGAATTCTTACATTTTTCTCTTGAAGTTGGTTCTTAACTCTTTCCAATGAACTTTTCTCTTTTGTAATTGTTGAAATCTCAACTCCTTTTTTCTTTAGTTCCGACCATAATTGTTGTTTAGTTTTTTGATAATCAGACTTGGCCCGCTTTAACTGTTCTAAAGATTTTTTAGTATTTTCAACTTCTTCTTTTTTGTTGTCCAAATCCTCTGTTAGTTTTTGTAACTCTTCTTGTTGTGACTCTAAACCCTTTAGTAAGTTTTCTTTTTCTTGTATATCTTTTTCGTGTTTAGTTTGTTCGTTCTTTAGATATTCAATCTTTTGTAATAAATCAGCTTCTAGTTGAGTTATTTCTCGTCCCTTGGATTCTAATTCAGCTGTAACATTTGCAGGAACTGGTTGATTGCCTCCTCTAAAAACTACTCCAACGGTTGATCCGCCAAATAACAATCCTCCTGCCCCCCCCAGAAGCATAGTTTTTCAACCAGACATAATTAATTACTTATTGTCTTTTTAGTTCGCTTAGAAATTTTTAAAACTGTCTTATCCATTTTTAAGAGTAGTTTAATTTAACTTCTTTTTATCGACTATATTCTCTCAATTTTGTTTAACAAATTTCTAAAGTTGTTTACAAATTTATCTTCTTTGTCTGCATCTCCAATGATCCCCTTTTTTTCTAATTTGGTTTCTCGATCTTTTTTATTGTGACCAATTAAGTTAGCCAAACCAGATCAAATACCTTGTTGCTTTCTGTGCAACTCGATACCTTTTCTTTTTACAGCCTCCTGCAAGAATGCTTTATATTGGTTGATATTCGTGATTTGTTGACTTGAAATTTTAATACCCCGTAGCTCTGAAAAAACACTTTGGAGGTAACTTAGTTTTTCCAATTTCTTTTTTAGACTATTTCTTTCTTTTTCTAAATTACTATTTTTCGTTCGTTCACTTGCATGAGCTATTTCTAAAGTATCTCTTTCTGATTTAGCTTTTGAAAGCTGATTATTTTGTTCTTTTAATTTTGCTTGTAAATCATTAATTGCATTGATGTTTTTGGAATTTGCACTGCTCACTTGACTTAATGATTTTTCAGTATTTGATAATTCCTACTCTTGTTGTTTTATTTGATTTTCTAATTCCTGTTTATTACTGTTAAATTTTTCCTGTTTTTCTTTTAACTCTTGCAATTGTCTTTCAAATTACTGTAATTTCTTTTCATAATTAGTTTTTTCATCTGATAACTCTTGGCCACTCTGTTCTAACTTACTAAATAACTCACTAATCTCTTCATCTTTTGCATTGAGTATTTCGGAGGAAGAAGGCTGTCCTCCGACAAATAATTTATCCGCACCTAATCCAATAGTGGTACCTCCCGCCAAAACACCACTTAACTCTTTTATTATAGCCCTTAAAGAACTCATAATTATTTATTTATAAAGTCTTAAATTTTCAATTCGTCTTTCAATCCTTCACAACTTGTTCTAATCGATTTTTAAACTTGATTTTTTCTGCAGAATTTCCTTCCAATTTATTGACTCATCTGTTTAGCATGTCAAACATGGAACCTCTAAAATCTTTAATTTTTTCCTTTCGTAAATTCAACAATTCTTTTTTATGTTTTTGAATTTCTAAAGCCCTCCCAGTTGAAGGATCTTCATTGTTTAACACTAGGAAAATTTTCTCAAGTGTTTCCAAATTTTTAATTTGATTAATTCTTGCACTTAAATCATTCTTTTCACTTTGAGCCTGCTCTCTTCTAGCTTGTAAATCTTTCTGAGATTTCTCCAATGAACTTTTGCGTTCTTCAGCTTTCGAAAGTTCAGTCTTTTGTTGATTTAGTTGTTGCTCCAATTGTCTTTTGGTTGTTTCATAACCCGCTTTCTCTTGCTTTATTTGTTCTAAAGATCTTTTAGTTTCTTCAACCTTTGGTTGCCTTTCTTTTAATTCTTCGGTTAATTGTTTTGTAGTACTATCTAAATCTTTCTGCTGTTTTTCTAAATTCTTTAATTCTTGTTCTCTTTGTCCTAAATCTTTTCGTATTTAGATTTTTCGCTTAATAAATCTGCATTTTTCTTGGACAACTGATCACTTAATTGAGTTATTTGTTGATTTTTAGACCTTAATTGCTCATCATATTCTTCTTGCGTAATTTCAGTAACAACTGCTTGATGCCGAAACCCTTTAAATCCTAGTCCGACAGTTGTTCCTCCCAACAATAGACCCCCCCAGCAGAAGAGTCTTTAGGTTGGCCATAATTATCTAATTATTTTTATTTTCAAACTTTTAATGACCCTTTTTCGCTAAATCGAATTAATTAGATTTATTTTATTCGCATGCATTGGCACTTTTAGTTATCTAAGACTCATTATTCTAATTTCTCTTAAAGTCTCTTGTTATTCCTTTCACAATTATTTCTGCTTATTTTTATTTTTTAGATAAATTCGTTAGTTCATTGGAAACAATTGCTTAATTCTCTTTTCCAAAAAGCGATTTATACCAATTGACTGACAAAAATTTTATTGAGAGAACTTGTTGGCTTAGTTATATTCACCACATTAACCGGTTTGTCAAATTTATCCCCTACCATTTGCACTTCTCCCTCTCACTCTCCCTCAATATCAGATTCAAATGCTTTACCCGTAAAAACTATTTTTCTATAATCTCCTGAATTTTCTTCTCCTGTCGTAACTTGCATTTTTATATCAAGCTTATTCCCCGCAGTTAATGTCTCTCTTCTTGGGAAAAGATTATTCGGGAATGAACCTGCCCAATCACTAGGAAACTTAGAATCTTCCCCTTCATTTGTTTTTTTGCAAATTACCGAAAGATAATGGTCTATTTCTTGACCGGCATTTCAGATTGCGTCTCCCAATGTTTTTTCATTTTCTGTGCTACCTGCATCGCCATCAAAGCTAGCCTTGGCTTTTATTATTTCGCAATTACCACTCATTTCTTTTACTTCTGGTACCACAGGAACATGAGGAGCCATTTCAGGTTCATCCTCGGGAGGAACTTCTTGTGGATCTTTTATAGGAGATTCTGGAAGTGATTCTCCAGAAGTAATGTGTTCCTCACGAGAATCTAAAGATGGAGTAGGCTGTTGAGTTACTTGAACTATAGGCTTATCATTAGTAGAACCTTATTGTTGTCTTAGAAGTCACGGAATACCCGAACATCCTCCCCAAATTCCAGCAACTAAAGCAAGTTTGCTTGGACTTATAGGCATAATTAACTACTTCTTTTAGAAAGCAAGTTTAAAAAACTTACAAGTAGGAGAATGATATAGGAAAACATGGTTTTGGCAATCTACTTGTCCAATTATTTTTAAATTGTAAGTCGATATATCAATAGCATTTTGTATCAAATGCTTAAAAACTTGAACAGAGTTCAACCAAAACAAAAAAAGAAATGGAAAACCAAAAGTTGTATCGTATAGATTTACGACCGATAGAACTTTAAAAAATTGAAAGAGACTATCTGTGAGTATTCATTAATACTCATTTGAAGAAAGAAATCAAATGAAATTCCAATTAAGATAAGAAAAAAAGATACACAAGTGAAAACAGGAGTGGACCTTGTTAATCACCTGCGTTACATTGGAATTTTTAAATATTATTTGAAACTACAACAGTAAAGTTTTAGGACAATCTAAGTAATAACGAAGAAATAACACTCAAGTTAATAAGAGAATTAGAAAAAACAAACGATAAGTTTTGAAAAGTATTGAATGAAAAAAACTAGGTTATTTTTTAGATGAAAAAGATTATTCCAATGGTAACAATTATGGACCCGAAGTTAGTGAAGTGGCAAATGAATTAAGTAAAAAAGAATAACTTCTAAAAAATGAATAAAGTAAAAAACTCTCTACCTAAAAAAATTAATAAACAAATGATATTTCAAAACTTAAAAAATTGAATTAAAGATTCAGATAGCGAAACTCTTGAACATCTAAAAAGTAGCTTAAACATGATAAAAAAATGAGAAAAAAAATGAAATATAAAAAGCTTTTATGAAAGTTGAGAAGAACATAAAGAAGCATATGAAGAATTAAAAGAAATACCTGAATTTCCTTGTGCAAAAGAATTGGAAGAAATAATGAATAAAACGCTAAGAGAAATATCTCAAAAATTTCGTAAACTTTATATTTTCCGCTTAACACGTGCATTAATAAACATAAATAACGATTGAAGGTGTAAAACAAATTTCAATACAGATAAATTAAATAGACAAGATTGAATGAAAATATGAGAGATAGCAGAAGAAACAATAAATGAAATATATACCAAGAAAAAAACTTGAAGCTAATACTATGAAAATAATGATTCTCTAAAAAATCAAAATGAAAGACAACTATTTTTGTCTTTCTTTAAAAAGACATTATTTGGCACTGTAGTTGCTTCTGTTGGAATTATGAAATTACCTTTAATTCCGAAAAACGATACTGAAATGCGGGAAGAACAACAATATTAGATTTTGAGATTTCCAAAGAAAAGGAAGATTATAGGGAATTTACGGAAGTAAAAGAGCCTAGAATTATTAAACTCATGGACTTTTCTTGTTCTGTTGAATATGGCTCCAATTTGAATAAAAAATTATTGAAATGTTCTTAAAAATAATTTCTTCTGTTCTTTAATTTCCAAATTAATTTTTCACCTAGCAATAAAGAGATACTAGAGAAATTGAGTCCAAAAATATAAAAGGTAGTCGCTAAATATAAATTATTGAAAATACTCAAAATCAATGTTAAATGGTATTTAAAGACCTGTAAATAAACTTTTCCTCAATTTTTCAATGCTTTTTGGGAAAATTCGATAATCGATATCTTTTAGAAAGATCTTTTAAGAAATATACCAAATATTTATTTTTTAATTTTTTCTAATAACTTTTTAGCTATTTGAAATTCAATAGGATGTTTAAGATGCTTTAGTTTTTGTTCTATTAATCATTTGTCATATTTCAAGGCCTCTTCTTCTTTTGTCCCTTTGAAATGTAATTTAGCAATCTTTTCATCAACTTCTTTTCTTTTTGGGCGAAATTCCTTGGATGATTGATTTATCTCGTCTAAAGCTTTCTCAAAATCCTCTTGTTTCACATAAAACTTGCTGTAAGGATTATCTTTTCATGCTCCCCAATCATTTTGATAAGAACTTTGTGTAACATTCCCTTCCTTAGTTAGCTTAATTTGCTTATTTCCTCAATTAATTTGTTTTAGGGCCGAGGAAAGATTTTCGGGAACAGGAGATTTTTTGTCTTTTACTTTATTTTCTTTAGACTCATTGTCCCCTTTAGAAACAGAACTTAAGTTTTTCAAAAGTTTATTTCTCTCATTGGAAAGTGTTCTGTGGAGCTTATAAATCTTTTGTAAACTGTGTCTTTCTTTTGGATCAAGAGAGTGAATTATATCTTCATCTTTTCCCCTCTTTGCAACTCCCTTTGTAATTTTTCTTCGGACTTCTTGAATATTGGTTTGATGTTTTTTTAGACCTTTGCCCCCCCCTTCTCGAGAATAGATTGATATTTTTTCAGCAATAGGTTATTTATTTCCTCAACTTTCTCTGAAATTGTTATTTCTCCCTTTACTTGTTCAATTGTTTTTTCAGAGTCTTCTTCTCCTTTAGGTGGAGATACTTCTAATTTCTCTGAATCATTACCATTGAAATATAACTTAATATCAGGAAGACTAGTGTAAGGAGTTAGTTTCTCTGCATTTGGAGATATTGTCTGAATTTCCAGTTTCTTATTTTCATCTAAAACTTGTGATTTGCTAACTGTTCTCATTTTTGTAGATAAAGGAATTCCTTTATATTCTTGGAATGTCCCGACACTATTACTTAAAGTGAGTGCTGAAATACCTCCTGATACAGTAATAAAAGCCAATCCTCATAAAAATAACTTAGTCTTAGATCTCAAGTATTTAATATGCAGTCAGAGTTGAGTGTTTTAGAAAGAAGGTCAATTGTTCTGCTCCTTAGAGCTAAGAACAAATTGTCCCTCATCAATTCTAATTAAGTATTTTTTTATAACAACCATTTACGGCTTGTAAATAAGAATTTTTGACTATTAAGTTAAAAATTAAAGTCCTTCGGGGTAGCTTAAAAACTAATACTTAACTTTTAGAGATTAATTGTTATTGGAGGGGATTTAGCGCAATAGATTCTACATTCGATACTTGTAGATCTTTTCACTTGCACATTATCCCTTTTATATTCTTCATCCTCTTGGTCTTCTGGATAACCTCTATCTTTAGGAGATTCAGAGAGAAAACAATAATTCTTCTCCCCTCAAGAACTCGGAAATCCATCCTCATCAACTGCTTCTAATTTGAGAGATAAATTATTTGGGAACTCTGCCAAGATTGGGCTTGCAATGGTGAAAGCTTTAGTTTCCCCACTTTCTGTAATAGTTGCCAAAACCTTTCTTTCTCCTTAAGCTTTTAAATCTTTTAATTCCAGAATTTTATTTTGTTCTATATCGTATAAATAATAATTATTATTTGTGCAAGCCATTAATCTTTCAGAGGTATTTGATTCAATTTCAAACTCATAACATGTCTTGTCTGGCAAAAACTCAGCTAAAACACTATAGGAATTAGAAGCTGATTTCGAAAAAGCAATTGGAGTTGCAATTGAAACTCCAGACAAAGCAAAAACAGCAAATTTAGATAATCCTAAAAAGCTCATTTAACTAATTTTTCTAATTGTACAATTGACGAAGTCTTAATTATTTGTAGTCCCCTTAAAAACAGACTCTTTTAGAACTTTAACTTTCTTTTTCTTTCAAGGATTCAAACAATTTTTTTAATTCTTCTATAAATTTATCTTTCTATGATATATTTTTTCCTTGAAGCGCATAAAACTGTATCGGCAGAAACTCAATGTTGCCTCAGTATCAAAAGGATACTCGAAAAACTTCCTACAATCCCAGAAACCACACAAGCGCATTGCGACTAATAGACATTGTTAATGAATCAATAAAAAAGAGTTTAAAGAGCGATGTACAATGGATACAGATATAATTTTGCCTTTTGTGGCGAAAAAAATAATTTTAACTATCCTAAATTTTTACCACCTGCTAATTAAGTCCCTTTTTTCCTTTCGCCATTCATCTCAGACTCCAATCTACTTTCAACAAAACTATTTTTTATAATTTTCATTATTTTTTTCTGAAACTACAGGAGAAGTTGTCATTTTCTTGTCAACTTTCGTTTTAGTAGTTAATGTATTTTTTCTTTCTCTAAAAAATTTCTATGAATATATCTATTCAGTTAGGGCGGAAAATGCAAATAGACACCAGAAACTATCTAGCACAAGGTCTCGTATCATATACTGCAAACCAACGATATCTGAAATTATTTCACAATTACCTGACTTCGATTCCTTAACAATTTAATTATTTAGCCTGAGTTTGGGGAATTTTAATTGTTTTTATAACTTTTAATTCTTGTTTATAATCACCACAAGTTAATTTAGGCCTGTGAGAACCTCCCGTTGCTGTCTCAAACTTACAAATTGTAGAGAGATCTTGATTATCCAATTGTGTTAATTTATCACTATCAAATCCAAGAATTACGTCTCATGTATTTATTCCCCCAATATTCATATTTATTTCTTTAGTTCCAGTTCCATTGTTAGGAGTTATTGTAACTGTAAGTTTTCTTTCTTGTTTGCTTGTCGTTATTGATTTAACTTGCATCATGTCACGTCGTTGTCACTCTTTCCCTCATCATTCAAGTCAAAATAGAGGATTATCTTTTTCCTGAGGGGGCGGGCAGACATACATGAAACCACCATCCGCTACACTAGAAAACAAACTATAACATGTCTTTGTTTCGTATGTTACTTCTTTCGAGCTAGCTACTGCCCCACCCGCTGGAGAGAAAGAAATCGCAGTTGCAGTAATTCCCGAAACAACGCCACCTAGACCTAATGCAATTAATAAATGTCTCCCTAACCTTGAAATAGCCATTATAGAATTTAGTTAGTTTAGCTATCCAGTTATTGTACCTCAGTTGAAAGCTTTATAAAAAACCTTAATTTTATATCCAATAAAGGCTTACTGAAATTTTTTCATCAAAAAATTTGGTTTCTTCCAAAAGAGACAAAAATCTAATAATTTTTGAAAAATTTTTAAAGTGGTTAGTCTATAAAAAAATGTACCCCTCTCTGATTGACGGATAATGTGTTTCCTTAGATTCTAGATTTTTCAAGAGAATATTCATTGGGTTTTTATAATTCCCATCTCCCAACATTAATTCCAAAATAATTTAATTGTCTAAGTTAAAAGAAACAATCTCTAATTCTTGTAACTTGAATCAATTTCAATTTCTCAATTATGTAACCAAAGAGTGGTAGAGAAATTAATTTAGGTATTATATTTCGAAACCCTTAAGATTAGAACTTTTAAAAGAATTATTTATTTTTCAATTGTTCAAATACATCTGTCAAGGTTTTTATAAACTCTTCTTCCTCTTTTGTAGAACCTACTATGGGTACTTTGTATTTATATCCTGATATGTATAGCCTACTTCTATCTAAATCTGCTTCAATTACTTTGACTTCTTTTCCAGAACGAAGTTCATCAAATAATCTTGCCAAATTGTCTGAAATATCCTTTCGAAAAGCACTTATTTCTTCTCTTTGTCGTGTTATCACGCTTAATAATTTTGCTTTGTATTCTTCAATGCTTTTAATCTGATCTCCAGTGGAACTATCTTTTAAAAATTCTTTAAAGATTTTCTCCAATCTCTTCATCTGTTCTAATTTTTCACTTAATTCCTTGTGTTCTTTTTGAGCTTGGTTCTTTTCTTCCAAATAAGTTTTTTTATTTTGTTGAATTTTTTCTAGCTCAGCTTTTATTCCACTAATTTTTAAGTTCAATGCATCCTCACTATTTTGGTCATATGTTCTCTTCAGATCTTCTAGTTGTTTCTTAGTTGCGCTTAAGTCTTCTGTTGATGTCGATTCTCTTAATTTTTTTAACTCATCTTGTCTGGAAGACAAATCCTTGTTGTAATTATCCTCATTTTCAGACTTTTGTTGAATTAATTTATCCAACTCATTCTGCAATTGAGTTATAGTGTTAGATTGTTCTTCTAACTCTGCAGTGCGATCGGATAACTGAATTTGATTTCCTGTAGTCAATTCTGAACCGCTCCCAAGCAACAATTTACCTCCAGCTCCAATTGCAACTCCTCCAGCCAGAACTCCACTTAAGCCTAAACTTAAAGCTTTCAAAATGGCCATATTATTTACTATCTTTCATTCATTCTGCTTTTTTCTCTTCTAACTGTTTTATAAATTTTTGTTCGTCACCCTCTTTTACTCCTACTTTCAGATATCTTCCGTTTTTTAGGTCACTGATAAACGCGTCCAATGTATCGAAGAAACTACGTCTCAATCTTGTAACTACTGTTTTCTTGAATTGCCCCGATCCCAAAATTGCGTCCTCGTCTCTCTTCAACGCATTGATAGCCTCTTTAGATGGTACTTTACCAAATAACCTGCTATATAGTTCTTCAAAATCTTTAAATTGTTGTAATTCCTGACCTAAGTCTCTCTTAGCTCCCTCAACTTGTGTTTTTTCTTTCAAGTCAGCTTCTAGTCCTGCCTTAAGTGTTGAAATCAGTTTTTCTTGTTCCTCGTATTGTCTATTTAAAGCGTCTAAATTATCTTTACTATTTAATAAGTTTTGTATTTGTGTTTTAGCGTTCTCTAACTCAGACTTCTGTTGTCTTAATACTTCTAGTTGTTGTTCTAAAGTTGTTAGTTCTCCAGCTTGTTGCTCCTTTTCACTTAATAATTCTCCCTTACGTCTCTCTACCTCCTCTTTTAACCTGT
The DNA here is from genome assembly GCF_000508245.1 of Mycoplasma ovis str. Michigan. Taxonomy (NCBI): domain Bacteria; kingdom Bacillati; phylum Mycoplasmatota; class Mollicutes; order Mycoplasmatales; family Mycoplasmataceae; genus Mycoplasma; species Mycoplasma ovis. Next base: position 610,233 of record NC_023062.1, on the reverse strand, counting down.
CTACTTCTTTAGTTTTTTCTTGTAATTGTTGTTCTAAATGCCCCCCCCGAACAGTTAAATCTTCGGTTGCGGATGTAATTCGTCGAGAGGTTAAGTGTTGATTAACACCAACTCCAACCACAGTACCACCTAACACTAACCCACTTCCTCCCAAGATTATCGCCTTTAAAAAAGCCATTCCAACTATTTATTTAGGTGTTTAAACAAAATTACTTAATTACCTTAATTTTATGTTTTGCGCGAAAGAGTTAAAAAAATAGAAACAAACCAAATAATTATTATTTCTTCTCTAATTAATTTCTGCAGTTATTTGTACTTTTAAAAGAATTACTTATTTTTTCAATTTTTCAAATATATCTTTCAAGGTTTTTATAAACTCCTCTTCCTCTTGCGGAGAACCTACTATAGGTAATTTTCATGTATATCCTGGTAAATACAGTCTATCTCACTGTGCATCTGTTTCAGTTACTTTTACCTCTCTCCCAGTTCTCAAATCCCTAATTAATTTTTCCAAGTTCTCGGAAATACTCTTGTAAAAATTATCTATCTTACCTTTGCGTTGTAACGCAATACTTGACAATCTTTCTTTGTATTGCTCAACGTCTTTAATTTGATCTTCAGAAATATTTTCCTCCAAAAATTCGTTAAAAACTTTTTCAAATCTTTTCATTTGTTCTAATCTTGTACTTGACTCTCGATTGTATTTTTCAGCTTGATTCTTCGCTTCTAAAGAAGCTCTTTTATCTTGCTGAATTCTTTCCAATTCAGTTTTTTGTTGTTTAATTTTTGAGTTTCATTCATTTTCACTATCTTGACTCCCTTCTCCCCTTAACGTTTTTAGTTGTTCTTTAGTTTCATCGAAACCCTTTGTCAATCCTCTTAATCTTCCTAACTCTTCTTGCTTGGAAGCCAAGTCCCTATCGTACTCACTCCTCTTGTCAGATTGTTGTTTAGTCAATTCATTCAACTCAGTTTTCAACTGGGTTATAGTGTAAGTTGTTTCTTCTAATTCTTCGGTCGGATCGGATAACTCATCTGAACTATTTGTAACTACTGTTTGATTGCTTCCCAGCAATACCTTACCTCCAATTCCAATAACTGCTCCTCCAGCTAAAACTCCACTTAAACCCAAACTTAAAGCTTTTAAAATAGCCATATTATTTGTTATTCTTAATTGAACTTTCCACTTGTTTTCATTCTTCCAATATTTCTTCCAATCGTTTCATAAATTTTTGTTTGTCTTCGTCATTGCCTTTCATATTGATGTCTCTTCTGGTTTTAAGGTCGTGAATGAATGTATTTAAAGAAGCAGAGAAATTTTTCCTCAATTTTGCAACCACAGCTTTCCTTCGACCACTTAATCCTAAAATAAAGTCTTCTCTTTGTCTCAACTCGCCGATAGAGTCTTTAGAAGTTGTGCCACCGAATAATCGGTTGTAAAGTTCTGAGAATTTTTGAAAACTTTGCAACTCTTGTTCCAACTCTTGTTTTGTTTTTTCGACTTGTTTTTGTGCCTGTAGGCCTCCCTCTAAATCTTTTCTAAGTGTTTCAATTTGTCGCTCTTGTGACTCTCATTGCTTAACTAAAATTTCTAACTTTTCTTTACCATCTAATAATTCTTTTATTTGTTTTTGAGCCCCCTCTAACTCAGACTTTTGTTGTTTTAATGTTGCTAATTGTTCTTCTAAAGAAGCTAAACTTTCCGATTGCTGTTGCCCTTCTTTTAATAAATCTTGTTTAAGATTTTCTACCTGTTCTTTTAAACTATTTAATTCTTGAATTTTCTCTTGTAACTTTTTAATTTTCTGCTCTAAAAGCCCCCCCCGAGTAGTTGAGTCTCCCTCTACTTGTGTAATTTGTGGAGAACTGAAGTGTTTATTAATACCCACTCCAACAGCAGCACCACCCACCAATAATTCACTTCCTCCCAAAGCTATTGCTTTGAAGAGAGCCATTCTAACTATTTATTCAGGATTGAAGTAACCTTTTAAGCCTTTTAATTTTTTTTATTCTCTTTTTATGAAGGGTAAATGTTCTATCTTTAAGTATTTGCTGAAGTAGGTATCAAATAAATTTGGTTGTTAAGAGGGGCAGGCAAACTAGGGGAAGTAACTTCAATAATTATTGTTTCTTCATCTTTATTTTGTTCTCCTGATCATGAAGTTTTACCATTGTATTCTCCAGTTATTGGAGATGCAAATTTATTTCCGGTAAATATCACTGTACCGTGTTTAGGACGTTCTTCTCCTAAATTTTTAGGAGTAACGTTCATTGCTACATTAATTTGGTCACCTTCCTTCAAAGCATCTCCCTCTTTAAAAAAGCTTTTGGAAAATACCCCCGTCCAATTATTAGGAAGTATTGAGTTTCCATTTTTATCAGTTTTTGTACAGGAAAGTGTGTAGTAATTATCCTTTTCTATCTGAAGTCCTGTAAATAAACTCTCCAAATTTAATCCAGTAAGTGAATTAACTACTCCGCAGCTTCCTGATACAACATTGGTTGAATCATCTTGAGAAACTTGTCCTTCTGTTGGGTTTGAAGGAGAACTAGAAAGGTCTGTTGAATCTTGTGTAGTGGTTGTTGCCATGAAATTCCCCTTGGTCACTATTAGAGGAATACCAATACAACTACCACACACCCCAGAAGCTACATCAAGAGTTTTAATACTAAGAGCCACTTTAAAGTAAGTCTTTGATTATTATCTCAGGATTTTAAACCATTAACTTATTGAGAGAACTAATTTTAGGTGAAATAGGAGAGATTGTCTCTACTATTTGTGTTAAAAACTTGTAAGACTTGTTTCACTGGAAATAAGATATATCCTGTTATTGTTAGTTCCACGAATTTTTAGTGCCTCCTTATTATCAGTCTTTTTGGTTCTTCCTCGCTGTCATTCTCCATTTACAGTAGATGTAAACTTATCAGACAAAAATTCCACTCTATATTTTTTTAATTCTCCCACTGAATATATAGAGGTTACCTTCATTGAAATTTCCAATAGCTCTTTTTCGTCCTTTGTCTGTCCTACTTTAAATAAGCTTCGCGGGAATAATCCTGTTCAATCATTTGGAAGTTCTAAAGGATTCTCGCTAGTTTGCTTACACAAAACCGTTAAATAAGAATCCTCAACTAACTGAAGATCCTTAAATACTTTACTTAAATCCACATTTTCAAGAGATTTTACGAACTCACAATTCCCCGAATTCTCTTTTTGAGGGGCAGATTCCTTCTTCTCTGGTACTTTAGTCTTTTTAGGTGGTTCTGGGGGTCGAGTAGAGTCTTTCCTTGGTTTTTGAGTCTCTAAAGGCTTGGTCGCTTCTTTAAAAGAATCTTTGTCTCCGACTTCATTTTCTTTAGAGATATTTTTTGTCGCTCCTGCCGTTTCCCCTTTAACCTCCGGAATAACAACAGGATCTTTAGATATTTTTAAGGACTGTGCAACATAGTTTACTGTTTCTTTTCCTTGCGAAAGCGATAAAGGAATACCAAGACAAATTCCACCTAGTCCGGAAGATAATGCCAGAACTTTAGGACCTAAAGACATTTTTTAAATAATTATGTCTTATTTCTAATTTTTTTATAAATTATTTTTAAGAACTTAAAGTAAAGACTAGTACTAATTAACATCAATTAGTAGGATTTATTTGTTTTTGCCAAAAAACAAATATTGACACCATATAAATACATTTAGTTAATCTTTTGGTCAGAAATTAGTTTTGAAAATCAAAGACTTTTCACCTAAGTAGTTAGATGTCTGACGAAGAAATAAAAACACCACTTAATCAGGAATATACAGATGAATCTATTCAAGTATTACAAGGTCTTGAACCTATTCGAAAGAGACCTGGGATGTATGTTGGCTCTACTGGAATTGAAGGATTACACCACTTAATTTGAGAAGCTCTAGATAACTCTGTAGACGAAGCCGTTGCCGGCTTCGCTAGTGAAATTAATTTAGTTATTGAGGACAATCATATAGTTTCCGTAGAAGATAATGGCAGAGGAATTCCATTAGGAACAAATATCAATACTGGACTGTCAACAATAGAAACAATATTTACTCACATTCATGCAGGAGGTAAATTTGATAACTCCAGTTACAAAGTATCTGGAGGATTACATGGTGTTGGGGTTAAGTGTGTTAATGCACTTTCAACTTTTTTGGAAGTAGAGGTAAAAAGAGATGATAAATATTGTTTCACAAAGTTTGTTAATGGAGGACAGTTAGAATCAAAACCACAGATCAATCCTATATCTGGGGAAAAGGGAACAGGAACCAAGATACGATGACAACCAGATTTTTCAATAATGGAAGAGAATGAATATGACTTATCTCTTATTAAAGAAAGACTAGAGAGACTTTCTTTTTTAAATAAAAATATTTCTTTTCATTTTGGACACACTCCTACTCAGGAAAAAATTTCTTTTTTCTCAGAAGGAGGATTAAAAGATTGAGTAGCCAAGATTAATGAAGGGTTAGAGCCAGTTTGTCCTATTCAAAGTATTGAAATTCCAGAAAAACAAGTAATGAAGAAAGAGAAATCTAATCTTTTAAAGCTTGAATTAGCTTTTCAATACGTTGGAGGAAGAGAAAAGGGAATAATTTACAGCTTCTGTAATAATATCTTTACTTCAGCAGGAGGAACTCACTTAGAAGCAGTGAAGGAGGGGATGTTGAATTGTATTAGAGAATATGCATTTGAAAACAAGATGATTAAGAATAAATTTGACTTCACTAAGGAGGACATAATTGGAGGACTAACTCTTGTGATTTCTATACACTACACTGCCCCAACTTATAAAGGTCAAACCAAGGAAACCTTAATTAATCATGAAATTAAGGTTCCAATAAAAGAGGAAGTAGATGCGCAATTACACAAGTACTTCCAAGACAATGTGGATGCAATGGAATCCATTTTGACACACATTGAACAGGAATATAGAAAGAGACTACAAAGAGAAAGAATTGAAGAAATAGCTAGGGAGATTCCTAGGGCCAGTCAACTAGATTTTGCAGATAAATTAGCTGATTGCACTATTAAAGATCCTGAGTTCTCTGAACTTTATATTGTGGAGGGAGACTCAGCCGGAGGCTCAGCTAAAAGTGCTAGAAATAGGGAGTTTCAAGCTATATTACCTATTAAGGGAAAGTTAGTTAATGTAGAAAAAAAGAGATCATTTAATGTTTCTAAGAATCAAGAAGCTAAGAATTTAGTAACAGCTATTGGCTGTTCTTATTCAGATAACTTTGATATCACAAAACTAAGGTACAACAAAATAATTTTGATGACTGATGCCGATGTAGACGGTGCTCACATTAGAGTTTTGTTATTAACTTTCTTTCATAGGTATATGTATCAATTAATAGATAATGGACACATTTATGTTGCACAACCTCCACTTTATAGAGCTTCTTCTAAAAAAGAAACAATTTATTTGTTTGATGAGAAGGAAAGAGAACAATTTGAGAAGGAAAGAAATAAATCTCGTACTTTTGAAATAAGTAGATTTAAGGGTCTTGGGGAAATGTCTCCCTCGCAATTGTGAGAAACAACTATGGATCCTAATACAAGAACTTTCCTTCAAATTACTAGAGAAACATATGAAGAAACTCAAGAGGCTATGAATAAATTAATGGGATCTGATGTTAAGCCAAGAAGATCTTTTATAGAAGAAAATTACTTCAAAGCCAAGTTGGACATTTAGTTGAGCGCTAAGCCTTCTAGTAATTTAGAAAAGCTCTTAGGAGCTTTAGCTAACTCACAAGTACATGAAAGAAATCTAGTTAAAGAAGCTGAACAATCATTCCTTGACTATTCTCTTTCTGTTATTACTTCAAGAGCATTACCAGATCTTAAAGATGGACTTAAACCAGTTCACAGAAGAATTCTTTATTCTGCCTATGAAGAAAAAATGTTTAATGATTCAAGATTTAGAAAGTCTGCGACTTTAGTTGGTTCTGTAATGGGGGGTTATCACCCCCATGGAGATAGTTCTATTTATATGGCTTTAGTTAGGATGGCTCAAGATTTCAGCATGAGATATCCGCTGTTGGAAGGTCAAGGTAACTTTGGTTCTATTGATGGAGATGCACCAGCGGCTATGCGTTATACAGAGGTTAAGATGAGCAAACTTGGAGAAAAATTCTTAGATGGAATCAAAGAAGATGCTGTAGATTTTGTTCCTAATTATGATGGCTCTAAAGAAGAGCCAGTAATTCTACCTATAGTAGCTCCATCAATTCTCTTGAATGGAGGGGAGGGAATTGCTGTTGGAATGGCTTCAAAAATTCCTCCTCACAATTTACAAGAAGTTTGTGAATTGGCAATAGCCCTACTAGATGATACATCTCTTCCTGTGGAAAAGATGTTTGAAATCATGAAAGGACCAGACTTCCCAACAGGAGGTTTGGTGTTAGGATACAAAGGTATTCAAAAATATTTACTGACGGGAAAGGGTTCTTTCAGAATAAGAGCTAGAGCTCAATTAGATTGAGAAAAAAATCAAATTATCTTTACTGAAATTCCATTTGGAGTTAAAAAGAGTTCAATTATTAAGAAGATAGCTAGATTAGCTAGTGATGAAAAGAATCCTAATTACCTAGTTATTCCATTACTTCAAAGATTTATTAGGAATATTAGAGATGAGTCTAACTTAAAGGAAGGAATCAGATTAGTAATAGAATGTGGCAAAGAAGCTCCTTTGGATACCATCCTTAATAATCTCTACAAATACACATCATTGCAACATTCCTTTTCATCTAACATAACACTCTTAAGTAAAGGAGAACCAAAGACTCTTGGAATAATTCCAATACTAAGAGAGTATTTGGAATATCAATTAGAGATTCTTGTAAGGAGAACACAATTTAATCTCGAAAAACTTAGAGCTCGTATTCACTTATTAGAAGGTAGAAAAACAATAGTTACAGATTTAAAAACAGCTATAGATATTATTACTCAGGAGGATGAACCTGAGAAATTAATTAAAGATAAATATTCTTTATCAGATATTCAAGTAAAAGATATATTTGATCTTCCTATTAGACAGTTAAAGAGAATAGAGTTTCAAAAATTGATTGATGAATTAGAAGAAAAGGTTGGATTCAGAATAGCTCATGAAGAGAGATTAGCAAGTAAAGAGTTACAACACCAAGAAATAAAGAAACAATTAATGGACATTATGCAAGAGTATGTTGATGATCCTAGAAGAACTGATATTGACCAAACTAAGGGATATTCATTAAGTCAACTAGATCTAATTCCAAAGGAAACTTTGGTGATTAACGTCAGTGAAAAGAATTACATATCTGCTTTACCTTTGAAGGGAATTAAGTTAAGCAATAGAGGAACAAAAGGTTTTGATTTAAGTAATGACCAATCTAGAGATTTTGTTTCTGACTTGTTAATAGCGTCATCTCATGATGACATATTCTTGTTTACTAATTTTGGTAAGGTCTACAAAGTTAAGGGTTATGACATCAAGGTTAGCAACTCTAATAAGTGAACTAATAAGCCTTTAGCTATTAAAAACATACTGGGTTACAAGGATTCACCATTTAAAGAAGGTGAAAAAGTAATTAAGACAATTGCCATTACTCCAGAAGATTATGAAAAAGACCTTTACTTGTTGTTCGCTACCAAACAAGGTCGCGTTAAGAAGACAAGATTAAGCGATGAACAAAGAGTTTCTAAGGACGGAAAGATAGTAATACATAACAACTTTAAAACCATTACTAAAAAAGGTAAGCAGGCATTTAAGCGAAAACTTGGAAACAAATCTAAGAAAGAGTGGCCTTATAACGAGGATGATGAGTTAATGGGAGTAATAAAGATTACAGATGAGTCTGAAATTTTCTTAACTTCACCAGACGCTAGAGTAACTAGGTTTAATGCAAAAGACATTAAACCAAGAAGTAGAGGTTCTGGAGGACAAAAAGGAATTAATCTTTTTGTTAATAAGAATGGAGAAAAGACTTATGTTGGAGATTTGGTTTCAGTCTCATCTAGTTATGAAGGAGATAAGTTGTTAATGATTAGCGAGACCGGAAAGGGAAAAATTAATGAGTTTAATGTTTTTGAATCTAAGAGAAAAAAATCACCAACAAGCAAATTTACTCCAAAAAGAGGTATGGTTGCTTATGGTTCCGTTAAGTCAAAAACGGGAGAAAAAGAACCAGTTAAATTAGTTGCTTGTGTTGCTGTTTGAGGAAATGAAGAAATAGCTTTAATGACTAAAAAGAATCACTTGAATAGATTTAATGTTTCAAAGATCCCAACACTTAAGGGAGGAAATACAGTAGGTGTGAAATTAATTGATCTAAAAGAGGATAAGAAAGATAAGGTTATTAAGTTTGCAAAATATGTATCTCTAAATGATGATTTGAAAGAACTAAAGCAAGAAAATACAAATTCAGTAGAGGAATAGTATTTCTTCTCTCTAATAAGAGATTATTTGGAATATTGTCTTATATTAGATATTTTTGATTAATAATTGATGATTTTCCAATAATGTTTTATATTTAAGAATTAATTAAAAATATAGACAAAAATTGCAATAATCTACAATATTTAAATAAATATAAGTAATATGCAGAGAGAATCAAATTTGTTATTTGTCAATGACGACAATTGAATGTCTGCCATTCCTCTAAGAGTTCTTGAAGAGCAATGGTGAAATAAGAAGCAAGTAAGTATTAAGGGAGATCAAAAATTACAGATGTTTATGTTTAAAGGTGATTCTCAAATATTGATTTTCACTAATTTGGGAAGAGTTTATATGATGAACGGAAATGACTTTACTAAAAATTATTCCTCTTCACTTCAAAGTAATTATTGTTCCATAGAATTAACCTCTTGATGTAAGTTTTCTTTTCCAAAAATTGTAGAAGAGAGTAATGGTGTTAATTCAAAGGAAAGGATAGTTTCTGTTCTGTCTGATCATGATTTAATTGATTCTGATCAGTTTCAGTTATTTTTAATAACTGAAAAAGGTAAGTGTAAAAAATTGGAAACAAAACATTTAAGAAATGTCAGTAAATCTGGAAAGATAATTATTCAACTAAAAGATGGAGATCAATTAAAGCAAGTACAAAAAATTGATAGTCAATCTGAGATAGTATTAATATCTTCAGAAGGAAAAGCAGTAAGATTTAGCTCTTCTGATGTTAGAAGTATGGGAAGGAATTCTATGGGAGTAAAGGGAATTAATCTTGGTTCTAGAGAATTGGAGGGAGTTGAAGGTAAATTATCTTTCTTGACAACAAATTTGGAGGGAAATCGATTATTAATTATTGGAGATAAAGGTTATGGAAAGATCTTTAAACTCCCGCAAATTTCTTTAGTGAAAAGGGGGAATAAAAAGGGAATGACTTGTCACAACTTGAAGACTAGTGGGTGAATCATTTTTGCTTCTTGTGTGAATTGAGATGATCATTTGATTGGATTGACTTATAGGAACAATCTACACAAGTTACAAGTGGATAAATTACCAGTACTAGATAACAGATATTCTAGGGGAGCTCATATATTAGGTGAAAAGCAAAGATTTTACGATAGTCTAGTGGAAGTTATTAAATACACTAATTAGATTTACAATTTTTAAGTAATGTCTTTCATACAGTTTCTTGATGCTTCTGTTATAGGTAGTGTTTTGGGATCTGTAATCCCTTCAGTTATTGGATTTGCAGCTTATTTGTGTAATTTCTTTTTGAAACTTAAACAAAAAGGTTGAAGAAATTTAAATGAACAAGATTGAAAAGAATTAGGTCAACAAATAGAAAAAGAATTTAACTTAGTTAGTTCTGTTTTCAAAAGTACTCATGAAAATCATTGTTGCGAACATTGTCAAAAGTCTTCTGAAAAGTTATTGCAAGATGTTCAAAAAGTTAAAGATCAAATAGATCAATCTAGAAGTAACTTAATGACTAGGGCAAATGACAAGGTAGCAGAAAATTTACCACCTAAAACTAATACTTCTAAAAAAATAACCAAATAGTTAGAATACTTGGTTTATTCTAAGTATTTACTTTCTCTCGTAGTTCTTTTTTCTGGAGGAGCAAATGCGGTAGCATTTGGAACTAAATTTGACTCGGGGGGGGCAACGAATAAGGGAGTTAATGACAAACTACAAGAGAAATCAGATAACTTTGAAACTTTAGCAAGAGGTGAAGAGACAAGATTAAGTCGCGAAAGAAGAGACAGCGATTCTAAAAATTCAAGAATACAGCAAGGAAGTGAAAAGAACAATCAATTAAGAAAAAAGACAGAGGAAACTGGAACACAGGTTAAAGAGACTCAAGAAAAAACTACAAAAACTTCATCAGAGCAAACTAAACAAATACAGGAAAAGAAAACTCAACTTGAGTCTTCTTATACATCAGAATCTAAAACATTTGTGGAAAAATTACAATCAGAAGCTCAACAAATAGGAAAAAAATTAAAAGATTCTTGAGATAAAAATCAACAACAAATAACAAAAACTTTAAAAGAAATCCAAGCTTCTAATCAAGAAAAAATAAAGAAACTATTTGAAGAAATTAAGGAATTACCTAACAGAATATTTAAATCAGATGCCCTTAAGAAAAAATAATTCCTAAAAACTTTTATTAATTAACTTATATTTCTATATCTATTAGTTCTTCGTGAAATAGATATGTTTCCAATAACTTAGTTAAAAGTTGAATAGTATAGTTTAGTCTAGCTCTTCTTTCCCTAACTATACTTTCTCAATTTTTAGTTTCTTGTTTCTTGAATTCAGAGATATTACTATATAGGTTGAAATAAAGCTTAAATTTAGGTTCTGTTCCAGAAAACCTAGTCTTTATTCAACTCTCTGAACAACCAAAAAAAGTAAATTTAAATATTCCTTCAGATTCTCCTTTAGTTGTTTTAAATTGGAATCTTTCCAATTGCACTCTTTTCTCCTGACTTGCCAGTCAATTTAGTTTTCTTAGAATATTTTCTTTCTCCTTTTCATTTATCTTGAATGAAACAGTTTTTCCTAGTCAAGCCCAACCAGTTTTTCACATTAATCAATAAAGTTGAGAAATTAATTTTCTTTCATTAGTTTCCAGAGGTTCTTTACTGGCTCCAAATTTACAGAAACCAATCATATACATAGTCAAGATGGTTTGTTGAAAACCATCTTTTTCTAGTGAAATTTCAGGAAGGAATAAACCTCCAATTGCCTCTTCACAACCTAGCAATACTTCTCCTCTCTGAGAGTATTCGTCTACCTTTTGCCCAATACTCTTAAATCCAGTATCAGTTCTTATTATTTCAATTTGAAAATCAGGCTGAAATAACTTAACTACCTTATCGATAAAGTCACCACTTACATAAGTGGTAACTAAATACTTATATTGAATTTGAGAGCTAAATCTAGGATTTTGTGATAACTCTAATAGAAAATGAGCCAATAATACTGCTATTTCATTTCCAGTAAAGTGGTATCACTTATCTCCAACCCACTCTGCCAGCGCACTTCTATCAGAGTCAGGATCATGTGCAATTAAATAGTCTATGTTTAGATTTCTAGCTTCTCTAGCCATACTCTTAAAAGATCTAGGTTCCTCTGGATTAGTAATTTCTTCTTCTGAGAAATTACTAGTAGGAGTACATTCCCAGTAAAACTCTTTAAATTTTTGTGCTCCAAAATTTCTAGACAGACTAGCCATTCTACCGGAGGAAGTACCATGATGAGATGAGAACAAAAATTTAATTGTTCTCATGATAGTACTTCCTAGGAAATAGAACAAACCAAGTCTTCTTTTTATTTCTCTTGTCAGTGACAATGTGTACAAGTCAAATACTTCATTTCCAACAGTTTCAAAAAAAGTTTCACTACTATATTTGACTGCCAAATAATCTTTTGGCTCTGGAAAATAATTTCTTATTTTGAATTCTTGTTCCATACTCAATTGACCTCCATTTGGCCCATAAACTTTGAATCCGTTATAGTTCATAGGATTATGACTAGCAGTAATCATCACTCCTCCTTTTAGATTTCTATATTTGATATAGAAAGCTAAAACAGGAGTAGCAATAGATTCTGAAGAAATTAATGCATTAATAGAATGTTGCCTTAATACTTGATATATTGTTTTTGCAAATATAGCACCATTTTCCCTATTGTCATAACCTATGATTACTGGATCTGCCCCAGGTTCATTCATGAGAAATAGAGCGTAAGCAACTGCAAAAACTTTACAAGTATGAATATTTATTTGTTTAGGGCCTAAACCAGTTAAAGCTCTAATTCCAGAAGTTCCAAATTGGAATTCAGAACCATCAATAGTAAACATTTGCACTTGTTCCTTTGGAGTTAACATTTTTAATTTCTGTTTTTCAATAGAACTAAGACTTTTACTATTGACTCACTTAAGATAGAGCTCTCTAGGAGAAAGAGCTCTCTCTTTCAACTCTTAATTAGTGTGCATTCCGACAGTTGAATAAATTAGATCCAATTTCTTTCTAGCTATTTGTCTTAGATAATCTGCATTCTTTTTAAGAATCTCTTTAATTTTTTGTTCTTCTATTTGAGAGTATCTCTCTTGAATAGAACTTATTTTTTGAACTACTAATTTTGAGAGTTGTTCTTTAAGCTCTTTGTAACTCAAAGATTTAACTGATTCAAAAACTTGTTCTAGTTTTTGATCAGATAAGGAAGAATATATAGAAAGCAGGTTATGTATTCCTGCTTGATTTTTATCTAAAGAGATTTGATTTAGAGAGTCTGTTTTAGCTCTCATAATCTTTTTAGTGATCTCTTCAGGACTATCACTAACAAAGATAACTCCATCTTTGTTAGTAGTACTCTTAGACATTTTTTTAGTGGGATCCACTAAGTCCATTATTTTGGTACCGGAACCCAAATTAATGGCAGATAATTTATTTGGGAAGATATTACAGTTATAGAGCTTGTTTATTCTAGTTCTCAGCTCTGAACACAACTCTAGATGTTGAGTTTGATCTTCTCCAACAGATAAATATTGAGAATCATAAATTAATATATCTGCAGCCATTAAGACCGGATATATTAAGACTCCAAATAAGTTAGGTTCAGTTCCGTTAGGTTCCTTGAACCGATTCATCAGGAACTTATATTGTGTCATTATTTGTAATTCCCCTAATTTGGAGTGAGTTAACAAAAAGTAGAATAATTCCAAGTGTTCAGCTTTTAAGTCTGACTGCAAAACAATTCTTGTTTTTGTAGTATCAACTCCTGAAGCAATTATTCACTTAATTAGTTCTCAACTCCTCTTTTTAATAGTTTGAAAAGAGATATTTTGAATTGATAGTGGAATAGTATAGGAATGCAGATCTGCAATTAAGAGAATTGAATCAAAAGAATTTTGATTCTTAATTAAAGGTAATAGGGAACCTATGTAGTTTCCTAAAGTTAGTGTTGAGGTTGGTTGAATCCCACAAATTAAGACAGGTTTCCCATTATTAGATCCCATTGTTAGTTATTTAATTGGAGTCACAAATTACCTTTTTAAGATATAAAAAGTATTTAATTCCCTAAGTATTTATGAGTTACAAGATAGCTTTGGTAGGTTTACCAAATGTAGGTAAATCCTCAATTTTTAATCTATTAAGTTCTCAGCTAAAGTCAAATGTAGCTCCTTATCCATTTTCAACTATTTATCCTGTTAAATCAATTATTTATTTACCTGATGAAAAATTAGACAAACTTAATAAACTACTTCTTTGGTGATTTAGAGGTAGTTTGGAATCTTCTAAATTAATTAAAAAGTATTGTTCTTTGGAATTATGAGACATAGCTGGAATAGTTCCATTGGATGGAACTCAGGATAAAACTTCTGAGTTAGGTCCAACTTTTTTGTCTCACATAAGAGTTTCAGATTTAATTCTTTTAGTCGTTAGAGCTTTTAGCGATCACTCTGTCCCCCCCAATATAAAGACCTTTTTAAGCGAGAGACCTGAGTTCTATGATATTCTTTCTCAATTGGATTCTTTTGAAAAAGAGAACAATACTCAAGTAGAGTTGGATAAATCAAAAGAATTATTTGAGAAATACGGACTCTCAGATATTTCTTTTTCAAATAATACTAGTCACAATAGTACTTTGGAATTACATTGTTCTCTAGAAAAAAGTAATATTGACGATTCTGTCAATATACCTAAATTTTCCGAGAGTATATTAGAGGCACAATTAGTTTTAATGACTCTAATTAAATCTGATCTAGAAATTCTTTCTAAGACTATTCAGAAATACTCTAAGAATCTCAAAACTAATGAAAAAAAATTAAAGATATTAGTTCCAATTAAAGAAGAATTGGAACAAAAGAAATATGTACCTATTAGTTCTTTGAAAAGCTACACTAGCTTATCAAGTGAAGACAAAGAAGAAATTAATAGTCTTTCACTATTAAGTTCTAAGCCTATAGTGTTATTGGCAAATTATGGTTCTAGTTCTGAATCTCTGGAATATCTTTTAGAAATTCAAGATTGGTCTAAGAGACACTCTTTACCATTTAGTTCTTTGAATCTAGAGGCAGAGGAGATTTATTCTCTATTAAGTTCTGAAGAGGAAAGAAGGGAAGCCAGAGAATCTCTTTACTTAAAACACTCCTCTAAAGATAAGTTGTTTCAAGTAATCAAAGAAACTCTTAATCTCAGTTCTTTCTATACTTTTAAGCTGGAAGATAAGTCTGGAAAAAAATATAGTTTGATTAACTGAAACTGGAATTTAGAGCCAGTTTCAGGGGAAATAAGATCTTGATTATTTGAAAAATCAGAGGAAAAGAATTATTTATATAAATGCGTTGCAAGCATACATAACCAATTATCTGAATACTTTATTTCTTCTAAATTAATAGAGAGTGATAAATTTGTGAATTTATCACCTTTACAAGAGTTTTCTGGTGAATTAATAACTGGATCTAAGAATTACAAATTACAAGGAGGAGAAATAGTTCAGATTATCGCCTAAATTAGACTTGTCAGTTAACAAACAAAATGTATCCGCAACTTTAACAGTAATTTGTGGCCCTATGAAATCTGGTAAATCTAAAGAATTATTTCTGATAATGGATAGACTAAATTATCAGAAAGTTGATTACAAAATTTTTAAACCTAAACTAGACATTAGAAATGTCGATAGTATTTCTTCTAGGTATTTTTCACTATTTAATTCTGCAGTTATTATTGATGAAACTAATCCTGTAGAAATATTAGAACATATACCCAAAGAGTTAAATAAGCCCTTAACTGTATTAATAGATGAAGCTCACTTTTTTTCAAGTGAGCTTATTTCTGTAGTTAAGCTATTACTGTTTAGGGGAGTTAACATAGTTATCTCAGGATTAGATTGTGATGCTAACTTTAATACTTTTGGTCCAATGGGAGACCTATTGGCAATAGCAACTAATATAAAGAAGTTAAATGCAGTATGCGAATTCTGCTTTAACTTAGCTAATTTAAGTGCATTAAAAGATTCAGTACATTCCTTTGAGAAGGGGAATATTCTCATAGGAAATGATCAATATTTGGCACTTTGTTTAAGTTGTTACTTAAAACATACTAATTGTTTAGAGAAAATTTCAGTTACTAAATCTACCGAAGAATATGAAAAGTTGAATTCAAATTAATTAATTTAAAAAGCCTTTCCTTCTAGCCTTCTTTTAAATTAATTAACTAGAGCATATGAAATTCTTTAGTCAATTAGTTAAGAAATATACTCTTGCATTCAAGTTATTTAAGAAGAATTGACAAAGAAGATTTAAGTTAGTTCAATTAAAGACTAAAGCCTTTGTACAGTCAGTAACAAAATTTTTTGTTACTGTTTGAAATTGATTCTTTGTCTTTCCATATAAGTTTGTAGCTAAATGGTGAGATAAATTATTTTGAAGACATTTAGTTAGGTTTTGTAAGTGACTTAACAAAAAAACTTCTTTCTTTAGGTGAAAGAATTTTGCTGGAAGTACTTCAGGAGCGGAGAAAGAAAGATATCAACTATTTGTAAATATATTGGGAGGATGAAAGAATGTAGTTGCCTTTAAATGCAAAACCAAAAGTTGACATTTAAAGATCACACATTCTTTCTTAATTGATTGAGATAAGTTTCCGCATTTTGGAATAAAAGTTTTGTATTGAGAATGACCCTACTTAAGTCTTGCAGTAGGGTCTTATGCCAAGTGAATATATAAAAGACTAAGAAAGGCTACTAAGATGCCAGCAAAGATAAGAAAAAGTAGAAAACACTTTTAATACAGAAGTTTAGCCATTAAAAGAATAAGAAACTTCTGTATTATTGCACATATTGATCATGGAAAGTCTACTTTATCTGACAGAATAATAGAACATTGTTTAGAGTTACCTCACTCTTCTATTTCCAATTGTTTTTTAGACAGTATGGAATTGGAAAAAGAAAAGGGAATAACTATAAAACTAGCTTCTATTAGATTAAGTTGAAAAGATTGTTACCTTAATCTAATAGATACTCCTGGACATATAGATTTCTCAGCAGAGGTATTTAGAAGTTTAAAAGTATCTGAGTCAGCTTTGCTGTTAGTAGATTTAACTAAAGGAGTTCAGGCTCAAACAATTTCATTATTCAAGAAAGCTAAAAGGGAAAATCTAAAGATTATCCCCGTCTTAAATAAAATGGATTCTCCTTTAGTTACTAAATCACAAACTTCTCAGATAATTGAGACTTTGAGTAAAGATCCTTTTGGATTTCATCCAGAAGAATTCAAGTATATTTCTGCAAAGACTGGTCAAGGAGTAAAAGAATTACTAGATGACTTGATTGAGGAGATACCAGATCCCTCAGAACATAAGTATCTTTCACAACTAAATATTCCCTTTGTAAAGGAGAATAAGCTGTGTGCTTTAGTTTTTGAAGCCGAATATAGTAACCAAAGGGGAACTATATTAACTATCAGAGTTTTCTCCGGAAAACTCTCTGTAGGGGAAGAGATTTATTTAGTTAAAGCTAAAGTAAAAACAAGAGTTAAGGGAATAGAATTCTTAGTCCCCAAGGCAGAGAAATCAGAGAATATCTCTGCTGGGGAAGTTGGAAGAATCTATTTGTTTTTATCTAAAGATTTGCAATTAGAGTCTGGTGAACACATATGTAATTACCCAGCACCACCTAAAGAGCAACTTCAGTTGCTCCCAGAAACTAATAGTATGAGTTCATTTAAAGCTATGATCTTTAGCTTTATAGCACCTTATGAAGAGTCTCAAAGAGAATTGTTTATTAATAGTCTTTCTTCACTAAAGTTGTCGGATACTTCTTTTTCCTATGATTTTGTGAAATCTTCGGCCTTAGGCTTTGGGGCTAATATAGGGGCCTTGGGCCCCTTACATCTAGAAGTGTTGGTTTCTAGGTTAGAAAAAGAATATAGATTACAGTTAGTCAGCGGACCAGCAACTATTGAATATAAGGCAGAATTAAAACAAGGTGGAGAAATTTTTTTCTCTTCTGCTTTAGACCTCCCGGAGAGAACAACTGTCTCTCAATTTTTAGAACCTTATATTCAGTTAGACTTGTCTTTTCCATCACAATGTGAAAAAGAATTTATGGGATTTATCTCTACTAAGAGATCAGCGAGTTTGATTGAAATTAATAGAACTGATAAGGAAGTAAGTTCACAATATTTACTTCCATTATCAGAACTTAATTCTTCTCTAATACATTCATTGTTTGCTATCACTAAGGGATATATAGATTACAGTTATTCTTTGGCAGACTATATACCCTTAGCTTTAGTAAAAGTTTCTATATGTATTAACAATCTGGAGTATCCAGAACTAAGTTTCTTGTCTGAAAGGGGCGAAGCAAGTTTTAAGGCAAGAGAAATACTTTTGAAGTTGAAGAGCAGTTTGTCTGCTCAACTTTATGAATTAGCCTTGCAGGCTAAGATAGATGGAAAGATTATTGCTAGAGAAACTCTAAAAGCTATTGGTAAGGCTGTAGCAGCTAAATGTTATGGAGGAGATATCACAAGAAAGAAGAAATTGTGGGAGAAGCAGTCTCAGGGAAAAAAGAGATTGAAACAAGAGTCTAAATTAAAACTCCCACATTCCTTCTTTAAGACTTTGATTTCCAGTCATAACTAATAAAATTAAATTCAATTTTTGTGTGTTTAGATGCCTTTTTAATAGAACTTTAAAGTAGATTTACTTTGTCAAAAAATAAAAGTAACAAGTTAAACGAGCTACAAAAACTAGAAGATACTAGTTTTAATGTAGAAAGTTGTTATTCGGAAGAGTTACCTTTAGAAGAAAAGATAACTAGAACTGTCTTATATCTTTCTAAGATAGATGGGATACCTAACGTAGAAAGTTTATTGAATAATTTAAAACTACAAAAGAGTAATGCCCTTTCTCTTTATGACATACTTTCTTCAGAAATCAAAAATAAATTGTGAAGTCACCTAGAAGAACTATTTGAGTTGAAACTCAATAGTTCTAGGTTAGAAAGAAGTATGGATCATCTACTTTATGTAGTTAGAACCAATAACTTATTGCCTAATAATTTAACTCAAGAACATTTACCTAGATCTAAAGAGTACAGACAATTTTTATCTTTGTATAGTGAGAATATGAATTTTCAACAGGGAATACTTAAGTTGAAAAGTTCTATTTCTCTATTATTAGATTCTCAAAGATTATTAGATAAAAATTTTGCTGTACAAATGTCTCAAATAGATTATCAGATAATTTCTTTGGCTCGCATTCTATCCAATTTAAATGAAGCTAGAAGAGAGGAAGTAGATTCTCTCTATGCATCTAAATTTGATAGAGTAGAAGAGTTAATTAGGGATATTACTAGTAGAGAAGATAAATTTAATAAGTTAAGACTATCTATGAAATTAAATCCTGAGAATTTTATATATAACGGTTTTAAAAAGAATATTCTTAATGACTTAAATTCTCTAGATCAATTAGTAGTAACAAGAAAATAGTTTTTTGTTATAGTCTTTAACTTATCTGCTTATAGGTTAATTACTTTAATTTATTAGGTGCACTTCTTAAATTTATTAAGAGTAACTTAAACAAATTTAAAAACAGTTAGATGTCCCAGGTTTCGGCATCACTACCACATTTAGCTTTAGAAGCACAAGATTTTTCTTTACCCAATACTGAAGATATTACATCTCAGAAGGTAGAGGCAGAAGTTTCTGATTCACAAGTAAGTTCAGAACCAGTATTCTTTACAGGGGTTAATGTACCCCTGTTAAAGAAGTACTACAAGAAACTAAAGAGAAATCTTACTATTTCTATATTTGCTTCACAATTAGTACTGTTATTTTCTATTTATTTTGCTTTTGTAGCAGTTTCTTCAACTTGGGGTTGAAGTGTTGTAGACAATATTACTTTTGTGAAGAGCGCTTTTGATTCTGTGAAGAGCGCTTCTACTTGAGCACAAGTCCCTACCACAGTGGGTTTTGCCTTTACTTTATTTGGGTTGGGAAAGAATTTCTGGAGACTTTTCAGACAAAAGAGACGAATTGATTGAGAATCTGATTTATGTCAAGCGGGAAGGTATCCAACCTACCTCACACCTGCTTTAAATCAAAAAGCTATGACTTTATTTGGTTGAAGAATTAATAGTTATTGAACAGGATTTACGATTATTGGTCTTTCAATAGTTACAGCCTTGTATGCGTATTTAGTAAAGGGGTTTAGAAATAGTTCGAATGGTTGAGAAATAAAATGGAATGAATTGCATACCAATTTATTTAAATGGGACCAACAACCAGAAGACAAAATATTTAGAGTTACTTTAGCTACTTTTGTCTTTGGTCTATTAGTTATTGGGATTACAAATCCCATCTGTAGAGGTGCAATAAAGAGACTTTTAAATGTTTTTAATTCTGATGAAGCGAGTATGCACAGAGATCTTAAGGAAAAAGTATTTAGATTAAATAAGAGAGATAAGATCATCAGCACAGTAATCCTATGTGTTTTAGGATTAGCAATATTCATAATACTAAAACGATTAATAATAGCAGTCTTCAATAGGAGCTTTAATGTGTCTAAGTGATAAAAATTTAAATTAGTGGATATTTACTATGGCTGATAAGAAAAAAGTCATTGGAAACCTGAAGATGAATCTTATGAGACATGAGTTGAACTATTACTTCTTGGAATTAAAGAAGAAATTACAAGAAGAAACTCCTGAACACCAATTAGGTTTAGCTTTACCTTATATCTATCTTGAAAAATCAGCCGATGAACTTGAATCTACAGTACAACTGTTAGCACAAGATGTACACCACTTAGAAAAAGGAGCCTATACTTCTTCTATTTCTGCAACTCAATTGAGTTCCATCAATATTAAGTCCACATTAATTGGACATTCTGAATGTAGATCGTTAGGGCAAACAGAAGATGTTATTTCCAAAAAAATAAGAATAGCTTTATTAAATGGATTTAATGTTGTCTATTGTTGTGGAAAAGATCCATTAAGGGAAATAAAGAATGAGCTATTCTTTATTAGCCCTAATAATTTAGAGAAATTGTCTATTGCTTTTGAACCTTTAAGTGCAATAGGTTCTGGTTCTGCAATGCCTCCAGAATTAGTAACAAAACAATTAGAGGAAATAAGAAATTTAGCTGTTGATATGTGAGGTGAAGCTGGAAGAAAAGTTCCTTTATTGTATGGTGGGTCAGTGTCTAAAGACAATTACAAGTCATTCTTGAGTCTTCCAGAATGTGATGGAATACTAGTTGGTACAGCTTCATTAAATATAGACAATATTTGAGATATGGCTATGAATAGGTAATGTCTAGGAGAGTATTCCTCACTATCTTAGATGGTTGAGGAATAAGTTCCAAGAAAGAGTGAAATGCAGTAGCTAATGCAGACACTAAGACTTTTGATTATTTGTCTACTGAATATCCCTTTACTTCTTTAACAGCTTCAGGTGAAGCCGTTGGACTTCCAGATGGTCAAATGGGAAATTCAGAAGTGGGACATCTGAATATAGGTGCTGGAAGAATAGTTGAAACTGGACTATACAGAATTAGTCAGTCAATAAAAAGTGGACAATTCTCAAATTTAGAAGATGTTCAATCAGTTTTTAATGACTTGATTGAAAGATTTAATTCAAATTTGCATATTATGATTCTTGCCTCCAAAGGGGGAGTTCACTCACACGTAGATCATTTATATTCTTTTCTAAAAATTACAAAGGCTAGAGGGTTCAAGCCCTTTGTACATTTATTTAGTGATGGAAGAGATGTTCCCCCTAAGCAATTCATAACTGATTTAGAAGAAATAGTTGGAAAGATAAAAGAAGCTAATGCGATATTAGCTTCTATTTCAGGCAGATACTATTCTATGGACAGAGATAAGAATTTTGATAGAACTGAGAGAGTACTAAAGGTATTTACAAAACAATCAGGAGTTCCTAGTTTCAAAAATTTAGAAGATTATGTTAATTCAGAATATTCAAAGGGAACAACAGATGAATTCATAAACCCTGCTTGTTCAGAAGAATATTTATCTTCTGATGGTCTAAATAAAGGAGATATTGTTGTATTCCTTAACTTTAGACCTGATAGAGCGAAACAAATATCTCATTTATTAGTTGGTACAAAAGATTTGTATTCTTACAAATCTCAATTAACACCAGAGGACTTAAAACTTTACACTATGACTGATTATGAGGGAGTTAATTCATCTGGTGTGTTCTTCCCAACTATTCAATTGAAGAATACTTTAGGAGAAGTTATGGATATTTTTGATAGAAATCAGTTAAGAGCTGCAGAAAGTGAAAAATATCCACATGTAACTTATTTCTTAGATGGGGGAGTAGAAAAGAGTTTTAAAAAAATAGACAAAATAATAGTTCCCTCCCCTAAGGTGGGGACTTATGATAAAGCTCCCGAAATGTCTATTAATGAACTATATGCGGAAATTGAAAGAAATGTAAAGAGGCAAAAATATGACTTAATAGTAGTTAATCTGGCCAATCCAGATATGGTTGGCCATTCAGGAGATTTTGATGCTACTGTCAAAGCTTGTTCTGCTGTAGACAGAATTTTGGGAAAGATATATAACCTGATTAAGAGTGATTACACATTATTAGTTATGGCGGACCATGGCAATGCAGAGGTTATGAGAGATGAAAAGGATGAACCACACACTGCTCACACACTTTCTCCAGTACCTTTTATAGTTTGTGACAAAAATGTGGTACTAAAGAATGGTGGAAAACTAGGAGATGTCTCTCCCACTATTCTTGAATTAATGTCTATTAAAAAACCTGAGGAAATGACGGGAGAATCTTTGTTGCTAACTAAATAGTTTTCTAGATTTATTGGTGCATCAAGTGCCAACAGCACATAATGCAGCACCTAGAGGATCAATATCTAAGTTAGTAATAGTTACTGGAGATCCATTAAGATGTAAAAAATTTTCAGAAATATACTTACAGAACTATAAGTTATTAAGTTCTGTAAGAAATATGTATTGCTATACAGGAACTTATAAGGGAGTTGAAATTTCTATTATGGGTCATGGAATGGGACAAGGATCGATGGGAATTTATAGTTATGAGTTGTTTGCACCAGAAATTTATGATGCTGACTTTGTAATACGTTTAGGATCCTGTGGATCCTTAACTAATAAGATACACGTGAATGATGTAGTTGTTGCAACAGGGATTAAGACTAATTCAAGTTATGGAGAGTTATTGGATATTCATCACACTAAAGAAGATACTATTGAGGTAGATCCATTTTTAATAGAATTAGCACACAAGTGTGCTAAAAACTTGAATATTCCATTAATTAATTCATTGAATTGGTCACAAGATAACTTCTATATTCCCCTAACTCTTAGGGGATTAGGGGAGTATTCAGGTTGTGAGACTGTGGAAATGGAGAGTTATGCATTGGCAACTAATGCAAAGTATCACAATAAAAAAGCTTTAACTATCTTGACTGTTGTGGATGAAATTACAGAAGATAAGGGTTGTGTAGAACTAACTTGACAAGAAAGAGAACAAACCTTAAATAATATGTTCTTAATCGGATTAGATATATTAGTTGAGTATTCAAATTTAAATAAATCCTAAAGAGCTTTCAAGATAGTAATTTAGTAGATCTGGAAATATGCCCAGATCTACAGTTAGTCTTAAAAACAAAAATTCAATACTTTCAGAGAATTCTTGGTTTTTAAGGGAAAGAAGAGATTTAGTTTCCAAATCTTTGTTATTAGACGATAAGGATGATAAATGTGATTGAAGTCCAAAAGTAATTTTTAAACCACTTCTTCCAATAAATTACAAAAGTTGGTCAGCAGAAGTAATAACCAAAGAATTTAATTTAAATCTCTCGACTTCCAATTGAGAGAATATATGAGATAAATTCTTTTCCAATCCTTTTTATTTCTATTCTTCTTCTTCGAAACTAATAGATCAAGAATTAAATAATTCATTGTTCTGTAAATCCCCGAACAATATCTATTTAGAAAGTAGTAGGCAGATTCAAGATATGCCTTACACTTGAGCAGAACAATATTCTGACTTATTAAATACACAAGAACTTAAACAAGAGATAATTAACAAATACAAAAGGATAGAAGAAGAAAATCTTCTATCCGAATTAACTAAGTTAGATTTAACTATAGCATGTGAGGAATTATCAACAAAATTTGAAGATAAAAAAGAAGAGTTAGAGAAGACTGAAGAAGAACAAGTAACTACATTTAAAAAGTCTTCTGAGTGAAAACCTCCTGTTTTGGAGGTTAGACCTCCGAAGATTAAATTACCATTGGATAACTCTCTTCCATCTATGTTTCTTTCTTTCTTGCATTCCAAAGAGTTTGCTGAATCTTCTGTAAGTCCACTAAAAGATACTCCTAAGTGAATAAAGAAAATTAATTCACTAATAAATAGATGATCTATTTCTAGATATATACCGGAAGAAAGAACAAAAGCACTCTTTAGTCCTTTAGACCTTAATACTTTAAATAAACAAAATGTTCAATGGCAAGATCCACAAGAAAAGTGATTCTATTACTCTATGCCATTAATTAATCTTTTCTTCGATAGATATAGAGAAAAATATAAAAAATCTTTGGTAACTATTTGAGAAGAACCTGAATATACATTCCCATTAACTGAAATAGAACTTTGTGAAACAGCAAATCTTTTTAAGGCAAAATACTTACCTGTTTTTTGCTATAAGGGAGTACCTGCTCTAGAAATTAATAAAGATTTAGAGCTAGTTGAATCACTCATTGAAATTTATGGAAAACATTCTGAAAAACAAGCCAAGAAGGAACTTGAAGAAGAAGGTTTTGCCGAAGTCCAATTAGGTTCTTCTTTTAATTCAGATGATTTATTAAGTCAATTGAAAAGAGAAGAACAAGAAATTTAAATCTTTTAATTTATTTAGTGGGGATTGAAGAAGTGGAAAAAGTTGAAGATGATTCAACAACTTCAGAGGAAGTTGTTTTAACTGAGGTAGAAGATTCTGAAACTAAATCAGATTTAGTTGGATTTAGAGATGAATCTACAGATGATGTCAATAGTCCATTTAAGATAAAGTGAAAGTTTTTTAAAAAACTGTATAGTTATTTTTTCATATTGAATAGCGATCCTTTTAATTGATCAGGAGATTATCCTAAATTTGAAGAGTCAGTATTGTTTGATAAATGTAAATCTTTTACATTTAGTTTTTCTAGACTCTTTTGAGAAAGAGTGTTTAATGATACAAGACCTCTACACTCTAGTATTAGAGCAAAATCATGATGACATAGGAAAAAAGAAATATGGTGGTAATGGAGGAACGACTTAGAACAGATGCCTTTACAGAGAGGGATTATAGATTTGAAAATTTAGTTGTTTGAGGAGTAAATTACAGTAAAGGAGATTATAACTTCTTAACAAGTAAACAAATCCAAAGTTTTTCAGAACATAAAACCCACAGATCTCCGTTAATCAATGGTGTAATTAAATTTCCAACCCAAAGAGTTAAACAAGCTTATTTCATTAGCAAGAGAAATAATCTAAATAAAAGTAAGTCTTCGGATGAACAAGTAGAAGAAGATAAAGATTCAATTCTTAAATCTTTTTCTTCTGAAGATCATCCTGAAGGAGATCAACTATTTCCTGACAAACATCCTCTAGGAAGGGATTTAGCTAAAGACCTAGAGGATGAAGAGCACCAAAGATTACTAGAAGAACAAGAGGCAAGTTATAAAGAGGATGAGAGAAATTTAAATACTTACAGCTTAAAAGACTTCCCTCTTGCAGATCCAGAAACTATTAATAAGTTAGCTGACACACACTCAAAGTATTTTCGATTATTAACTAAGTTACAAGATACTCATACTCCTGAGGATTTTGTAACTGCTTTCAGAATACAAGATAGAATTGCCTATCTTTTAGATAATCAAACTTTGCTTTACAAGACTCTAACAAAGCAATTAATTAAATATTTAGAGAAAATAAATGACAAATTAGAGAAATATCTGAAAGATATTACTCTAAAGCAAGAAGATCTTAAGAGAATGAATGCCCAAATTTCTAGATTT
Source organism: Mycoplasma ovis str. Michigan (assembly GCF_000508245.1). Taxonomy (NCBI): domain Bacteria; kingdom Bacillati; phylum Mycoplasmatota; class Mollicutes; order Mycoplasmatales; family Mycoplasmataceae; genus Mycoplasma; species Mycoplasma ovis. The sequence continues at coordinate 584,703 of NC_023062.1, read as the reverse complement.
AATGAATATGACAGAAAGACTCAAAGCAGATTAGATCAAGCTGCAAAAGAAACAAATCTCTTTCAAAAAGATTTGCAAACTTATCAAGACAGTTTAAGGGGGCTACAGACTGAGCTACAAGCTGAACTTCAAACAGCTCCTGAGTCTTCAAATGGAACTAAAAGTCCTGATGAATTGAAACTAAAACATGAGATTGTAGTTCATTAAAAATCCTCTTGAATGAGGTTTTTAACTCCCCCCCCACATAAAATTATGTTTTTGTAGCTTCCCCCATGCAGAAGGAAGTTTCTCTTTTTCAACTTTCTTCTGTTTCAAAAAAGTACGACTCAAAAGGAAAGCCAATTCTTCACAATTTCAGTCTAAATATTGAAAAAGGGTCTTTTGTTACTATCATTGGACCATCAGGCTCGGGAAAAACAACAATTCTTAACTTAATTGCAGGCTTTATAAAGCCTGATAAGGGAAAGATCTTATTTTCAGGAATAGATATAAAAGATATTCCTCCAAATCAAAGACCTACAGCAACAGTATTTCAGGATTATGCTTTGTTTCCTCATCTCAATGTTTTTGAGAATATTGCCTTTGGTCTCAAAAAACAAAAGAAAATATTGGATAACCCTCCAGAAAGCAATAAAAATAGGATGGAAAAGCTCTTGCAAAGAGCTAAAAACAAGAGTCTTGCAAAACTTGCAAAACTTTCTAGAGAAACTGACAAATACAATAACCAACTTAGAAAGTTGGTTAACAAGATAGATCTAATTAAAAATCAAGGAAGTCCTAAAAAAACTAATTGATTAATTCAAGCATGAATGCTTTTTTATCTAGGAACTATCAAGGCTAAACTCATAGATTTAGAATATTGAAAATCTTGATGAGAATATTTCCCCATTCTAAAAGAAAAAGAGCTTAGTTACAGATATTTAGCAAGGGCTTTTAGTCCCGCTGAAATAGCAGATAAAGTTAATAAGCTTATTTCCTTAGTTGGGTTAGATGGATATGAACAATCCTCCATAAATACTTTGTCAGGAGGTACCAAGCAAAAAGTAGCTCTCGCAAGAGCTCTTATTATGGAACCACAAATAGTTCTATTAGATGAACCTTTATCAGCTATTGATAAGGATATGAGGGAAAAAATGCAAATAGAACTAAAGAAGTTACATCAAAGACTTAATTTGACTTTCTTATTGATCACTCACGATCAAAAAGAAGCATTAATACTTTCTAACAAGATAGTTGTATTGAGAAAGGGGAAAATAGAACAATTGGGAACACCTTCAGATGTTTATGACACTCCTAGCAACGAATGAGTTGCTAAGTTTATAGGTAAATCCAATATTTTTGAGGGAATATATCTTTCACCTGAGGAAGTAGAAGTTAATGGTTCTATTTTCAAAATCAATAACATTACTGGATTTAGAAAGAATGAAAGAGTCAAAGTGATGATTAGGCCAGAGGACTATGATGTTCTACCAGTAGGAAAAGGATTTATTTCAGTTAAGGTGATTGACACTATATATAAAGGTCAATTATGAGAGTTACAGTGTCAATTCTGCGAAACTATTCTTCTTGTAGAAAGCTTTAATCAAGTCAAAAAGGGAGAGGAGATAGATCTCCTTTGAGATACTGAAGATGTTCACTTAATGAAGATAAATGAGAATCAAGAATGAGATTAATAGTTAACTGAGTCTACCTTAGGATTAAACGAATTGAACCATTATTCATCCCATTCATAGTCTTTACACTTTTAACTTTTGTTTTACCTGCAGTTTTATTATTTTTCCATAGCCTAAAAGACCCATCAGCTCTACAAGCTTCTAGATTTACTTCTAATATTTTTATTTCTCTTGGTATTAGTACTATTGCATCAGTTATTGCACTAGTAATTACATTAATACTCAGCTTTATACTTGCTTTTTTAATCTGAACTTCATTTGGAAGCACATGAAGAAAAAGATTACTTCTCCTTCTTTGTTTACCTTTAGTAACAAACTATTTCATAAAGCTTATAGGGCTTAAGAGTTGTTTTGATTTTTTTAATGGAAGTTCAAATAGTACTTTTGGAATACACTACACAATATTTGGATTGGTATATCTCGCTCTTCCATTAATAACCTATAACTTTATCAATACTTTTTTCTCTATCCCTCAGGCACAGAGAAGAGCTATTAGAGATTTAGGACAAACTTCTTGAGGAGAGATTATCTTTTTGCTATTACCTTGATCTAAAACCACTTTTTTTAGCTCATCTATATTATTTTTCCTTCCATCATTATTTACTACTTTTATTTCTGAATTTCTAAATCATGATGTAGGAACAAGAATGATTGGAGAAGTTATTTCTAGTCTTTCTTCTAATTTTTGAGCAGAAGGAGCAAGACCATTTATAGCCTTCTTAGTTAGTTTGTTGTTTACTATGTCTGTTTTCTTTATTGTCTTTTGAGTCTCTTTATATAAACTATTGAGTTTTCAATACAAAAAAATTAAAAATCAACTTTACTTTAGAGCTAAGAGAGAGAATATAAGGCAAAAAAGTCTTCAATTAATTGCATTGAATCCTATTTAATAAATTGCTTTATTCTCTTAGCTTTTTCTCTTTAGATAGTTTTAAGTGAATACAAAGATCTAAAAAATGATTTACTATTCTATTTCTTTTTGTTATCTACTTACCTTGAATAGTTATCATTTTTCTTTCTTTTGTAAAACCTGGCGATAAAGGAGAAGTTTCAACTAATCTTTGAAACTTTGGTAAAAACTGGTCTTTTGACAATTACTTTACTTTCTTTTCTTTTGGAGCAAAAAATGATTTTTTTTGAGGAAGTTTATGAAATTCTTTTTCAATAGCTATTAGTGCATTATGTCCTTCTCTGTGAATTGCTTTACTTACTGCATTTTCACTGTGAAAAAGAGGAGGAAGATATAAGTCCATAGTTTTCAAGTTATCTAATCTCTCTATATCTTCCCCAGAATTAATACAAGGACTATCATTCATGCTATTGTTTATTGCCATATTTCTTCCTCTAGGATATAATTTTGGTTACCCAACTATAGTGTTGTCACATATAGCTTTTTTAGTTCCGTATGGAATTATTCTTATCTATCCTAGATTAGAAAAGTTAAATAAAAAATTATTGTTTGCCGGTAAAGACCTAAATTGCGGAGAATTAGAGACTTTATTCAAAATAGTTCTACCTCAAATTAAGGGAACTATAGCTTTTTGTTGTTTAGTTCTAATCATCCTTTCAATGGATGATTTCATAATTACTAATTTAGTTAAGGGTAGAGTGACTACCTTAACTACTCAACTCTATACTATGAAAAAGGGAGTGAAGGCTTGGTCTATGTGTTTTGGATCAATTTCCCTGTTATTAGCCTTTACGGTATTTATTGGTTATTCCTTTTTTAAGAAAGAAGGGAAGAGACAGTGAGAAGTTATCTAATAGTAATTAAAGGAGTGATCTTGAGAAGTTAAACACTTATCTTTATCTTTCTTAAGCTCTTCATTAATTAGTTGTTTCAAGGAATCATCAATATTTGCTCCCTCAACAATTCCTAATTCTTCTAATACACCATCTTCATTTGTACAAACAATACTAGTTAATTTAGTACTATTACTATGTATGATCTCTTTGTTCTTGTAGAGCAATAGCGGGAGCGCTATTTTTGTTTGCTAAATAAATTCCTGTAACGGAAGTTCCTATCAATCCTCCTCCAACGAGAAATAAACCTAATTTAGAAGCAATCATTTATAAAACTATTTTTGTTGTTCCTCCTCAAGGTACTCATCATCCCCCTCTTCTCCTTCAACATCTAAATCACATTTACCATCTTGAGCAATGCTTACTTTTAGTTTCGATATATCTTCTGGGCTTATATCCCCATTACTTGGAATTTCCATTTCTAAATCATCCTCATTTTTACACTTTGTTATCTGTTGCTTAAAAGAATGAAGTGCTTCTTCTGCAGTTTTAGTAGTGCCAACTATTGAGGGACTAATAGAAGAATCACTTTGAACAATAACTCCAGAATTATTTTTTAGTCCATAAAAAATTCCCAATGAAGTGGCGCAAGCAACACTTGCCCCACCAATGCCCAATAAAACTTTAAGAGTTAATTTAGTCACAGCCTTATTATTTGAGATAATCTTACAGAAGTTTCAGTATCTTTTTGAAAAACATACTTGCTGAAAAGTTGATTACCACGTTAAAGAAATAATTTAGGGTTTAACTTAGTTTCTAATTTTGTAACTTCTAAAAATTTACCCTTAGTCGTTTTTTCATAAAAAATACAAAGTAGTAGAAAACAAGTTAACTACTAACTTATAAGTGCTTTTTTGGAAGCGTTACCCTAAAGCTTTAGTAGTAACTATTTAATATTGAAAAAATTTAATTCATTACTCTTCTTTTTTAGATTGTTCAGGAATTTTTCCTTCTTTCAAGAAATCAGTCATTTCTTGTATTAATTTGTTTTTATCTTTTTCAATAAAGCAAATTCCTAGAGGTAAATTGTCACCCTTTGCTTTTTTAGGTTTTTTCTCCTTCTTTGCACCGTTACATTTAAGATGTTCTTCTTTTTCTATTTTTTGTTTTCTACCATCTTTTTGCCCTCTCTTTAGGATAGTAATCATTCTTCTAGGGTTAATTGCAAGTCTTATATAAAGTCAGTTAATGATTTCTTTTCCGTCTTGCTGTTCATCTTTAGAAAGAGCCTGAGCAAGAACTTTAAATGTTTTAAAGGCATCAGGGAATTTGGATAAAGCTTCGTAGTCTACTAATAGTCCTAGTCATGCTTTTAAAGTCAAGTGAAAATTAAAAACTAAGTTTTCCAGAAAACTGTAATTTCAAAAGTTTTTAAAAAAATTCATTAAAAACTTAGAATTTCCCTCTGTCTTAATCCATTGATAACTCATGGGCACAATTCCAATAATATTTGTTGCTACATCAGACACTTTACCTCAAGCTTGCGTTAGTCTTGGAATGGGATCTACAGGTTCAGAGGGAACGGGCGGAGATGATGAAGCACCATAATAGTTAAATATCTTCGCAACTCACCCACCAAGTTTTCCTAAAGCTTGTGAAACTAAATTCTGCCTAGCCTCAGCACTTACTAGGCCTACTCCAGTAGAAAGTCCTAATAGTGATATACATAAATATGCAATTTTTCCCTTAACAAGCGCCCCCCCCAGAAAGAACATTAATTTATTTCTTTTAGATAAATTACATATCCTTAATTAATTGATTGTTCTTGAAACAAAGAAGCTATTAATAATTTTGTTTTTACAAGGGTTTAAATAGCTTAGTAGAGAACAATAAAAGTTTTTAACTGAATCCAGTTAAAGACATGAATTAAAATCAAGAATTATGATCCTATCAAGAGGTTTTTTGCCTCTTTTAGTTGGTGTTAGTAGTTCTGTTTCCTGAGGTACATCTGTCTTTCCTTATTTTTTTGGTTTAGATAAATACATGGTGCTACAAGTTGAAGGGTCAGAATCAAAAGAATGAGTTAAATTGGGGTCGCAAGAAGGAGAGGGAATCTTTTTTAAGTCCAAAGGGACTTACAAAATTGATACGTCTAATTCTTCTTTTGGATGAAGAGGTCCAGCCAGAATAGGATATACAACTAAAACAGAAGTAAATTTAGACCCAGAAGATAAGACATTCTTGATTGTTTCTGGAGAAAAAGGAATAGTTTTATTTAGAGGTAAGAGACATTTCCAAGAAGATAAAGATTTGGACAAAGCAATTAAGGTAAATAATGAAGTTTGAAATCAAGGAAAAAGTGATCTTATAAAAGATGAAGATCCAGATTATTATTGTTCAGGAAGAACTGAACAATGAAAAACACATTTAAATAACAATTTATCTAGCCAAATGGTCGGCTATTTAAGACATCCTTCAAAAACAGAATTAGGCAATTTGAGAATCATTAGCCTTGTTGACACTAAGAGTCCTAAATTTCAACAAACAAAATTTCAAACCAATTGTAGGGGTATTGAAATATTCTTTCCAGAAACAGTTACTTTCTTTAAAGAGTCTTCCAATGGCGGAAGAGAAATAGAAGTTAAAACAAAAACAGATAGAAAAGACATTGGACATGTCTTTGAAATAGGAAAGGTTGAATCTGTTTTATACGGAAGAAATAAAGACTTGAATATAACTGAAAGAGGAATTGTGGACGGAATTGGAAATTTACTTAAGTGAAATAGTAAGTTTTTTCCAGAAATTAAATTAAAACCAGTTAATTAAGGCTTTTAATTCCAGTTTGTTGCACGTTAAGTATTTTTTACCTATGATAGTATTGGGAATTGGAGGTGTTTCTATAGCTGCAAATAACTATGAAAGTGCTGTTCCATCTTGAAATTCCTCAGTAACAATTAAAACATCAAAAGTAGAGAACAAAGCAGGAAGCTCTTTGGTAAGTAGGGATTTAACAAAAATTAGTCCATATGATTTTCCTGAAATGGCTCGAAGAGGAGCTTTTAAGTAATATTTGTAGAGATTTTTTAGAACAAAAGAATTTATTAAATACTTTTTCTTTTAGTATTTTTTACTCAGTCTAGTTATTTGCTTATTTCACTTTTTAAGACAACTGAATAGTTTAGAAAATGTAAATTAGGGAGAATCTTAAAACATTATTGCAAATTAAATAACAATTGAAATAAAAAACTAAATTTCGAACAAGACTAGACTTTTCACTAACTTACTAGATTGTAAGTTGGTGTTTCCAATTTATAGATCATTTATAAGTGTTTTATATAAATGGTTGGATTCAAACATAGTGTTTTAATTCCTATATTTTCTTTAATAATTGCAGGTTCTACCTCAGCAATATCTACCACCTCCTGAAAAGTAAAAAAACACTTCCCAAGAGTAGCAAGGGCTATAACAAAACACTCTTGTTATAAGTGAATTATCGATAGAGAAACAAGGGCTGAAATAGCGGTTTGTCCGAAAAAAGATGATAATTCTCCAATTTTTTATCTTTGATGATTAAAAGAAGGAGATAAAGATTACAACGGTTGATTAAAAATTGAAAAGATAACAAAAGTAGAGGCGGACAAATCTATGACAGTTAAGCTTCAGGAACCTTTAAGATTACCTGACACATCGAAGGAAAGAACAATTTGTTTAGACAAGTGAGAAAAACAATATGGAAAGACTAAAAATTTGGATAAGCTAGTCGATAAAACTCTTAGTACTGACTGTCAAATAAAAGGAGGAAATATATTGGAATGTAGTTCTGGGTACAAATATTTTAGGGTTGATTATTTTGACGTATATACTGGTTGATTGGATACATAAATTTTTTAATCACTTCTATTTTCTATTAGGTAGTTTTCTCCTGAATTGGTTGCGAATTAATTAAGGAAAAATTTTAGATGAAATTAATAGCGAGAATAAGGATCATCCAATTACTTACGCTGAAATAAAGGATAAAAACTTAACTATCTAATTACTACTTATTTACGATTATTTTTTTCCCTACATATTTCAAAGTTTCTTGTAATCATGATAACTACTTATTTTGGAGAAATGTTTAGGTACTTCCTTTCTTCCCCTTGCAGCTTCAAATTTTTTCTCTAGATGGTTATAAAAGAAATTCATTGGACCATCTGTAGTTATATTTCCAGAACTTTTTGATTTCACAAATATAGGGAAATATGTATTTACTCCTAAGAATACTACTGGATCTTTATCACAACTGGCTAATGCTCTATTACCATCTTTATCGTTGTCAAAAGTCTTTAACCAAGATTTAAGTCTCCATCATGTATTCCAATCTTGATATCAAAAACCATTAAAGTTGGTACATTTTGGATTTGTTTCTAGAGAAACCAAATGTTTTTGCGGTTGTTCTCATGTTTTACCAATAGCAAATAATCCTGAATTATTAGATCAGATTCCATATTCTGAATCCAATTCCACAAAGCATTGACAATCTTTATTCCATTGAACTAACTTGAAATAGTGAGTATTTCATCTAGAAATAAAAGTGAAGCTTTGTTTGTGTCTTATTAAAGGATTAATATTATCCAATCATTCATGCAAGTGAGTTTCTTTTTTAAGTTTTTCAATAGCCTCATCAGATAATTCTTGACTTTGTTTTTTGGTTGATTGCTTGTGTTCTTGTATTACAGTTGTCTTCTCTGGAAGAGATTTTGACTTTAGAACTTCATTACTCATTGGTTTATTAGGAATTTCTAAAGATTTTTCTTTTGAGTCAGCTTTTAACGTTGGGTTAATTTCATTGGAAGATAGTAAAACGTTTTTAATATCTCCCTCTTCTTGAAGTTGGCTTGCCTTTAATGCTGGAATTGATTTATTGGGGGTGGATGAGGAAATTAATAATGTAAAAGGATAAAGCGCTGTACCGCCAACTACAGGAATGGCAAATAACTTTAATGCAGGCAATGAAATTATCTTTGAAGTTTAAACATTTTAATTTTTACCATTTCAGTTAGTTATAGATTAGTTACATAAGAGAGGGAAAGCAAAAAGCCAATTCCCTTTAATTAATTCATTGATCGTAAATATTCCTCAGGAAGATTAAGGGGAATTTTGATCTCTCCTCTTTCTTGATCGCCAAATATCAATCCCAAAATAACATTTTTTTCTCCGGAATAAATTGATATATCTTCTAGAAGATTTCAATCTTTCTCCCTTAAGCTAGAAACTTCAGTTGTAGAAAAAGAAAAACTGATATTTGCATCTAAGATAGAGGGATTGCGGGAACAAAAGAAAGTAACTTTATCTCCCTCTATACTTCTTTCACACTCTCTAGGTGACAGTTCAAACTGTTCTAAACCATAATAATCTTTTGATTCCATAGTAAATAAACTTCAACGAGAAGCTATTGCTTTTGTAGAGGGTTGAGACTCATCCATGAAATTTTCTGGCTTAACTGCCACATCAGAAACTTTAGGTGTTTCAATAAAACCGTCTTCTGAATTTTGAGGTGTTTGTTCTACTTTTGGTTCATGTATGTCTGAAATGGTTTTTAATTTATCTATGACTGGAGTTACAGTTTGTAATTCTAGTTCTTGGGTCTTTTCGTCGTCCTCCTTAACACCCAACTCCTCCATTTGTTGGTAAGGTTGCGCTAAATCTTTATCTGCATTTTCAGGTTCCTTACCTTCAACAACTACTTTTAACTCATCATTTAATTGTTGCCCTACAACATTAGATGAACTTTGTTCTCTCAAAGACTCTTTCCCAACTTCTTGCATATCCGCCACTTACACAACATTATTTGGAGTTTTGTCCGATTCCTTCTTTCCCAAAAAAATTCCCACAGTTCTAGTTCCTGCGCCTAAAGCAAAAAGTAAATATTTGCCAATCAGAAGAGAAGAAAAGGACATAGACCTAACCTAAACTAATTTGTCTTGTGAAACTTATTTTTTACTAATTTAATTTAAAAATTAGGAGTCAAGACCATTCATTGAAATTTCTATTTCACCCGCTACTTTTTGATTTTTAAATACCAAACCTAAAGTAAAAACATCATCTAATCTTGGAGTAAGGGATAATTCCTCCAAATCCTCTCACTTCTTGTCAATTAATTTAGGAAATTCAGAAGGATTGAGTGAAAAACTAACAACTGTTGATTCCACAAAAGTTCAAGGACACTTAAACGTAATTTGTCCTTCTTCTCCTTCACTTTTCTCGCACTCATAAGCAGGTCATTCATATTCTTCAGAGGCTTCAGAACCTTTTGGGGATGAGATTTTAACTTAATTTTTCTTCTTTAAAGGTGTTACTTTTTCTAGAGCAGACTCATTATCTTTTTCATCAACTTGAACTTCTGGAAGTTGAGGAACTTGAGTTAAGGCCTCTTCTTCTCTAGTAACCCCCTTCGAAGGTTCTGGAGATTTTGATTGAACTTGTTCCGAACCTAGTTCTTCTGTTTTGACGCTCGGTTCAATTTCTTGTTGTGTGTCACTTTCCTCTCTTTTTACTTGTTCATTATCGTTATTATCAACAATTGTTTTTTCCGTTGAATTTTCTTAAGCAACATCTCTTCGTTCTCCTGAAGTCACATTCGGTGTGATAACGGAAGAAGAACCATCACTATTTTGATCTTCTTGAGTCAGTTGGTTAGTGTCTAGTTTTCCGGACTCACTGCTTGAAGAAGTTTCTACTTTAGATGTAACTTCTGTAAGTCTGTGAGAACTCAACGTTCCCAAAAGAACACTTGTTGCTCCACCCCCTACTCCTAAAGGAGAAGAAAAAATCATAAAGTAAATCTAATCTATTTCATAGATTGTATTTCTAATTGAATAATTTAACTTTATTTCCCAAACTCTTGAAATAACTTATTCTTTTAAAACCTATTTTTCGACTTAGTTGTAACTTATGAAAGTTGAAATTACTCACCAAAGTTATTAATTAAGATATCTACTTCTTTATCCTTTTGGTCAATAAATACAAATCCTATGGAAGCAGAACTCTCTGATCAAGGAGTAATGGTTATATCTTGCAAATTTTCTCACTTCTTTCCCTCCAATTCAGGGACAGAAGATGAAGAGAAGGAGAAACTAATAGTTTGGCTTGTGAAAGGACAAGTGCAATTAAATGACATTTGCCCATCTTCTTAAGCTCTGGAACATTTTGTATCTGAAAACTCATATCTCTCGATTATTTCAGAACTTCCTGTTTTGAAAGAAATTCAATTACTCTTATCTGTATTTGTTTTTTGCTCTCGGGTAGAAGAATCTTCTTTTTCCGCTTCTGCGATATCTAAAGGTTTGGGGGTTGTATCACCCCCTATATTATTTATTACTTCTGGAACTTGCTCTGGTCCTTGTTTAATTGTTTCCAATGCAGTGCTTGGAGATAGTCCCTCTATTTGTTCTTGTTGTTCCTCCTCTGAAACATTAGGATCAGTCTGTGTCGGTGAAGCGCCATCTCCACTCTTTTCTGTATCCATTAATATTTGACCCTCATGTTCCATTTTTTCTTTACTCTTAGTCATTGGCTCTGTAGATTCATATTCATTTGAAAGAGTTCCTTGTTGATTCCCAATGTTCTCGGGATTATTTATTTGTTCACTGATTGTAGTCTTCCCCTGACGACTCTGATCTGTGCTATCAGAAGACGTTCTTGAACTAATAACTCCTAGAACAGTTCCTGTAACTACGGATGAAGATAGTAAGTACTTACTTATTAAGGAAAAAGAAAGAGACATAAGAATAACTTAGATTTTTTTAAAGATTCTAATTTCTTTTCAAAATATATCTACTTGTTCTAGGGTGATTTGTTAGAAAATTGCACCTTTCTCATTAACCCAAACAAGTGATTTAATTTAGAAATCTAGTTAGAGGCCCTGAAACATCAATTAATAAAATTTTTCTCCAGCAAGCAATAATTAATAAGATAAAAAATTTATAAATTTAGATAATTGTTATGTCTCTAAGTCTTAAATTATTAGTTATTCCTGCAATAGGAGGAGCCGCTACTTTAATTCCTTTATCTTTTAAAAGTGATAATTCTTTACATAATCCAATCAATAAAAAGATCCAAAGATTGGGAAATTGCAAGGAGGTTAAGTCGAAAGAAGATAGTTCAAAAAACAATAGTGTTGGAATTTTAGTTGTTTGCTTAGAGGAAAAAGAGTCTAACAAAAAACAAGTCATATTTAAGTGATTTAAAAGTAATAAAGATAAAAGTCCTGTGGCAGTTAAATGATTAACTTCTACTTGATTTGGTTCGGTGCAAGTTCAACTTGAAGAAGATAAAGATGGTAAAGAGGAGTTATTTGCCCCTAGTGAGGAAGTATTTTTAGAAAATTCCGAAGTTACTTTTGTAAAACCCCAACCACAACAAAAGCATAAATTTGGTGGCTCTAATTGTCTAGTTCAGGAAAAAGGTAAGGATTGGAAAGTTAGTTGCAAATAAGTTAATTAGTGGAAAATTAAGTTGTTATGATTTTTCCTCTAAAAATTGTGATACCTACACTGGGTGCGGTAGTTGGAACTTCTGTTGTAATACCTGTAGTCTCCCATACTGTAAGTGGTTCTAATTCTTTGCCCACTGAATCGAAAATTGAGAAAGTTGGCAATTGCAAAGCAGTTTCAGGAAAAACAGAGAAACAAGAACAAGAAAAACCTCAATTAATAGTCTGCTTGTCAGAAATAAAGGAACCATTAAAACCTGAGGTTACATTTAAATGGTTTAAAAATTGAGAAGATTCTCAGCCAGCGAATGTTAAACAAATTTCAATTACTTCTCAAGGACAACTTAAGTTCCTTTTGGATGAAAAGGAACCCCAAGATATGTTATATTGAAATCCTTATTCAGAAGTTTTGGCAGGTAGTGGTGATGTAAAGATTGAAAAGCCGAACACAGATTCTGAACGATTAATCGAAAAAGAAAAATGTACCGTTTCTTCCAATGGACAAGGGGATCTTAACTGAAAAATAACTTGTTAGACAAATTTCAAATCTACTATAAAAAGGAGATAGAAAATAAATACTTAGGTTAGAAGAAAAATCTATAAAATTTAAGGATTAATTCCATACCTTAAAACATTCAGATTATGTTTTTAACTCTAAAGGGAGTTCTTTTAGGGAGCTCTGTTGCCTTTAGTTCTGCAATTCCTGCGACGTTGCTTACTCAAACCTCTTTAGGAAAATCTGTCGAAACAAAAAATGAATCGAGGGGAGGGGAGTATCGGACATCAGACGATTCTGATTCTTCTGCTAAAAGTAGCAACTTGCTTTCTGGAAAATCAGAAGATATGCAAAAACTAAATCACTTCCCACCTTCAACTCAGAACAACTTATCTGAAGCTCAAAAATATAAGAACAGAGTAGATAATCCCTCATTATGCAAAGATGTATTATCCTCAACTTCAGACAAAACCAAAGTTGAGGTATGTAGGGATTTTTTAGGTAAAGAAGGAGTAGAATTCATGTACCATACTGATCAAATAGGTATAATGCCTATAAGAGTGGCAAATTTACAGTATACCTATAAAGATTTTGTGGTAAATTTTACTAGACCTGATAATTATGGAATGACTAATAGAAGAATGACTTTATCTGATGACATAATATCCGGAAAAGGAATTATTCCCCTCTCCTCTGTCGGGGGTAAACAATTCACAGATAAGCATTGTAAGGCTGTAGGAAATTTAGCAATTAGTTCCATAAATTGAACAATTAGCTGTCAAATAACCTAAATTAATTGCAATCCCTCCCGAGGGATTGAAATATTTTTAGTTAATACTTAGTTATGATTTCTCTACTTAGAATTTCTATCTTGCCGGTTTCAGTCATTAGCGCCACGATAGCGATTCCTGTTCTTAATATGTTTTCTTGAGGTTCTGACTTACTATACGAAGAAAAGGTTTTAGATGAACAGAGAAATTTTAATCCTTTTCCAGAAGATATTTCTAAAAAATCTTTATCTTTGGCAAATAAGTTGCAGGACAGACATAATAATCCAACTTTATGTAGAGAAATTTTGAGATCAACTAAAGGTGATTCTTGAATAAGGGCGTGTAGAGAAAGTGCAGGTAGCTCTGCAGTAGAATTTGAATACTACTCTAGTCAGTATTCCATGCCTACTCCCGTTGAAAGTTTGAAATTTACTCCTAGAGAGTTAGTAATTTATTTAAGTGAAGAAGATGATTCAGGTCTTAAACATATAAGATTTGATTTGACTCCAGAAATGATAATTGGGCAAGGTGTATTCACTTCAGCAGCTGATGGAAAACCTTTTAATGAAAAACAATGTCTAATAGAGGAGTCAAAAGAAGGACTAAAAGATTGAAGAGTTAGTTGTCAAGCAAGCTTTAATTAGAACTTTCTTTTAGTTTGATGTTCCATAAAGCTTTGTTTTTGGGCGGCGTGGCGACTGTAGCTTCCGTCGTTCCCTCGGCTATATCGATTAATTCTTACAATTCTGAATCAGTTACTTCTCATGAAACTTCACAAGGAAGCAGTCTAGTTCCGGAAACTCTTCCTGATAATACGAAAGGAGAATCAGGTAGATTGGACACCGAATCATCTTACTCTATTCCTACAACTCCTGCGGAAAAACAACGAGAAAGATATCTTTATCCAGAATTATGTAAAGAAGTATTAAGCATGAATCAAGATGTTGCAAAGTTAAAAGTTTGTAGACTACATAGAGAAAGCAAAGACATAGAATTTGAATACCATTACAATCAATCTTCAATTCCCATACCCATTAAAGATTTAAGGTTCACACCAAGTCAATTAGTGGTTACTTTGTCGAAGTCAGATATCTATAACTCTAGCACTAAGAGATTTGATTTAACTCACGATATCATAGGCGGACAAGGAATAATTTCTCAGTCCCAAGTTAGTGATAAAGTTTTCACAGAAAAACAGTGTAAATTGGAATGACAAGAGTCTACTATTGGCTTAGAAAATAGAGATTGAAAAGTTATTTGTTAGAAGATTAGGATAGAACTTTAACTTCAATAAGATTTCAACGATAAAGAAACACTAACTATTAAGTCATTAGATAATTAATAGTTTGTATTAAGCAAATAAATATCAGTTGAATGGAAGTAGTATACTAGGGCTTGTTGATATTAATTGTCGCATTTACACAATACTTTTATCTTCATAGACTTCAAAATGTTATTAACAAGACAAGATTTACAAAAATTATTTGGGTACAATAGAGATAGTTTTTTAAGTTAATAATCCTCGCTTTCGATTGTATGAATTTCGCTTCAAATATTCTTAAGGCCATTTCTTGAACTCTTTTTTCTTCATGGCTTCGCAAGCTTTGAAAAAGAGAAAAATTAAAGAAAAGAAAATTGACAAAAAATCAAATTTCTTAAAGGGAGTTTAATCCTGTAATTTATTAAATGCGTTAAAGCTTAACTAAAAAGTAAAAGGGTTGATAATCAATATTTTTGCTGTATATTGACCACTAACGCAAGATAACTCTTTTACTTGTACATCGCAACTAGATTCCAAAGGCTTTTCATTTAATTTATCAATATTTGTTCATCGATATCCAATATGTAATTTCTCGTCTCCCTCTTGACCTTTACTATTACCTTTAAAAGTAAAGTTGATGTAATTTCCATTTTTTTTGATCTTTTCTACAGGATAAAAATATTGATGTCCACCATTTGTTTTTTGACAATAATCTTTTAATCACCAAAGGAAGAAGAGAGGATAAGGGATTTTTGTTTCTTCTTAGGACAAGCTAATAATTACCCTATCTCCCTTTCCATTATTCATTTGTTGCAATGTGTGGTAACTCATTCTTTAACTGGAACTTGAGTTTTTTTCTTTAAATCTTAAGAATAAAGTGCAATTGTTATTCCCCCCCCGCATTAATCTAATAGTCGTAAAATATTAATCGACTAGTAAATTGTAGAAATTATGGGGTTTAAGTCTAAGTTATTATTAGGTAGTTTAGGGTTTATGGGAGCGAATGGTGTTGTGTTTCCTGCCTTAAACCATAATAATTGGTTATTAAATCGCATACAAGAGTTCGATTGGGGGGGAACATCACTTGCATAAAGAGAGTGGGAAAACTTCATCTAAAAAATTAGATATAAAAACAAAAGATATTTTTAATGAGGGAAATCAGTTTGATTTACCTAAGAATTTGACTAATTTACCCGACGTTCAATTGAAGTTGGACAAATCTAATGATGATTTCTCATTAACCAACCTTCGCGGAGAAGGGGAAAAGACGCAATCTGTCGTTAAAGATGTACTTAGTGAAATCAGTACTTCTAATCAAGTAACAGAATTAGAAACACAA
This sequence comes from Mycoplasma ovis str. Michigan, assembly GCF_000508245.1. Taxonomy (NCBI): domain Bacteria; kingdom Bacillati; phylum Mycoplasmatota; class Mollicutes; order Mycoplasmatales; family Mycoplasmataceae; genus Mycoplasma; species Mycoplasma ovis. The sequence goes on along the minus strand of NC_023062.1, from coordinate 568,948 downwards.
TTATCTGAAAATTATGAAATGTCAATTAAAAAACATTTAAGTGGTTGAGAAAAGGAACAGAAAAAACATTTAGATAATTTTTTAGCTGTAAAGAAACAAATTGATGGTTGAAAAAATGATAAAAATGTAAAAACTCCTCCTCCTTCAATTTCAAAGGAACATGGAATTAGTCTACAAAAAATGTATGAACTTCATAGTGAGTTGCTAACCGAGAAGCAAAAACTTTCTGGAGATTTAATGAAAATTCGTACAATAGAAGGTACTGTGACTCCAGAAACTTCTAATCCAACACGAGAAAGAAGGCCTTCTTTAGACAAAATCAAATCATCCTTGAACAGAATTTGATGAAAGGGAGATGTTATAAAAATTACTAAGACTAGAGGACCTAAAACTCAAATGTGGAAAAATGACTGAGGAAAATGAGAAGACAATCCATATAAATATTTTTATGAAGGAAAAGAAGAATTTAAAAAAGCTATTTCTTCTCTAAATAAAATTTCTGGTTCTATTGCAAAAGAAAGACAAAGAATATCCAGAGAAAGATCTTGGACGAGTTGACCAAGAGCTACTCAGAGCTTCCAGCTACAAGATGATTCGCTAGATAATATGGAAAATAATATAAGTTCTTTAGTTGAATTGCAAGTTGCCAAAAAATTGTTAGAGGGGATCGGGAGATAGAAAAAAACAATAAGTGGGTTACTTAGTAAATGGGGAAGTGATCCTTAATAGAAGAAATTAGTTTTAGAGGGAAGGGGAATGGTTAAGTAGTAAATAATTATTTTTTTCAGAGATCTCTATTGGTTTGAGGCTATAGAGAAAAAAATAGCTTACTTAACTAATACCTGAAAATAGAAAAATCTCTCTGTTCGGAACTAGTTTTTTCAACCTTTAGAACTTAACCAAGTCTTTTTATTAAATTTTTCTACTTGTTGTCTGTAAGAACTTTTTTGTCCCTCCACTCCAACTATTAAATCATATTTAGGAGTTTTAACCCCCGATTCTTCAACAGTAACTCCTTCAGAACGAAGTGGAGTAACTCAAGAAGATACAGCTTTTGGTCCTATTTCTACTGCTCCAGTCAATCCTATAGCTGAACCATTTTTATCTACAAATACACCACCTGAAGAACCTGGTCTTAAAGGATTGTACTTAAGTTTGTAAAAGTGTCCTACTTCTTTATAAGTTTTTCCGCCCCATCCGAATCCTTGTTTAAACACCTGTTTCGCTTCAACAAAACCTCTATATCTCTTCTTTTCTTGGTCCACATACATTCAATCTCAACTATTTCCTGCAAGTTGACTGGCTATTCCAGTTTCTTCATTTAGATTGGTGGTGTAAGATCATCTATCTTTTGCGCCCCCAGCATACGCTAGAAGATAAAAATTATCGTTCATGTCATATAATTCACTCTTACTATATTTTGCCTCCAAAGGCTTATCAAATAAATTTATTCCTCCTTTAGTTCCAACTTTGTATTTATCTGCAAAATTTCTAGTTGCTTCTCTAGCTGCTTGTTCGGATGTAAATTCTAGTTCTAATACAGAGAAATCGCTGAAGTGATCATAATCCACCCCACTTTCAGCACTCTTTTCTAGATAATTAATTGCTGTTCAAAATAATCTAGGTTCATACATCTTCTTTCTGTAAACAAAACCATAATTATCTTGATTTTTTTGAGCAGTTTCTGCATGTGCCAAACTCATATCTAAATATCCAACTTGATCTACTAATCTACAAGGAAGTCCTCCTCCCAAAGAAAGATTAGAATAATCTCTCCTTATGTTAGAGGACTTTAATTTTCTAGTTTGTTCATCATCTCTTGGCAATACAGTATCATAATGATTTCTAGGGAATCTAAATGAACCTATAACATGAGAATTTGTTGCAATATATCAAGTTGTAGGATATTTATCTTGTCCTTCAGGAATTGCATAGTCAAGTATTCATCCTGTACCCATTCCGCAAAGGACCAAACAATCTGAAGGTGTAATCATTTAAGCTATCAAAAACCCTTTTTGATTCAACCTTAACTCTTTCTTTTCTAAGTCTTTCTGCTTCTATTTCTTCCTGTGAAACTTGGAAAGTTGGCTCTCAAACATATTCAGCAGGCTCAACTTCTGACTTAACGCCCCCCCCTAAACTGTCTTGCGTTGTTTCGCCATTTGAACTAAAATTTTCTACATTTGACACTTGTTCTCCTGCATCTTCAAGACCTCTCCCTGAAGACAATACATTATTAGAGTCATAAAACCCCAAAACATTTGGCTGATCTAAGCCAGAAGAATCAGAAGCAGTTCAAACCAAGGGTTTAAGTGCACCAATTGAACCACCTACACCAGCAAGTACCAGAGAACCCTTTTTTCAGATAGACATAATATCTAAAGAACTGTTAAAATAGCCTCCTCGTTAGACAACTAAAATATGATATTTTTTTACTTATTTTAAATCAATTTTTGTCTCAAAGGGATTATTAAGGATTTAATACTTATTTCTCTTACAAAAATTTGAAACATCTCCAGAAGTTTCTGGAGATGCAACTTACCAAAAATTAAATGTTGTCAACTTACAAATTCTCTTGCGCTTATCGCCAATAAATTTTTGTGTTCTTTTGTGTACCTCGATAGGCACAGTAACAACTGTCTCACTAGTGACTCTCCCCTTCCGAGGGAAAGTTACTAGAACTTCGGTTAAGAAATGGTATCCAAAATATTGTTACAAGTGAATTGTTCCAATGAAAATAGGAGAGTTGCTAATTTGCTCTAAAGATGATGATCAACCACAAAAATTATTCTTTTTCCTTTGGTGATTAAAAGACTTATTTGAAAAGAAAATGGTTAACATCAATATTTTTTTCAGTTAAAAGCGTAAGCAAGATAGGAAATGAAGTAAGTTTTACTTTTAAAAATGGCTATCAAGAAAAAGAGGTAGAAAAGAAATTATATGATTGAAATCCAATCTTTTCTATATTAAATGGCAAAACATTAGAAGATATTTGTAAAGTAGAAGGTAAAAATTTATCTTGAGATAACGGAAAATATCAAGCAAAAATCTTGATCGTCAACCTTTTTATTTTTAGTGGTTTAAAAAATTTTGTAAGAAATATTTAATCTAGCCTAAAAATAAAAATAATATTTAGTTAATTTCTCTTGTTTATATCCTTTAGAAGAACAATCTAATTTATCTCCTTCTAATTTACAAACTTCTTTTAAAACTTGCCCATTTAAGTTACTAATTCCCTTATCTCTTACATTACTTTTTGCCCATCTATCTAAAGTTAATGTTTTTTCGCCATCTTTTGTTGTCTGACCAGTAAAAATGAAACTAATAGTATCTCCATTGACCTCTATCTTATCTACAGGAATGTAATATTGCCCTGAACCATCATTTTTGCTAATGTCATATTTTCCTAGCCACCAGAGAACAAAGTCAGCACTGTTGTTAGTTTTAGAGGGGCAAACAATCAATTCGCCTCCTAAATCATCCCCATTCATAGGACCAATAATCCACTTGTAACATTAATGTTTACTCACTTTTCTCACTCGAGTTAACCTTCTTCCTTGCCAAGAAGGAAAAGTAGTTGTTGTTGCCAAACCACTCATTCCAATAACTACTCCCATTATGTTCATTATTTTTAAAAACTTCATATTATTGAAAATTTAAAGGGAATTTCTCTCAAGAAAATTCAACATACTCTGTTCTTTGCAGAATTCTCTTTAATTAATCACTTTTATAACTCTCAGAAAGAAAACTAGGTCTAACCTGTGATCTTAAAAACTTTATCATTACCTTCCCTGAGTTTCCAAATATAAATAAACTTGTATCTACTCCTACTTTGAAATAACTAAAACCAAAACTTATGACCATCTAATTTTGTTGCCCGATAACTCCCAGATAAACAAGATAAATCTTTTCCTTCCATCTTACAACTAGTTTCTAAAGGCTTTCCATTCAATTTCTCTAAATCTGGGTTTCAATAATTTAGTTTTTTGTCTCCCTCTTGACCCTTACTTCGACCCTTAAATGTGAAAGTAATCTCATGCCCTTTTTTGTTAATACTTTCCAATCAATAAAAATATTGGCGAGTTCCATCGTTCTTGACAAAATAGTAATCTTTTAGTCACCAAAGAAAGAAGTAAGGTTGAGAACCTCCCTCTGGATAGGGGCAGACAAGTAGCTCTCCTGCTTCCTTTGGAACTATTCACTTATAACAATATTTGGGATATCACTTTTTTTTGGCAACAGTTTTTTCTCTTTTTGTCCCGCTCGAAAAAGTGACAAATGAAGCGGTAGTTCCCGATCCAACTAAAGCGCACAAAGAACAAAAAATCTTTAATTTTGAAGCAAACAAATTAAAAGCTTAAATGCAGGAAAAAATTATATATCAAGAATTTCTCCATCAATTTTGAATTCTTAGAGAATAACTAAAAGTAGAAAGGAAGTGAGGAAAGTTTTTTCGACTTATAAGCGCCAGACAAGCATTGCAAATAATTTCCTTCCATTTCGCAATTGCTTTCAAGTGATTGTCCATTTATCTTGTTAATTGTTGGTTTTTCTCATTGATCTATAGTTAATTGTTTATCTTTAGATTTCGTCCCTCCTGCATCATTTTTAAAACTAAAGCTAATTTTTTCTCCTTCTAGCTTTATGTGTTCTAAAAGATAAAAATATTGACCCAATCCAGTCTTATCATCAGCTTCTTTTAGTCATCAAAGATAAAAGAAAAGCTTCTTACTATCTGTATGCGGACAAATAATCATCTCTCCTGGACCAGTACCATTCTTTTTCCCTGTATCAATAATTCATTTGTAACATTGTTTGGGCCATCATCTTTTTTTAGGCGACTTTAGACTTTTTCGGGAAACCAAGGAGGCCATAATAGGAGTTATAACTGCCAAACTACATACACTCATGGTGGAGAAACATCAACCCATTATTTTTAAAAACTTCAACTAAGTTAAGTTGTAAAAACTTAAAAATAATGATTCCTGAAATTAATTACTATAAATTTTCCTAGATATTTAAGTTTTCTCTCAATTATTTATTTTTCAATTCAAGAAGATCAAGCATCAAAATGATAAGTTATAAAGAATGTATATCCAGAAGTGCATTTCAAAGTATTGCCTGACTCTATTTTGCAATCCGTTGTTAAATCTTTTCCAATTAAGTTTGGTAAGTTTTTAGTTTTTCCTGACTTCTTTTCTCAATCATCAAACTGTATGGTTCTTGTTTTTGCTGTTTGAGGCATTCTTAATGGTTCTTGAAGAGTTATTTCCATAGATTCTTCTTCATTAACTTTTGTTATTTGAGAAATTTTTAAAAATCCTCCATAGTCTGGATCTTTTTCTTTTAATCATCAAAGATAGAAGATAGGAGTATTTTTCGAATTCGGACAAATATTTATTTAAGCATAAGTCTTTCGGTCAAAAATTCACTTATATCACAAATGTTTAGAAATAACAGGCTTTGTGGGCTGCATCAGCTTCCAAAAATATGTGGACCCTGAAGGGGTACCTATGGCTGTAGCTACTCCAAAACCCACTAAAGGGAATATGCAATAAATAAAACTTGCTCTCAATCCCAATATTTTTTTAAAAATATAGTAACTGAGAACTTTCAGGCAGCTTTTCCTAAATTAGAAGTTGATTTCTAAGATTCTTAGATAAAAACTATTCTGAAGTGGATTTGAGTAACAATAGTTTTTCTGGGGCGCGCTTGACAGCAAAATATAGATTTTTATAGTAAATAATTTTTAAAGAATTAAAAAGCTATTACTTAATCCAAAAGTGATAGACCGTCCCCCGCCAAAGAAAAGACTTTCTATCCATAATTGGTTTATTTTGAAGCGAATATTTAAGTAGTATTAAATATTTACTTAATAGAAACATAGAAGATGCAAAAAGGCATTAAGTTGGCTATAGTCGGCTTAGGTCTCGCAGGCGCTAATGTATTAATAATACCTTTTTTGAATAACAACTTTGAGATATCAAACTATATGAAAGTCTTAGATTGGGGGGGGCATTCTTTAGAAGATTATGGTAGTAAGTATCTAGAGGGTAAATCCAACAAGCTAGATTTCAAAGGAGAAGTTGGCGGAGATAAAAACAATCAACTTGAATTATCAAATAATTCAGCTAATTTACCTCAACTTAATCTAGAGTTATCAGAATCTGGTGATTCATTACTTCTAGATTCTTTAACAAAGGAAAAAGAAAATGTTCAGAATGTATTAAAGAATGTAATTAGTGAAATTAAGACTGAAGATCAGGTTACAGCCTTAAAGTCACAAATTAAAGACAAATATGAAAAAACTATTAAACAATATTTAAATGGCCAAGAAGTAGCTAGAGATCAACATTTAAATAATTTTCAAAAAATTAAAGAGAAGGTTGAAAGATGATCTAGTCAAAAACAAAATAAAGGAGCCACAACTTCAACCTCAAGAGAAGAAAGAGAAAGCTTGCAAAAAATATATGAAGCTTATAGCAAACTTTCAGATGAAAAAGTTAAATTGTCCGATAATTTAAATTTCATCACAACATTAGAGAGCGAGCAATTGAATCAATTGAAAAAGATGTCTGCCCCCTCTCTAAACGAGATAAAGTCATCTCTGAGAACTATTAAGTGAACGCAAGATAAAGTTCAACTTACCAAACAAGGAGGTGGAGGTAAAAAGATGTTTAGAAATGATTGAGGTGAATGAACAAAGAATCCTTATAGACATTTCTATAAGGATGAAAATAGTTATAAGAAAGACATTTCTTCTTTAAATAGTGCAATTGCGACCATTGAAAAAGGAAAGCAACAATTAGCTAGAGATAGGGGCATGTGAGGATGAAAAAATGCAGTTCACTCCTTTAATCAAATAGAGAAACAATTAAATGAAATGGCTTCTAATGCTGGCTCTCACATTGAACTTCAAGTGGCAAAGAAATTACTAGAAAATATGAATCTTTCAAGAGTCATTTAAAAATAAGTTAATAAGGCACATTAAGTTATCAACAGTAAAGATAAATTTCAAAGAATTTAATTTTCCAATAATCTTTAAATAAATTATTTGAATTAAGAAAAATTTTTTCTCAAAGGTTCAATAATTTTCTACCACTTTGTTTTTCTTAACTCCCAAAAATATTTTGTTTGCTTCGGCTTTAGGTGGATGTGGTACTATAGCAGCAGCCACTCCAGTTCTTAAAAATGCAATAAATTCTTGCACAATTAAATGGATGAAACAAAAGTGTTATAAGTTATTTGCAAGCGTTAAAGATGGAGCGGAGTTATTGGTTTGTCCCCCTCCTATAGTAGAGGAGGGTAGTACAGTCAATAATCCCATCTTTTGACTTAGATTGTCAGAATCTACAAGAAAAAGAAAAACTTATACCAAAGTAAAGAGCTTAAACGCTCAAGTATTAAATAATGGGGTTAAGGGAATCAAGGTGATATTTACAACATATGGAGAGCCTAAAAGCAAAGAAATCACAATGAGTCTGGGTTATGTTCCGATTTTCGGAATAGCTCAAGATAAATTAGATAAGTTAAATAACAAGGAACTTTCTAGTACCTGTAAATTAGACAATACTGGGAATACAAAGCCAACATTAAGTTGCGGAGAATACGCTCAACCTCTCCCTTATAAACAAATCTATCCAATACCTGTACATTAGGTTTTTATAATTTTTCGTCATTTTTTGTTCATTTGACTTAATTAAGTTGCAAAAATGTACTTTTAAAAAATACTAAAGAACTTAATTTAAAGAAAACAAGTTTTCTCTTACAATGTCTTTCTTAACGGAAAAGACTATTGGATTAACTACATTGCTGGGAGGGGGAGTTGTTGCGGCCACTTCATCAATTTGCAAAGATGGTTCAATATTTAAAACACAACCTTGCAAAAGAATGCAACAAAAGTGCTATAAATTGTTTTCTAGTGTATCGGAGGGCGGAGAAATGATTGTTTGCCCTTCAACAAAGGAAGGAGAAAATAATCCAGTATTTTGACTAAGATGGTCACAGAAGGGAGCTAATAAGTAATATAACCCCTACACCAAAGTACAGAAAATTAATACTCAAGTTTTAGATAGTAATCAAGGAATCAAGGTCCAATTTACAACAGATACAGGCCCCAAGAATAGAGAGATAACCATGAAACTTGGATATGTTTCACTTTTTGGAACTAATAAAGATACTTTAAATAAATTAAATGAACAAGAGCTTGACAAAATCTGCAAGTTCCAAACTGACCATATTAAAAGACCAAAACTAAATTGTGGAGAATATACACAAGATCTCCTTCATGCACAAAACTATTGAATTCTTTACTAATTTTGTTTTGAAAATTTTTAAAGCTCTAGTTTAAAAGCAAAAAACAATAAGTTACATGTTAAAGTAAGCAATTGTAGAACTTTAAATCAGATTTGAAAATCCAATAATTTTTGCTCAAAATGTCTTTCTTGACGGCCAAGATTGCCGGATTGGTTTTACTATCGGGAACGGTCACTGCCGTAGCAACTAGTTCAATAATTGGTAGCAGAGCAGGAAAACTGCCCTGCAAAAATCCAATAATTCTTAATAAGAAAGAGAAACAAAAATGTTACAAGTTATTTACTGACAGAGATTCAGGAGAATTTTTTGTTTGTCCTAATAAAGAACAAACAAATGATCCTGTTTTTTGATTGTGATGAACTAAAGAGGGTCGGGGTAGAATTTCTTACTTACAAATTTCAAAGATAAAAGTAGAAGTATCTGATAAAAGCATTAAAGTTGAATTTCCAGAATTTAGTGGAAAAAGTTTAACAATGAAAGAATTTTATGTTAGTATTTTAGGGACTGACAAGGATAAACTAACTCAACTAAATGATCTAAATCTAAAAACCTCTTGCAAAATTGAAACTAATCAAGTAAAAATTAGTTTAAATTGTGGAGAGGGGAAATATAAACAACAACTTCTTCACCCACAATACTATAGAGTTCCATAGCTCTTTCTCTAACTTTTTAAATTGTTGGACAACAAGAAAGGTCTTACAAGTACATAAACAACCTAAGACAGATTTAGTTTTTCAGGATAGAATCCTTGATAAATTTCAGTAACTCTTCTTCTTTTAAATAGTTATTTTTTTCTACAGGTTTTTTAAAAAAGAAGATTTAATGGCATAGGAACGAAGAGAATTCAAGAGCAAAGAAAGAAAATTTTATAAGAACAACGAAACCTAAGTAAAATATTCAGACTTTCCTGAAAAATGGAATTGTTTTTCTACATTCTCATTTTGTGTTTAAATACTTAAAAAGATGTCTGTTAGCTTCAAAGCTCTAACTCTAGCAATTGGCATCGGCGGGGGATGCTCGGGTCTCCCTATGTTTTTGCGCTTCAACAAGGAAACTTAAGTAGCTCAGAAGATTCTAAAAATGTTCAAAGTACTCATTTCTCCACCAATCCTTCACTCACCGAAGAAGCTCAAGAGATTGTAGAAACCAAACCTGTTCTTCCAGAATCTATAAAAGATTTAGGAAATTGCGAAGTTACTAAATCTTTGGATAGTTTGGACACTATGCTTTGAGATCTAGGTTTAGATAGTTCTATTTATGTAACAGTTTCCTGTGAAAATACTATTACAAATTCTGATACTGAAGAAGCAAAACTCCCAAGCAATTGAATTGGAATATTTCCCGAAATACTCTTTAAGCAAAAACACACATTAGTTGGTAGAAGTAAGTTAAAAATAGAAATGTTAATTTCCCCTTTAAATCAGGAGTTGGGCTCTGAAAGTTATAGTAGAGTAGTATTTAAAGGAAATAAATGTGAATCTGATATAAGTGGAGAATTTAAAGGGGAAACTCAACAAGCAGACGAAAAAGAGGTTAAGTTAATTAACATAACTTCTCCAGATTCTGTTAAGGACAATATATATCTCGTTAGCAATTAAGTAATTTTGTTATTATGAAAAAATTATCTCCTTCACTCAACAGTCTTAAAAATGCTATTTAATTTCTAAAAGATGTCTGTAAGTCCTAGAATACTCTCTTTGTGTGCTGGGCTTGGAGTCGGATGTGGAGGAATCCCATTAATTCTCAACAAGCAAAATAGTTCCGAAGAAATTGTTCCAGTAGTTAAAACAGAATATCAATCTACAGATAATCAGACTTCCTCTGTCGCACCTGCAGGACTTCAAATTACTTCGGTTCCAGAAATTAAAAAAGAAGAGGAAAATGGAAATTGTCAATAGACTTAAGTGACATACTTTTTTCTTTCAGTAAAAATAAGGATCATTATTACACAATATCTTGCACAGAAAGTGCAGATGAAGATTTAAGCTCTTCAACTGCTTGAACTGGGTTATTTCCCAATAATCTCTTTATAAATAGAAGTAAATTAACGGAATGTAGCAAATTAGAAATGAGAATAAAAATTACACCTTTAGAGGGGGATGTTAATAATTCCAGCAAATTAACTTTTGAGAGTAATAAATTTTCTTCTTCTGTAGTTGGCGAGTGAACAGGAGAAGAGCAGAAAACAAAAACTAACACTGTAAAAGTTATTAATATAACTAACGCCAAGACTTCACTAGATAAAATTTTTCTATCTTTTAATTAGATAGATTCTTTTAGAAAATGTCTGTAAATCCTAGACTCTTTTCCTTGGTCGCAAGTATTGGAGGGGATTGTGCCGGAGTCCCTTGATTAATATCTCAAAAAAGTGGTTTAAATTCTAGTCCAGCTCCAGTTAAGGTGTCAGAAGGCTTAGGAACTTCTGCAAATCTTACCCCCTCCCCCGCAGCGGAACTAGGCAATGCAAAAGCAGGAAATTGCACAGTTATTAAGAATACAGAAGACATAATAGATATGCTTTGAAATGGTTTCAACCAATTGGAGGGGGACTATATTTCATTAACTTGCAAAGAAACTGGAGACAAGATAATGCCTAATGATTGAACTGGAGTCTTCCCTAAAGATTTATTTTTGGGAGGGGGTTGGAAAATGACATTTGGAAGTAGGTTTGTTTTAACCACTGAAACTACATTAACTGATTCAAACAGTTACACAACTATTTTCAAGGGAGATCAATTGAAAAATGGTTCTGTAACTGGAACATGGAAAGAATCTTTTTCAACTCCAACAAATCAAACAATGACTACTGTAAGTGTTATAGGAAATCCTAAACAAATTTATCTAATATTTCAAGGAGATGGGTTAAAATCTATTTTCCACTTATAGTAATTTAGAAGATGATGTTGCAACTTGGCTCTCTTTTCTGTGCGGGAATAGGTTTTTTGACCCCCGCCACAAGTATTTTTGCAACTAGCACAACTCGAAAGAAATCTGATAGAACAGAAGAAAAAGTGGTCGTTCAAAATGCGAGCGTTAGAAGAAATTTAGCTTTATCTGAACTAAAAAATAAAGGTTGCAAATTATTGTCCAATGTAATGACTTCAAATAGTCTATTTAATGCTATTTGAGTTTGTAAAGAATCAGATGAAAAAGCTAGTTTCTATTACCTAGATAAAGAGGAGACATTTGACAAAGACACAAATTTAAAGTCACCTAAAAGAATTTTTAGTGTGAATTTTTCTGAAGGCACAAAATCAGATGAATCTGTTTTATCAATTAGACTTTATGACCAAATGGAAGATGTTAATTTAAGTGTGGCTTCATATAGTCGGTGACATTATTTTCACAATATAGTTCCTGAAGATCATTGCAGATTAGTAACCCCGATGTTAGGTGGAGACCTTCTGCATTGCGTGATGGCGGATCCTGAAGGTACGGGAGAGTTTATAAGCTACTACTTGGATATGCTAGCATAGGGCTCAGAAGATATCTAAATATTTATGGCAATTACTGTTCAAAAATTAATCTAAATTAAAAATAAAAGGGACTCAAATCTAATTGTCCGCTATTATATCCCTCAGAATGGCACTTTAAGGTAGCTCCTTCCATTCTACACTAAATCCTTTCCAATTATTTTTTTCAAATTCTCTTCATTTATATTTTGTTATCGAAATTCTGGGAATATGAAAATGAATAACTTAGTAAAGCTTTAATTCTAGTTAGAAAGGAAATAACATTTAGTATTTTTTGTTTTTTCCATAGTTAACTATTAAATGAGTTTTTTGAATTTAACTAAATTTGTAACTTTGGCCACCTATGGTGTCATTTTTACTGCTTCAATATCTCTCCCCTCAACTTCCGCTAGGTATAAGACTGAACAAGATTCATCTTCTACTGAACTATCTTTTTATGAATTTGCAACGGAAATTGCTTCTTCTAGTTCGCAAGATGAATTATTAGTTTGCACAGATCGTAAGTATTACTCATATAACCAAAGTTCAAATTCTTTAAAGGAATTAAAAGAGCTAAAGATTAAAAATGATGATTAAGTTTCAGAAAAATTGGTGGAAGGGGGGGGAAGAGAAACATTGAAAAGCAAATAACCCGAATGAATGTAAGGGTATTCTAAAAGATCTTATTCTTGAACTTGACTGTGAAGGGGCAAAGGAAAACGGTTGTTGTATTTTGGTAGAAGCGCCGTGGGAAGACTACTCCAATATACTATTTTGTTCTTGAAAAAAGGTTCCAACAGGAGATACCAATACTGAGCCTAATTACGCTCAAATTACATTAACTCCCTTTCAAAAAGAAAATAGTGTTTCTTAAATAAAATTTCTCCTTTTTAAAACTAAATAATCCCCCCCCATACTCATTCAAGATTCTTTTGGTAGTTACTTTAGCATTTCTGAACAACTATTAATCTAAATTTCACCCAACAATAACAGCTAATCTTTTTGGTTTAGGTTGTTGGTGTTTTTAATAAGAGTTTTCTATTAGATTAGTTGTTTAAAAATACACTATTTCGATTAGTTTATCTCGCTGGAAAGAAATCTTTTGGTATAGAGGAAAGAATAATTATTGTTTCCAATTCCTCAAGATCGATCACTATATGTTCCCCGTCCTTTTCTACTGGACCCTCTCATATATTTATGGCAAAGTGACATCCAATTTCTTCTAGAAAGTTTATGAACAGCAATAACATCAAAGTTTCTGCATTCAATAAATTTCTTATTCATTTCATACGTCTAAAGGTCTTTTTTGAAGAGAATAAAAATAACTTTTATTGAGTTATTTCAATTAAAAAACTTTAAATACTATTTATTTAATAGTTGTGTTGTCGCAAAAAGAGCGAACACACCCATTAATTTTAGTTGTATTTTGCAATCAATTAAGTGTTACTTTTGTTATTCTTTAGCAATTACGGACTCTAACATTTAGGAAATTTATAAAGTCAAAATAAATTATTTTTAATGGGTTTTTTATTAGAACATTGACAAGAACTTTGTATTTTTGTAAGTGCTATCTCCATTCCAATAATAAGTCTTTTAACAGGATCTTCTATTATCAATTGATCAAAACCAAGTGGATATTACACTCAAGCCACTTTGACTATTGAGAATGGTTCCTCCGGAGGAGCTGTTTCTACTAGTTCTGGTACAGGCAGTTCAGGAATTAAGGATTACCAATTAATTCAAGTAGGCGCTCTCGAAAGTCAACCATCAACCAAATCCTTTGATTTAGTTGCAGAATTTCCACTTAAATATTTGGATAAACAAAACTGATGAAGATATTGTTTACCTAAATCTTCTAAATTAAAAAATGGTTCTGCAACAACGAATTTTACTTCTGAACAAGATTGTGTATTGAATTGATGAAGAAAAACAGATGACTCTAATTCAGAAAGTATTTTCTATCTTCTTGATTTGATGCTTAAATTTCTGAAATTACAACATCAAGTTAACTTGATAACATTATTCCACTCATCCAGTAACCCACAACAAGTATCTACAACAACTTCAGATAATGGCAATGATGTTCTATCCAAGATCAAAGAAACTTGCAACCTATCAAATAGTTCTTCTCAGAATTCTTTAAGTTACATGTTTACTTCTTCAACTCCTATCTCTAAAAATTGTTTGATAACTCCCATTAGGTGAATATCACCTTAAAAACAAATGGGTCAGCTCATAAAGCAGTTTCTGAACAAACTTCCACTAATTCTTATTCCCTTGATAGCTTAAAGAGGGGGACAATTAGTGGAAATATTGAGTATAGCTTAACTGACTATTACGGAAAACTTCATCATTTTCAATTAAATGGAGGATCAATCTCTTCTTCTATTGCATTAACTTTGAAACCAAATCAAAAATATGAACTCTCGCTCGATAGTGGATCTTCAGTAAGCACTAATGGTAAATTAGATTTTCAACAACTTTATGACAAATATCAAAACAGAGATTTGAATTTAGAAGACTTTAAGCCTAAAAGTAGTAAATAAATCGATTCTATGTGTACTTAAGAGAGATTCTGAAATAATTTGAAATATTATTTTCTTTAACAGGACTTTCTGTCTTTGGCTTTTAGTAGTTTCTAGTCATTGCTAATTCTCTTGAATTAATTGATGAGCAACAGACGCCCTGACATGATTCTAGAGTTTTCAGTTCTTGAGTTTGTGTATATTCTAGTTTTTTGCCTTCCAAGCTTATGTTTTTTCTGATTCTAGAGATAATGTTTCGATACTATAAATCTTGCCCAAAATTTAATTAAATAAATCAATTTTCTGAATATCCTATCAAATAAAAATACATAACCCTATTTTTTTCAAATTCTCTTATTTTTAAAAATCAAGAATGAAAACATCTTTTCGGTTATGTGTTGAAATTAATCTTTAATTTCAAATTTTCTCCAATCGTTGGAAAATCTCAAAGAAATATAAAATCAAATAATTAACAAGCAATATTTCAAATTTAACAATGTTAATTGATCATCAAAAAATTAAGTCAAGTATAGTAATGGAATTTCAATTCGATTAGTTATTAATTTCAAAAATAAAATCAAGTTAGTTAGAAACAATTAGTTCATAGGCCTACTATTTAAGTTACGTTTCTGAGAGATAATAATTCAGCTTTTTAGCTGAATTTATTAATGGGTTTTCAGGAATTTTTTATGGAATTGTTTAAAGTTGGGGGGGGCGGTTTGGCTCTCGTCAGCTTTAATAATAACGAAATTAAAGGAGTAGGTGCTGGAATTGCAATTCTGGCTGGGTTAGGTGCAGCCATTGCACAAGGATATATAGGAGGAAAGGCTGTGGAGTCTTTAGCTAGAAACCCAGAGGTAGAGGCTTTGATTTTCAAACAATTTATTGTGGGGGCCGCAGTTTGCGAGTCTGTAGCTATTTACGGTTTAATAGTTTCAATATTGATCATGTTTGCAATTTAAAAAAGGATAAAAATAACTAAGTATTTCTAAAAGTAATAAGTTAATTTAGGAAGTTTTATAGAGGACTTAGTACAGGAATTATTTTTTAAGTAAAAGCAATAAAAAGTTATCGGGATATTGTTAAATCTTCCTAAATTAGTTAAAAGGTTTTAAAAGATTCAGTAAAAAACTATATATTAACTCCCCTTTGCACTTCGACTTTTTTCCCTGTTTTGTCACCACATTTTAGTGTGTAATTAGAACCAGTTTTCTCTAGAGAGCAATCATTATCTGGATTAACTTCCCCTCTACCTTCTCACTTGCTTAATCAGAAAGGAGGATTTTTTAGCGGAACAGATTTGGGACCCTTTTCAAATTTCATAGTCGCAGAACTCGAAGATGTATATGTAATACCTACAATATGGCTTGCCTCTACTTTAGCATCTTTATTAGTCTTTAATACTGAAGTATCGTAGTGGAAGAAAGAAGTTTTCAGTACACCACCCATTTTTCTTCAACATACAAATAAAACTCTCGAAGGTCCCCTTTGAGTCAAGAAGTCACAACCTTCATATCCCTGATCTTTCAATACTTGAGAAATTGAAGGAGGAGTAACAGGCTTAGGGGGAGTGATAGTAACTTCCGGTTTAGCTACCTTTATAGCTGGTATGGGGGGGGGCATTTGCCCCTCTCATGGTCTAGCTCACAGCAAAGGACTAATGCCTCCTAAGGTACAAAAACCAAAGGTTAATCGACTTGATACAGCCACTTCTAAATTAATAGGAACTTTATCTTATAAAAGAATTATTAATTATCACCAAATAGTTGTGATAAGTCTATTACTAGTTAATTAACAAGCGTATATAAATTAATAATAATTTTTACAGAGGGATTGAAAGAAACCAAAGATGATCTTGCTGAAGAACATCCAAATTAGTTTAGAGCTTCAAGATAATTAAAAAAACTACAGATTAATTCCCTTTTGTACTTCTACTCCCTTTCCCGTTTTATCTTTACATTTAAGTGTGTAAGTAGAACCAGTTGGTTCTAGAGAGCAATTTGTATCTGGGCTAACTGTTCCCATTCCTTTTCATTTGTTAAATCAGTAAGGGGGATATTTCAGTGGAATAGATTTTGGATCTTTCTTAAATGTTATAGTTACAGAACTTGAAGATTTATAGGTAACTCCTAAAATGTGTCTTGACTTATTAGTTGTTGGCGCGGAAGTGTCGTAGTAGAAAAGAGAAGGACTTAATGTTTCATCAATTCTTCTTCCGCACACGAACAAGACTTGCGGAACCCCTTTTGGAAGAAACACGATATCACAACCTTCATATCCTAGTTCTGTTATTTCAGTAAAGGGCGTTGAAGCTTCAGGCTTAGAAGTGGGAGTGGTAACTGTTGGTGTAACAACCTTAACAGCTGGTTTTGAGGTAGGCGTTGTTTTCTGTTGAGGTTTTGTTCACGGTGTAGGAAAAATGCCTGAAAAAGCACAAAACCCAAAGGTTAATTGACTTATCACATCTATCTATTAATTAATAACAATATATTAATAGAAATAGAGATTGCATAAGAGATTTATAAAAATTTTACGAAAGAATTGTTAGTTTTAATTTGCTGGTTTTTAAATATTTAATTTGACTTTTAAAACATTAGTTTTAAAAGTCTGTTTATTAGTGAAGAAATAGCATATATAAATTAATAATTAGTGCCTGAAAAAGACAATTTTTCATAAATAAAATTATTAAAGGACTTGAAGTCTTTTCAGGTTTTAAGATAGTTCTTTGACAATAAATTAAAAGGTAAACCTTAACAATTTTAATGAGAGTTTGATTCTGGCTCAGGATTAATGCTGGTGGTATGCATAACACATGCAAGTCGAACGAGTAGAACTTGTTCTGCTAGTGGCAAACGGGCGAGTAATACATATTTAACTTACTTCCGCGAGTAGGATAGCAGCCCGAAAGGGCTATTAATACTACATAGGTTTATGGACTTGTAAATTAAAGGAGGCGCCCTCGGGAGCCTCGCGCGGAAAAGGGAATATGTCCTATTAGGTAGTTGGCGGGGTAAAGGCCCACCAAGCCAATGATGGGTAGCTGGACTGAGAGGTTGAACAGCCGCAATGGGATTGAGATATGGCCCATATTCCTACGGGAAGCAGCAGTGAGGAATTTTTCACAATGGACGAAAGTCTGATGGAGCAATACCACGTGAACGATGAAGGTCTTCTGATTGTAAAGTTCTTTTATTTAGGAAAAAAAGCGCGCTAGGAAATGAGCGCGCCTTGATGGTACTAATTGAATAAGTGACAGCTAACTATGTGCCAGCAGCTGCGGTAAAACATAGGTCACAAGCATTATCCGGATTTATTGGGCGTAAAGGAAGCGTAGGCGGGGAGGCTGATCCATTGTTAAAGGCATTTGCTCAACAAATGTGTGCGATGGAGATCTCCTCCTTAGAGTTAATCAAGGGGTACTGGAATTCAATGTGTAGCGGTGGAATGCGTAGATATATTGAGGAAAACCAGAGGCTAAGGCGAGTACCTGGGATATAACTGACGCTGAGGCTTGAAAGCGTGGGGAGCAAATGGGATTAGATACCCCAGTAGTCCACGCCGTAAACGATGAGCATTAGGTATTTGATGTTAGGTCGAGTGCTGTAGCTAACGCGTTAAATGCTCCGCCTGGGTAGTATATATGCAAATATGAAACTCAAAGAAATTGACGGGGACCTGAACAAGTGGTGGAGCATGTTGCTTAATTCGATAATACACGAAAAACCTTACCAAGGCTTGTTATCTACTGCAAAACTATAGAAATATGGTGGAGTATATCAGTAAGACAGGTGGTGCATGGCTGTCGTCAGCTCGTGTCTTGAGATGTTTGGTTAAGTCCCGTAACGAGCGCAACCCTACTCTCTAGTTAATTAGTTCTAGAGTGACTGAATCGTAAGATATAGGAAGGATGGGGCCAAGTCAAGTCATCATGCCCCTTATGCCTTGGGTTGCAAACGTGCTACAATGGTAGGTACAATGTGTTGCAATCTAGCGATAGTGAGCTAATCACCGAAAACCTATCTCAGTCCGGATAAAAGGCTGCAATTCGCCTATTTGAAGTTGGAATCACTAGTAATCCTGTGTCAGCTATATCAGGGTGAATACGTTCCCAGGTCTTGTACACACCGCCCGTCAAACTATGAAAGAAAGTATCAGTCAAAACCGCATTCAATTGTGTCTAGATTGGTAATTTTGATTGGAGTTAAGTCGTAACAAGGTACCCGTACGAGAACGTGCGGGTGGAAAACTTTAATATTTTTGGAAGAGGTTGTACCGTTTTGGTTTACTTTATTGTTAAAGCTATCTTTTTTATAAAATTCAATGATTTCGTTCTTTCATTTATTTGTAAAATTATCTAGTCAACTCAGTAAGATTATTTAATTCAATGTTTAATATTTTTGCTTTTCCTATAATTTTTGTGTATGTAACAGATGTGTCTATTATTGGGAGCTTGGCTTCCTTACCTTTTCTATCACTAAAAAACTCTTTTAGTTCGTTTAAAAGTGATGGATCTTATCATGAAACAGGAATTAAAAGCCGTTGCGCATCATTGTTAAATGAATTTAGAACTATAAATAATAACAAAGAACCAATTTATTTATGTCCTACTGGAAATGATAAATTGGAGATGATTTATTACGAAGAAACGAATAATCAACACAAAATTACCAAGAAAATTTTAGAACTGGAAGCAAATTTTGCACAAAATTCACAAATTGCATGAGTATAAGAGAAATTTTTATGGAAAAGCTTTTAAGCAGAAATGAAAAAACAAACAGAAATGAGTGAATTAAAACTTGAAAACAATAGTTTATTTAAAACATCAATCATTCAACATTAAGAGTCATAATTTAAATCTTCATTCTTAATTATTCCTCAAACAACATCACCCGGAAAGCGATTATTTCTAAAAAAATGAGAACATTCAATTTTTATTCCTGTAGAAAGTCGAGTAAAAAACAAGAGCCTACAGTGATAGAAGATAAAAAACTACATTTGCTTTATTTTGTTTAGTCATGTTCAAATTGATATATCTTAAATCTTTGTACTTATCTAAATCTTGTTTATGAAATCTTTGAATAATCATTCCATTTTCTAATTTATAGATATTATCGTTAATATATTTTGCGAAATAATATTTACCATCATGGGCAGGACTTATCAATTTATCATTTTCTTCTAAATCTTCATTTCCAAATTTCATCCCAACTTCTTTAAAAGTTGCTTTCTTCCTAATTTTGTCAATTTTGGATAATCATTTATCCAAATCCAAATTTAATTTCCCGCCATTATCAGATTTACTCAATGTAATAGTTTTCTTAATATCAATTGATTTGGTGTAAAATTATTTGTTGTTTGCAAAATTTTTGTTCTAATATTCTTATTTTCAAAATTTAAAGAAATTCCTGTTACTCCACTAATAAGGCAAAAACAAACCAACAATTTAAATGTTTTGTAATCTAGATGATTCTCTAATTTTTTTTAATTATTTCAATATTTAGTTATCTCTTTTCTTTAAGTTACCTCCTTTAACTTTCTATTTTTCATCCAATCAACCAACTGCCACAAAGCAATCTCCTCTAAGGAACTAATTTCTGATTTCCTTTAGTTTAAAAATATCTAGTAATCAATAAATATTTCAAATCAGAAGTCACTAAAAACAAAATTTAAAAATAAGCAGTAAGAAAATTATTTATTGAGTTTGAACCATAGACTTCAAAATAAAAGATGTTACTTTTTGAACAATATGTGAGTCTCTAGAATCGCTTAATGAAGCTATTCTTGTTTTATTTTCTTAATATTGTTTTTTTAATAATTCATTTATACTTTAATTCTTGAATCCACTTAAAATTTTAGCTTGATTCCTTTCTAAATCTTGTTGTAATTTATATACAGCTAAAGCATTGCTTTGTAAAAGTTGAATATCGTTCTCAAATTCTTCTTTTAAATAAAAAAATCTAAACGTATTAACATTTCAATCTTCTCAATCCTTTGAATTAAAAATTCTTAGATTTTCTCTAGTTTTTTGAGTTTTTATAAACTCTTCACATTTTCAAATAATTGATAGCGCTTCTTCAATATTTTTCATTTCAATCTCAGTAATTTGAGATGAAGTTCAGGAATATCAAATTTTGGAACTTGTTTTTGAAGCTCTAAGGCTAATTTTTCAGAAGCAATTTTAAGACCATCATGAAAGCTATACATATTCCCTAAAGATGATCTTTGTTCTTGGCTGAATGTAAGAGTTGAATCTGTAGATCTTTTATTTCTTTTGCTCCTCTGCAACTGTTCTTTCACTGTATTAAAAATTTTTAAATGTTCTTTGCGTTTGTCTTCGGATGCATCTAATCTTTGATTTAAAAAACTTAAATATTCACTTTGCGCCTTTTCTTCCATTTCTTGGAGTCTGCTCTAAACATTTATAGCAGAATAAATTCCTTTAATTGCATTTTTAATATCAGAATTTCCTTCACCTAATGCAGATAAAATAGTCAAATTATCAGAAGTAGATTCAGGGAACTTTAAATTTAATTCAGTTTTAGGAGATGAATTGATATAAGATATATCTAACTTTGACTCTTTGCTTTGTGGTTCGTGAAATTCTAATTTAGGTTGGGAAATTAACTTATTCTTGCATGAAAGAGTAATTTGTTTAGGATTGCCCCCCCCTTCGATAACCAATTATTTAGAGATAAGTTTGAAAAAAATTATTACTTAAAGATGGAGTAAGTAGTCCGCCGAAACTCAAAAAGCTAAAAATAGATAGACATCATTTAAATTTTTTTAAGTTGTTCATTTGAGTTAAACTTTATTTCTTTATTTTTTTATAAATATACTTCTCTAATTTCAAATTCAACCCTTAAGTTATCTATCTAAATTATTTTCTTACCGCATTTCTTTTAGAATTCTCTTAAACTTTTAGGTCAATTAATAATTTTGTCTCTCTGCTTAATCTACAAGAAAGGTTGTTGAAATTTCAATAATAATCTATAACAATCATTGTTCCCTAATCAATTTTCGTTAAATAATTGTCTAAATTATTATTTGCACTAAGTTTCTAAATTCTAAAAAATTTAACTTTGTATAAGGATTAAAAAACCAAAAAAATTAATATTTTTTGACTGAAGCTTTAACTCATAAACCCTTGCTTAATTATTCATTGCTTTCAAAGAAGCTTCCCAGAAGCAGTATTTTTATATCATCAACCATAGCAAACAACCCTAGATTTTCCGGAATTATTGTTGGACTATGAGAATACAAATCGGCAGAACCGACCAACACATGAGATAACTGTCTGGTTCCATACTTTAAAAAATTAAGATTCACTAATATATCCTTCTCTTTTAAGCCAGGTCCATCTGCATATTCTTGAGAAACCGCAGGAACTATCCACTTATCGTAAGTATTTTCATATTGTGATTTCACATATTCTTTAGCATTTTTAAAAGTAGGAGTGCCCTTAAAATTCAAGAACGCTTTTCATACTTTGTCAATTCTATCCCAATTTTCGTCTTCATCCATAGCATAAAATCGTCCCGAAATAGAAGCTAACATTCCTCCTGCTTCTTTTATTTTTTCCTCTATCTCAGGTAAATCCACTAAAAATTGTTTTTGAGGAACATCTTGACCATCACTAAACAAATGTACAAAGGGCTTAATTTTATGTTTTTTCACGATATCTAGAAAAACATACAAATGATCTAAATAAGAATCTATTCCCCCTCTAGAAGCAAGTAGAAAAATATGTAAATTTGTATTACCATTAAACTTCAATTGTTCAAATACATCTAAAACATCGTCTCTTTTTGCAAAATTGCCTGTTTCTATTGATTTCGTGATTACAGACATTCAATGCTTAGCCTCTTTTAACATTTCCTTTTCTCTAATCATTTGTGAACTATTCACTTGCATAATTAAAACAAATTTTTGAGAATTTTAAACAATAAACATATACTAATCCTTTTTTAAAAACATAATTAAAAGAATTAATTTAGCTTATTCGCATAATAATTTTTGATAAAAAATAAATTCAATTTTTGATTCATTTTCTTCAGGCACATTTTCAATTTTCCTTGTCATTCTTCTGAAACTATATCTTTATATCTTTTGTCTCATCTTTGAGTGTATATTTAAAATCTGTTGATTTTCTTGCAAGAGCAGAAGTTTCGATATAACGATTCAGAAAAAACTCTTTAACCTAATTTTCTTGAATCTGAAGGTTGCAAAACATTATTTCTTGGATATGAAGAGCTAACAAGAGTAATAGTATCGGTAAATCCAATGACTGATCTCTCTTTTAGCAAAACCGTTTTTAATGAGTTTTAAATTTTGTTTTTGATTTTGTTCTTTTTTTCTATCAAATTAATAAATTCTCCAATCTTAAAAATTAAATTTACTGAAGTTTACTATTAATTAACTTAACTAAATTAATTCCCTTTTATTCCATCATTTAATTAACTTAAATAACCTAATTTTTTCTTTATACCCCATATTTAAATTTTCTTTCAGAAATTTTAAAGCGATTAAATGTTTGTTTTTAAAATTGCGATTTCTTTTCTTAACTAATTCCAGTTAAATAAATTTACTGACAATTAATTCTTCAATTTGTTTTTTGGATAGCATTTACCTCTTCTAATTTACATTGTTTATTAGTGAAAATTTGGCCTCCCGCAAAAGAAGAAAACAAACCTCTGCCGGATATTATCTCTTCTGATAAATACATTCTCACAACTTGGGATCCATAAATATCTTCCTCCTCTAAAGTGATTACTAATTCTCTAGCATTAAATTTCAAATGTTTAATTGTCGAGGGCATAGAAAATCTGGAAATATAGTATTCAAATTCCACATTAAAACCATTGAATAAATCATAAAAATTTTTACTAAAATTTAAAGTTTATAATCCTGTTGTTACTTCTTTCTCAAAACAATCACCCTATGTTAATTTCATAGTCCAAGGTTAAAGTAGTTGTGTTATTTCTAGAAATAAAAATTCTGAAAATATATTCTTCTAAACACTTTAAGCTTTTCTCTTTCTATTTAGAGTTGTAAATTTATTTAAAACTTTCTCTTGAGTTAGATTTTTAAGGATCTTAAAGATTAACGGAATTCATTCAATTAATAATTGGAAGTGAACTAACTATTACATTCTTTTGAGAAAAATGTGCTTGAGCTTCAAAGAAATGATGCATAAAATCACTAATTTAGAATAATAAAACTTTTCTAAAGGATTTTTAGTTAAGCCATTAATTTAATAAATCTATTTAAAAAGATAATTTAAGAGAAAAATAGATTATAAAAACCTACACATTTATTTGAGAAAACTAAGATTTATGCTGTCAACCTCTAGCTTTCAATCAAGTGTTTTTCTTATATTTCTCCACTTGCAATCTGAACGAATTTTTTTGTCCTTCTACACCAGCAATCAAATCATACTTAGGAGATTTCAAGCCCCATTCTGGATGATTAACATCTGAAGATCTTAGAGTAGTTAAGAAGCTGTTATTGCGGTTGTCAATCATGGATTTAATCCCTACAAGATTGCCCTCATCATCGATATGAAGTCCTCCAGAAGATCCTCCAGTTAGCGCAAAGTTCTTAAAGAGATATCAATGTCCAAATTTATGGTAATTCTTGCCATCTCAATTAGTATTCGAATATGAGGTATATTTTTTAGTCGGAACAAATCCTTTTACACCGACAGTTCCATGAAGTGCATGAACACCTTTACTTGCTTCAGATAATTGATCTCCTAAAGCTTTATCTTCATTTCAACTTACCTTATAAGAATATTTATCATTAGGATCTTTTTTGCTTACAGGATATGCAAGAGTATAGAAATTTTTTTTATTATTTTCAATTTCTGATCAACTATATCTTTCTTCTATAGGTTTACTAAACACGTTGATAGCATCCTTAGAGTCTACAGTGTATTTATCTGCAAATCCTCCAGTAACCTTTCTAGCAATATCTTCATTAGTAAACTTGATTTCCAAAACAACAAAATCCTTAAAGTGATTTTTTGGAACATCATATTCTTGGTTTTCTTCTAGGAAATTAAAGGCCGAGAAGAAGAGTTTTGGTTCTTCTATTTCCTTTTGCCAAATAGCACCCATTTCGGATTTCAATACTTCTCCTGTAGCTTGTTTTCCAAAATTCATATCATTGTAACCATATCAATCAACGTATTTACAGGTTCTATCTCTTCAAAGAGAAAGTCCACTGTAATCTATTCGTCCATATTTCTTTCTTAATTTTTGAGTTTCCAGTAAAGATTTAGGAAGTATTTGATTATATGGGTTAGAACCAAATCTTATATCGTCTACTACGTGAGCAACAGTTGCAATATATCAAACCGTAGGATATTTACCTTCTGGAGAAAGTTCGTAATCTAATATTCAACCTGTTCCTTGGGTACAAGGGAGAAATAACCTGAAACTATAGTCATTTAATTTATCTAATCACTTCTTGGCATTTTCTCTATTTTTTTGCTTGTTTTTTTCTATTTCTTCCTGTATCTTTTCATTCACTATTTCGCCCCCCCCTCGGCTTAAAGAAAGTCCATCAATAGTATCGACGGATTGTTGTATTGAAATTTCAGAGGTGTTAGTCTTATCTTCTTGTGTTGCTAAATAAATATCATTATCCATTGATTTTTCTTCACTATTATCAGAGAAATTTTTTACAAAAAACTCAGGACTGACTATTTCACCACTATTTACAAAATGTCTAATAACCGCAAAAGAACTACCTGCAGTAACAAGTGGAACACCTCACTTAAATGCCTTAATAAGAGACATCTTTCTTAAATTTTTTAGCTAATATTTTGTCTTATTTTATTGACCTAAAATATCAACCTTCTCATCTGGCGATGAGAATTAATTTATACCCCTGAAGAAAAATTTGAATTTTATTAACTTACTTAATTACTTAGCTATTAAATTAATCATCAATTTCTTCTTCCCCTTCCAATATTTCAAAGTCTTTGTCAATCAGGATAACTACTTACTTTAGAGAAATGTTTAGGCATTTCTCTTGTTTGGAGATTTATAAAGTCAAAATAAAAAAATTTTTAATTCATATTTTTGAACGGGCTTTTTACAAGATAATTGAAAAGAACTTTGTGTCTTGGGAGTGGCCATTTCCTTACCAACAATAGGCTTTTTCTCTAACTTTTCTATTATTAATTTATCACAACCAAGTGGCTATTACACTCAAGCCACTTTAACTATTGAAAATGGTTCCTCCGGAGGAACCACTTCTATTAGTTCTTGGGTAGATACTTGAGGAATTTCTAGGGACCACCAATTAATTCAAATAGCCTCTTCTTCAAGACAGCCGACCATAAAACCCTTTGATTTAGTTGCAGAATTTCCACTTAAGTATTTGGATAAACAAAACTGATGAAGATATTGTTTGCCAAAATCTTCTAAATTAAAAAATTCAGGATCCCAAACTTCTGCAATGGCAAATTCAACAACTGAAAAAGATTGTGAATTGAATTGATGGAGAAAACTAAATGATTCTAATTCAGAAAGCATTGCCTATCTTCTAGATTTGATGCTTAAATTTCTTATAAATTACAGCATCAATTTAACTTAATATCCTTATTCCATTCATCTAATAATTCTCAAGTAGCTTCAACAACTGTTGTAGATGGTAGCAATAATAATGATTTATTGGCCAAGATAAAAGAGACTTGTAATTTAAATAACAGATCTTCTGAGAGTCCTGTTTTAAGCTATATGCTTACCTCTTCAACTCCTATCTCAAAGAATTGCTTGATAACTCCAATTAAGGTGAACATCACCTTAAAAACATCTGGATCAACAGAACAATCAACAGTGTCGCAAGCTTCTACCAATTCTTATTCACTTAATAACTTAAAGAAAGGGACAATTAGTGGAAATATTGAATACAGCTTAACTGATTATTATGGCAAACTTCATAATTTCCAATTAAATGGTGGATCAGACTCTTCCTCCATCTCACTAACTCTAAATCCAAACCAAAAATATGAATTCTCGCTCGATACTTCTTCTTCAGGAAGTACTAATGATAAGTTAGATTTTCAAAAACTTTATGACAAGTATCAAAAAAGAGACTTAAATTTAGAAGATTTAAAGCCTAAATCTAGTAAATAAATATTTTGAATTTCTTTATTTTTATTTAGTATTACTAGTTATTACTAAGTAATCTTTAAAGATTACTTAACACTATAACAATATATACAACTTAATACAAATATGTACATAATAACTAATATGCTAACCAGTTAGCATATTACTACTGCAAGTAGTATAAATGAAATAAATTCCAATTTAATTATTTACAAATAATCCAGAATTATTAATTTCTTTAACAGGCTTTTTTGTTATTCTTTTGAATAAACTTTTTATTCCTAAATTATCGTTAAATTCAATTATTAATTAATGAAGAAAGTACGTTCAACAATGACTCTAAGTTTTTCAGAACTTGAGTTTTTTTATATTCTTTTATTGCCTCCTAGATTGGTGTTTTTTCTTATTCTAGAGATAACTTTTAGATACTATAAGTCTTTCTCTAAAGATTATTAAAGGATGATTAATTGGAACTAAGTAAATATAGTGAAGTAGTTTTAATGAAAAATAAAATCAAGTTAGTTCAAGACAACCATTAATAAGTTTACTATTTCAGTTACGTTTCTAAAAGATAATAATTCAGATTTTTAGCTGAATTTATTAAATGGACTTCAAGAATTTTTTTATCGAATTGAATTATTTAAAACTGGGGGGACTGCGGTATGTGAATCTGTAGCAATTTATGGTTTGATAGTGGCAATATTGATAATGTTTGCAATTTAAAAGGTATAAAAGTAGTCAATAATATAGATCAATAAATAAATCTTTAGGAGAGATTAAGTCTAAGATAATTTACTTTAACTGGCAAAAAGTCAGTTAAATTTATTAAAAAATAGCTAAATATTTAGATGAGCTTCTCACTTGTAATAAAGATTGTTGCTCTAGCGTCAACAACAACAGCTATTACTGCTCCTGTATTATTGACAACTATGCCATCAAATTCTCCTGCCATTATTGATAAAAATCTAGATACCTATAACTTAAGAAGTGTTTCATTATATGAGACAGATTGCTTCATAATAGAAACAAAAGAAAATGAAAAAGACAAGATCTTCGCTTGCAACAATAAAAAATACTATTGATATAGTTTAAGCGAAAACAAGTTGACTAAATTAGAAGATGTAAAGACGTTAGGAGGGAGTCAAGTAACGTCAATATTCATAGATACAGATAATCAGAAAAAAACAAAGGCTTGAACCATGGTAGATGAATCTTGAAAAGCTTTTTCAGCAGGCATTTCTTTGGGGATTGGAGACATCTCTAATACAAATGGCTATTGTGTTCTTACATACGCTATGTATGGAGAAAAAACTGGAATGTGTTTAGAATGTTTTGCTACAAAAAACAGAAGCCTTGGATTAATAAAGTTGATTCCTTTAGTAGAAAGTAATTAATTTGTAAATGGGATTCTTAGGATTAACTAAATTTCTGGTTTTAGCTGGAACCACAGGAGCTATTGCAACTGTTGCAGTGAAAATAGCTCCAACAAATACTGCAGATGCAGTAACTAAAGATGCACAAGAATCCCCTTCAAATAGTCACAATTTATCATCCTTTAACCTTAAAAACTTTTTATCAACTAGAACAAGGTGCTATATAGTGGGAACTGAATCATCTGAACAAGAAAAGCTATTAGCTTGTAATGATGGTCAATACTATTTACACAATTCTGTTGATGGTTTAATAACTAAATTGAAAGACTTAAAGAAAATGGGAGATAATCAAATTTCATCACAGGTTGTTAAGAAAGATAATGAGGAGGAGCAAAAAGTTTGAAAAGTTACTGATAAAGAATGAAATAAATTGTCAAAAGATACATCTTTAAGGATTGATGATAGATCAAATCCAAATGGTTATTGTTACTTTGCTAATGTTTTGAGTGGCGAGCAGATGGAAATGAGTTTATTTTGCCAAGATAAGGGAAGAGGTAATAATTTAGTAACAATAAAAATAACCCGTATTTTTAATTCGCTAAAACTTTTTGAGTAAGTAGTTAAGTTAGTTGGTCTCAAAACATTTTGGACCCATTAGAATTGAACACAAATATTTAAAGAGATAAGTGGGATTTTTAGGATTAACTAAATTTCTGGCTTTAGCCGGAGGGGTTACTGGGATTATTGCAACTGTTGTAGTTAAAGCAACTTCATCAAAAACTTCTAATACCAAAATAAATATTCATGATGAAAAAAATATGTTTCTAACCGATAAAAGTTGTTATATAGTAGAAACAACTTCAAGCCAACAGGATCAATTATTAGCTTGCAGTAATAAAAAATATTACTTAAATAACTTAAGCAACAATTCATTTATAGAGCTAAAGGATTTAAAGACATTGGGGGAAAGTGAAGTTTCGTCCGTCATGATTAATAAAGATAAGCCAGAAGAAATTAAAAAATGGACAATGAAAGACGATGCTTGAAAAACATTTCCAAAAGATATTAATTTAGGGCTTGAAGATAAAGACAAATTAAAAGCAAATGGCTATTGCTTTATTGCATATGTTTTAGATCGTGGCAGAGGAATGAGTTGAATTTGTGACGAAACATCAAGTAAAAATCTTGGTTCAATTAAATTAATTCCCTTTGTTTAATTAACTATCTATAAAGAGATCTTCTAATTAGTCAACTATAAAAAAATTTTTATTAACTAACTAAAAGACTATATATTGATTCCCCTCTGCACTTCTACTTCACTTCCCGATGTATCTCCACATTTTAGGGTATCAGTAGAACCACCAGCCTTGTCTAGAGAACAATCATTATCTGGATTAACTTCTCCCCAAGGAGGATTTTTTAACTTAACAGATCTAGGCCCCTTTTCAAACTTCATATTTATAGAGGTTGAAGAACTATATGTAATACTTACAATATGGTTTGCTTCTACCTTTGCTGCTCTATTAGTTTTTAGTACTGAATTATCAAATTGAAAGAAAGAAGTTTTCAATTCATTATTAACCTTCTTTCCACACACGAATAAGACTTTTGAAGTTCCTCTAGGTTGAGTCAAGAAATCACAACCTTGATATCCTTGTTCTTCTAGTATTTTGGTAATTGAAGGAGAAGTAGGAGTGGTAGATGGAGTAGCTTCGGCTTAACAGTTTTTACAACGGGGGGGGAAAGTGGGTACCTTCGTTTCTCAAGGTCTTGCCCACAATAAAGTAATAACTCCCCCCCCAAAGGCGCAAAAACCATAAGTTAATTTACTAAATGTAGCCATGTCTAAATTAAAAAAATTATATTGAGAGGAAAATTTAAAACGACTTTAGAGTAAACATAGAAAAGCGCTTATTATGTAAGTCGGGAACAGCAGATTCTAAAGAAATAAAACTAATCCCTTTTCCTAGTTAAATAAATCTCAACAAAAAGACAACTTACTTATTAACTAACCTGATTAAAAAACTATTTCATATTGATTCCCCGTTGAACTGTCACTTTCTTTCCTGATTTATCACCACATTTTAGTTTGTAAGTGGAACCAGTTGGTTCTAGCAAACAATCATCTTCTGGCTTAACTTCCCCTCTTCCTTTCCAATTGTTGAATCAAGGAGGAAAATATTTTAGTGGAGAAGATTTGGGGGCATCTCTAAATGTCATAGTCACAGAAGTTGAAGAGGTATATGTAATTCCTAAAATGTGTCTAGCACTGTATTTAGCATCTTCATTAGTTTTTTGCAGCGAAGAATCATAGTAGAAGAAAGAAGGAACTAATTTATCACCAACCTCGCTTCCACACGTGAATAAGACTTTCGGAATATTTTTAGAAAGAATTAAAGTATCACAGCCTTCGTATTTTACTTCTTCCACTTCAGCCTTTGGCGTTGCAACTTCAGGCTTAGAAGGAGTGGTAGTAGACTCTGTCGTAACAACCTTTACAACTTGAGTTGAGGAAGGTTTTTTGGTTTCTCTCGGCTTTGTTCGCGGTGTAGGAAAAATACTTCCAAAAGCACAAAAACCAAAGGTTAGTTGACTTGCTACAGTCATTGTTAGATTAAGAAAATTATATTGATAAGGCTTTTAAAAAAACTTTTAGAGAAACCATTACATATAAATTCCTGTTTGTACTTGATGTCCTCCACAAGTCAATTTATAGTCAGAGCTACCATCGCCTACCGAAGAATAAGAACAATTTTTTTAGGAGTAATTTCTTGGTTACCTGTTACTTTACTAATTCAAAAGGGAGCTTTTGTTTGACCATAATCTCCCTCTATATCTATAAATAGAACGCCACTCGAAGTAATTTTCTGCACTTGCTTTAATTCTGATTTTTCCTCCCCCAATTCTTTTGTATTGAAAGAATGATGGCTGATTAGTTCCATCTTTCTTCACACACACATATCATCGCGAATTATCCCTTCTAAATCCTTGTAATTCTGAGCAAGATTTATATCCTTTTTCTAATATTTGCTCTATTACTGTAGGTGCAGAAGGAGCAGAAACAATGGGGGGGGCGTAAGAGCTTTTGCTTCTCAAGTTCTAGCTCAGAGCAAGGGAATAGTTCCCCCCCTAATGCGCAAAAAATCGTAAGTTAGTTGGCTAATAACAGACATTACAGATTATTAGTAAAGATTTTATGGGAAAAATAAAAATATAATATTTTTAATTTTGAATACCCATAAAACTTAGGGTAGTTTTTAGAATTATTGGACTAAATTACTAGATTTTCATGAGATTTCTTGTTTCTATTTTTGGATTAGTTGCTGGAGGGGGGGAGTTGCCGCACCTATTCTTTTATCTTCAGGAGTTAGATCTGGAGTATCTGAAGAGTGAAAGAGATGAGTAGATGCTAATCCGTTGTTTTATGATTGTGTGGGTGAGGATGGTCACTATAGAGTAAAGTTAGCTTTCGGTGAAGAAAATGCAACAGGTGATGCCTTGTATGACTTGTTCTTCGATTTCA
This sequence comes from Mycoplasma ovis str. Michigan, assembly GCF_000508245.1. NCBI lineage: Bacteria > Bacillati > Mycoplasmatota > Mollicutes > Mycoplasmatales > Mycoplasmataceae > Mycoplasma > Mycoplasma ovis. The sequence goes on along the minus strand of NC_023062.1, from coordinate 537,640 downwards.
TTGATATTAAGACTGGCAAAAGCGTAGGTCGTTTAGGTCAAAAGTTCCAAGGAGAGGAAAAGTTTAATTTAGTTCTTACTAGCTTCCCAGGATTGGGAAGATGAGGAGTTGCTTTGCAAAGCAAGTTAAGTAGTAGGGGATGATTATCTTTGACTTGTCAAAAAATCAATTTAGAAGTAGCTAAAGAAAAACAATGTGGTGTAGACCAAACTGGCTGTGTGACAACCAGAGAATTTAAAAAAATTCAATTTATTTGAAGAAGTGATAGAGAGTCAAAAAAGGGATTAATCAAGCAAGGATTAGAAATTAAATCTGGAAGTGATCTGAAATGAGTAGATTCCTTTAAGCCTAAGGCTATTTTTTCCAATCATTAATTTTTAAGGGACTTTAACAATAAATCTTTCAGAAAGTTAGATTAATTCCGGTCACATGAAATTTGTTGTCCCCTTTTTAGATTTATTTGCTGGGGGGAAAATAGCTACAGCTACTCCCATTCTGTTTTCTTCTGATGTATTTTTGATTTTTTCTAGAGATTGAACTAGAAAGGTTTCTTCTGGACCTATTATGATTTGCGAAACACAAGACAGTAACAAAGATAAATACCAAGTTGACTTGGTATTTCAAGAAGGTTGATCTTCTTCTAAAGACGATTTTTCACAGGAAGAATCACTGAAAGATTTAGTTTTTGATTTTGTTGATTTGAAAACTGGTAAGAGTGTAAATCGTTTAGGCCAGATTCTTCCAACAGGAGAGAAATTTCAATTAGTAATCTCTTGAATTTCAGACAGATGAGGAGTATCTTTTCAAAGCAAATTGAATAAGTATGCTTCAAGATCGGGGGATTGAACCTCTTTAGATTGCACAACCAACAATTTTGCCGTTGAAGGTAAAGCTTGTGACACTGCTTGTACATCAGGAATGTGCAACCAAGCTAGAGATTTCAAAGATATCAAATTCGATTATGATGCAGGAAATAATAAAACTTCAAGTAGAAAAATTAGTCGAGTAATATCTATTACATCATGAAGTAATTTGAAATGAAAAGAAAGCTTTAAAACGGAAGTTGTTTTTGCTCGTTAGTAAAGGGTATAAAGGTGTTTTTTAGATTAAAGAATTTTTGATTAGAAACTATTATTTTTGAAAACATAATTTGTTCATAAATAAAATTGATTAGGAGGACTTGAAGTCTTTTCAGGTTTTAATATAGTTCTTTGACAATAAATTAAAAGGTAAACCGGAACAATTTTAATGAGAGTTTGATTCTGGCTCAGGATTAATGCTGGTGGTGAAAGTGGGTACCTTCGTTTCTCAAGGTCTTGCCCACAATAAAGTAATAACTCCCCCCCCAAAGGCGCAAAAACCATAAGTTAATTTACTAAATGTAGCCATGTCTAAATTAAAAAAATTATATTGAGAGGAAAATTTAAAACGACTTTAGAGTAAACATAGAAAAGCGCTTATTATGTAAGTCGGGAACAGCAGATTCTAAAGAAATAAAACTAATCCCTTTTCCTAGTTAAATAAATCTCAACAAAAAGACAACTTACTTATTAACTAACCTGATTAAAAAACTATTTCATATTGATTCCCCGTTGAACTGTCACTTTCTTTCCTGATTTATCACCACATTTTAGTTTGTAAGTGGAACCAGTTGGTTCTAGCAAACAATCATCTTCTGGCTTAACTTCCCCTCTTCCTTTCCAATTGTTGAATCAAGGAGGAAAATATTTTAGTGGAGAAGATTTGGGGGCATCTCTAAATGTCATAGTCACAGAAGTTGAAGAGGTATATGTAATTCCTAAAATGTGTCTAGCACTGTATTTAGCATCTTCATTAGTTTTTTGCAGCGAAGAATCATAGTAGAAGAAAGAAGGAACTAATTTATCACCAACCTCGCTTCCACACGTGAATAAGACTTTCGGAATATTTTTAGAAAGAATTAAAGTATCACAGCCTTCGTATTTTACTTCTTCCACTTCAGCCTTTGGCGTTGCAACTTCAGGCTTAGAAGGAGTGGTAGTAGACTCTGTCGTAACAACCTTTACAACTTGAGTTGAGGAAGGTTTTTTGGTTTCTCTCGGCTTTGTTCGCGGTGTAGGAAAAATACTTCCAAAAGCACAAAAACCAAAGGTTAGTTGACTTGCTACAGTCATTGTTAGATTAAGAAAATTATATTGATAAGGCTTTTAAAAAAACTTTTAGAGAAACCATTACATATAAATTCCTGTTTGTACTTGATGTCCTCCACAAGTCAATTTATAGTCAGAGCTACCATCGCCTACCGAAGAATAAGAACAATTTTTTTAGGAGTAATTTCTTGGTTACCTGTTACTTTACTAATTCAAAAGGGAGCTTTTGTTTGACCATAATCTCCCTCTATATCTATAAATAGAACGCCACTCGAAGTAATTTTCTGCACTTGCTTTAATTCTGATTTTTCCTCCCCCAATTCTTTTGTATTGAAAGAATGATGGCTGATTAGTTCCATCTTTCTTCACACACACATATCATCGCGAATTATCCCTTCTAAATCCTTGTAATTCTGAGCAAGATTTATATCCTTTTTCTAATATTTGCTCTATTACTGTAGGTGCAGAAGGAGCAGAAACAATGGGGGGGGCGTAAGAGCTTTTGCTTCTCAAGTTCTAGCTCAGAGCAAGGGAATAGTTCCCCCCCTAATGCGCAAAAAATCGTAAGTTAGTTGGCTAATAACAGACATTACAGATTATTAGTAAAGATTTTATGGGAAAAATAAAAATATAATATTTTTAATTTTGAATACCCATAAAACTTAGGGTAGTTTTTAGAATTATTGGACTAAATTACTAGATTTTCATGAGATTTCTTGTTTCTATTTTTGGATTAGTTGCTGGAGGGGGGGAGTTGCCGCACCTATTCTTTTATCTTCAGGAGTTAGATCTGGAGTATCTGAAGAGTGAAAGAGATGAGTAGATGCTAATCCGTTGTTTTATGATTGTGTGGGTGAGGATGGTCACTATAGAGTAAAGTTAGCTTTCGGTGAAGAAAATGCAACAGGTGATGCCTTGTATGACTTGTTCTTCGATTTCATTGATATTAAGACTGGCAAAAGCGTAGGTCGTTTAGGTCAAAAGTTCCAAGGAGAGGAAAAGTTTAATTTAGTTCTTACTAGCTTCCCAGGATTGGGAAGATGAGGAGTTGCTTTGCAAAGCAAGTTAAGTAGTAGGGGATGATTATCTTTGACTTGTCAAAAAATCAATTTAGAAGTAGCTAAAGAAAAACAATGTGGTGTAGACCAAACTGGCTGTGTGACAACCAGAGAATTTAAAAAAATTCAATTTATTTGAAGAAGTGATAGAGAGTCAAAAAAGGGATTAATCAAGCAAGGATTAGAAATTAAATCTGGAAGTGATCTGAAATGAGTAGATTCCTTTAAGCCTAAGGCTATTTTTTCCAATCATTAATTTTTAAGGGACTTTAACAATAAATCTTTCAGAAAGTTAGATTAATTCCGGTCACATGAAATTTGTTGTCCCCTTTTTAGATTTATTTGCTGGGGGGAAAATAGCTACAGCTACTCCCATTCTGTTTTCTTCTGATGTATTTTTGATTTTTTCTAGAGATTGAACTAGAAAGGTTTCTTCTGGACCTATTATGATTTGCGAAACACAAGACAGTAACAAAGATAAATACCAAGTTGACTTGGTATTTCAAGAAGGTTGATCTTCTTCTAAAGACGATTTTTCACAGGAAGAATCACTGAAAGATTTAGTTTTTGATTTTGTTGATTTGAAAACTGGTAAGAGTGTAAATCGTTTAGGCCAGATTCTTCCAACAGGAGAGAAATTTCAATTAGTAATCTCTTGAATTTCAGACAGATGAGGAGTATCTTTTCAAAGCAAATTGAATAAGTATGCTTCAAGATCGGGGGATTGAACCTCTTTAGATTGCACAACCAACAATTTTGCCGTTGAAGGTAAAGCTTGTGACACTGCTTGTACATCAGGAATGTGCAACCAAGCTAGAGATTTCAAAGATATCAAATTCGATTATGATGCAGGAAATAATAAAACTTCAAGTAGAAAAATTAGTCGAGTAATATCTATTACATCATGAAGTAATTTGAAATGAAAAGAAAGCTTTAAAACGGAAGTTGTTTTTGCTCGTTAGTAAAGGGTATAAAGGTGTTTTTTAGATTAAAGAATTTTTGATTAGAAACTATTATTTTTGAAAACATAATTTGTTCATAAATAAAATTGATTAGGAGGACTTGAAGTCTTTTCAGGTTTTAATATAGTTCTTTGACAATAAATTAAAAGGTAAACCGGAACAATTTTAATGAGAGTTTGATTCTGGCTCAGGATTAATGCTGGTGGTATGCATAACACATGCAAGTCGAACGAGTAGAACTTGTTCTGCTAGTGGCAAACGGGCGAGTAATACATATTTAACTTACTTCCGCGAGTAGGATAGCAGCCCGAAAGGGCTATTAATACTACATAGGCTTATGGACTTGTAAATTAAAGGATGCGCCCTCGGGAACCTCGCGCGGAAAAGGGAATATGTCCTATTAGGTAGTTGGCGGGGTAAAGGCCCACCAAGCCAATGATGGGTAGCTGGACTGAGAGGTTGAACAGCCGCAATGGGATTGAGATATGGCCCATATTCCTACGGGAAGCAGCAGTGAGGAATTTTTCACAATGGACGAAAGTCTGATGGAGCAATACCACGTGAACGATGAAGGTCTTCTGATTGTAAAGTTCTTTTATTTAGGAAAAAAGCGCGCCCTTATGGTACTCATTGAATAAGTGACAGCTAACTATGTGCCAGTAGTTGCGGTAAAACATAGGTCACAAGCATTATCCGGATTTATTGGGCGTAAAGGAAGCGTAGGCGGGGAGGCTGATCCATTGTTAAAGGCATTTGCTCAACAAATGTGTGCGATGGAGATCTCCTCCTTAGAGTTAATCAAGGGGTACTGGAATTCAATGTGTAGCGGTGGAATGCGTAGATATATTGAGGAAAACCAGAGGCTAAGGCGAGTACCTGGGATATAACTGACGCTGAGGCTTGAAAGCGTGGGGAGCAAATGGGATTAGATACCCCAGTAGTCCACGCCGTAAACGATGAGCATTAGGTATTTGATGTTAGGTCGAGTGCTGTAGCTAACGCGTTAAATGCTCCGCCTGGGTAGTATATATGCAAATATGAAACTCAAAGAAATTGACGGGGACCTGAACAAGTGGTGGAGCATGTTGCTTAATTCGATAATACACGAAAAACCTTACCAAGGCTTGTTATCTACTGCAAAACTATAGAAATATGGTGGAGTATATCAGTAAGACAGGTGGTGCATGGCTGTCGTCAGCTCGTGTCTTGAGATGTTTGGTTAAGTCCCGTAACGAGCGCAACCCTACTCTCTAGTTAATTAGTTCTAGAGTGACTGAATCGTAAGATATAGGAAGGATGGGGCCAAGTCAAGTCATCATGCCCCTTATGCCTTGGGTTGCAAACGTGCTACAATGGTAGGTACAATGTGTTGCAATCTAGCGATAGTGAGCTAATCACCGAAAACCTATCTCAGTCCGGATAAAAGGTTGCAATTCGCCTATTTGAAGTTGGAATCACTAGTAATCCTGTGTCAGCTATATCAGGGTGAATACGTTCCCAGGTCTTGTACACACCGCCCGTCAAACTATGAAAGAAAGTATCAGTCAAAACCGCATTCAATTGTGTCTAGATTGGTAATTTTGATTGGAGTTAAGTCGTAACAAGGTACCCGTACGAGAACGTGCGGGTGTAAAACCTTTAATATTTTGGGAAGAGGTTGTACCGTTCTGGTTTACTTAATTGTCAAGACTGTCTGTTTTATTAATTTGGTTCCCTTTTAGGAAAAATATTTAAGGATTTATAAGTATTTGTAGTTATTTGGCATAACAAGAAACAAAAATAGATTACAGAAAATCAGAGATCTAATAATTTTTTTCTTAACAGCTTACTCCTAAAAACTTTTTTTTAAAACTTTTTAATTATTTATTTTTTGATCAAGAAAGAGGAACTTGTATTTCAGTATTTTGATCTTGCCAGAAAATTAGACCAAAAACAACTTCATCTTCCATATTAGGTCTTCCGGATGATACTTCTTTTAAGTCAGATAAATTTTTATTTTGTAAGGCAGGAACTGAAGAGAGGGAGAAATTGAAGTTAACAACAGTTTCTGGGGTTGAAAGTACTCAAGGACATTCAAATGTAACAATATCTCCTTTTTCTATTCTTTTGCATTCATCTGCATTCCAGATATATTCGTCTTCAAAGTAATAAGAAGGCTCTTCTTCAGAAGAAGGGACGGTTAGACTAGAAATGTTTGAGGAGGTATCTGATTCTGCATGAGTTATTTGATCTTTACTTTTTTCGTCTTGTACTTCTGGTTTAGGAGAAGTCTCTTGCATATTTACATTTTCGGGCTTCCCCAGAGTCACCACTTGCCCTGCATTTTTCTCACCATCTTGACCGCCAATTTTCTCAACTTGATCTCTATCAACATGTTTCTCACTTTCAGATAATTGTGTTGATTCTTGATTTAATTGAGATGTTTCCTGAGTTTCACTAGAATATTGTCTTGTTGACACTTTCGGTCTTGATTCAGGAGTAGAGTAACTAGAGCTATCTGCAGAACCAGATTCAATTTTTCTTTTTGAATCAGTATCTAAATTAGTACTTTTATGTGAAGTATTTTCTTGAATGTTATTTACTACAGCAGAACCGGCTACAGATCCAGCAATCCCTCCTGCAACTCATAATGTAGTAAATAAATACTTACTTAGAGAGGGAAAAAGGGACATAAAATTAATTTAACTTAGCTTTTCCATAAAGCTTTCGTAATTTTATTTTTTAGAAAAGTCCATAGAATCTAGTCAAATTCAAGTTTCATTTCCCCCTTAAGTTTTGTCGTTCAGTTATTCGAACTTAATAATTTCCATAAACTAGACGATAATCTTTTTGGGTAACTAGTTTATAGGAGCATCCATTGCATTTCAAAGTGTTTGTTTCTATTTTGCAGATACTATCTAATGTTTTCCCATTTATTTTTTCAACTCCAGGTCTTTGAGTTCACCTATTTTTCAAGTCTAATTCCTTGCCTGAAGATAAATGTTTAGCATTGTCCTTAAAAATGAATGTCATTTTATGTCCAGACATATTGATTGATTCTATTGGAAAATAGTATTGATTAAGACCGGTCTTAGTATCCATATCCTTAATTCACCAAAGATAGAATAATGAAGGATTACTTCTTGAAGTATCCTTCGGCTGGCAAACAATTAATTCTCCTGCCGACAAATCATATGTTCAAGTTCAACATTTAAGTGTTTTTACTGTTCAGGTTTTCTTAGATTGTGATCCTAAAATTATTGATTTCCCTTAAGTATTTGCGACTGCAATACAGGTACCACTCCTTAGGTAAACCATAGATAATATAGAGAAAATTGCCCCAGAACTTAATACCAACATCTACAAAAAAATAGAGAAATTGTTGAAACTATTAATTCTAAATAACTAAATAAGCTTTTTAAAAAAGTTTTTGTTTAAAAAGCTTTGAAACAAATAATTACTTTTAAAGCTTCTGTTCTTGACCAATAATCAAAACTTTTATTTCCTTATTTTCTCCTCAAAATGATAAGCCTAAATCAATTACCTTTTCATCCTTAAGATCCAATGAAAGATCAGTTAAATCACTTCATTGTTTTCCATTTAATTCAGGTACCTTAGAAGTATAAAAGCTGAAATTAAGTTTTATAGATGGATCGATGGGTCAAATGCACTCCAAAGTTACTTGATCACCTTGTTCATGCATTTCACATTCTTGCTATCAAATTTCATTTGTTCTAACATACCAAAGTCATTAGAACTTACTAAAAAATAACCTTGAGCAATACGATGTCACTCTTCTTCCTCTTCCTTCTCAATTTCGAGAACAGAAGTTTGTAATTTTTCCTCATTGATGGAAGTTGAAGGTAAGTCGCCAAGAGGCATTTCTTTTACCTTTATGGGTGAAGGAGAAGAGGGAGTTGGAACTTTAATTTCTTTCAAAATACTCTCATCATTTAGAGGACTTTTTACTGTCTGCGGATTTTCCTTTTTTTAACATCCTCTAATTGAGAAGGTTTTTATTTTACAACTTTTTCTCCCGCTTCTTTTCTATTCGTTAATTCTTTTGCTGGAACATCATTTTTTTCTTTTTCGTCTTCAGAATTAGTTCCAACATTAGGATCCTCTCCTTTCACAACTAATGCAGAATCATCAGATTCTTGTTGCATAGTAGTTGGTTCTTGCGTAGAAACTTCCTCAAAAGAACTACTATCTTCTTTCTCCTCTGTTCCTTCAGCAGAAGATAATAAAGCATCACTTGGAGTCACACTTACACTCATGAGATTATCTCTAGCAACTTCAACAACAACTCCAGATGCACCTCCACTTGCAACTAACGAAGTTACTAATAACTTTTTCAATACTGAAAACATAGCTATAAGACTAATTTAGAGTCTTAATTTCATTATTTTTTCAAGCATTTTATAACTTTAAGCGAGTAAACCTTCCTATCTATTAAGAAGATGTAAATAATAGTTTTTTAAGTTTTTTGTGTTATTTGACTGACAAGGGGAATTTTTATTTCCTTGCTTATATCATCATGGAATAATAAACCTAAAGTAATAACGTTATCTAAATAAGTTGAAGAAATTGACAATTCTCACAAATTAGATCAATTCTTTTCGCTCAATTCAGGAACTAAAGAAGGAGAAAAAGAAAAATTAACAAAAGTTTTTGGTTTTGAATAATCTAATTCACACTTAAAAACTATTTGATCTCCTTGTTGACTCTTAACACATTCTTTGTTTATATCTCACTGATATCCATCTTCCAAAATATCAGGATCTCCCGAATCAACTGAAAATCAATTTCTCTCGGAAACAGGTGTTCATTCAATGATTAAATCCTCCTTTTCTAATAATTGTGGTTCTATTGAAGGATCCGAAATCTCATGAGTATCATCTTCCGGGGCAACTTTTTGAGATTGGAGTGTATCAGGCGTTTCCGTTTCTTTCTCTCCTTTTATTTCCGGATTAGAAGGAGAACTTACTTCTTCTTCTGTCTCTGTAGAATCTTCCAGATTTTCTTCTTGCCTTGGGGCTCTATCAGTTAGAGCTTTGCCTTCCTCATTCTTGTCATTTGTAAATTTTGTTCCAGTTGGTTCGTGACTTGGTGTATTTTGCCCCGATCCCTCCAATTCAGGTTCTGAAGATTCTTGTCCTGTTGGTGTTGCGTCTTGGCTTTCCGCTAGATCATTAGTTGGCACAGTTACACCCAAAACTTGAATCTCTTTAATTGCACTGAAGCTTAAAACTCCAGCAAGAGTTCCACTTGCCACACCTCCAGCCCCTAATGTAAATAACAAATATTTATTCATAGGGAAAGAAAGGGTCATTTTCTTTAATTAGTGTTTCAGCATATTGATAATCATAAATTAATCCTTCTAGTAGCTCTTACAAGAGAATAATAATTTCTAAGTAAATTATTGAAGTCTTGTGGATTAATGATTCAATTTACTTAGAACAAACATCTAGTTGGTCAAATTATTTTTTTAATGTAATTGTTTCTTTGGTTACTTGTCAAGAATTACCACATCTAAAAAGATAACTAGAGTTACTTGAATCATCTTTTTTGCTTAAAGTGCAATCTTTTTCAGGAAGCAACTCTGGACTATTTAAACTAGAACTTCCTGTATATTGAATTCATACAGGCAATTTATCTAAGACTACTTTTTCTCCATCCAATAACTCAATGGAAATCTGGGTTTTTAGATTTCCTTCAATCTTATATTGAAAGCTTTTTATTTTTTTAGTTATTGTTTCGCTTAAATCATTAGTTCTGTCTTCTAGGTGATAAATTAATTCTGGTTTATATGAACCAGATTCGAGATACGGACAAATGTATATTTTGTGATTCTTTTTCCTATGAGTTGTAGATGTGTAATCCTCTAATTGACTACAGATTGAAAAATTAGAGGAAAGATGCAATGAGATTCTATCTTGTAAATTTGTGTAATTATTGGAGGAAGAAGGAACAACAAATGGAATCGAAGAAATGCCTCCTAATACAGAACATCCAGCCAAGACTTTAGTTGTAAACATTGTCAAGTTATTTAGTTAGGATTAGAAAAATTGTTACAAACTTTAAAAATTCATTACTTAGTATGTTGGACAGAACCACTAATCTATAAATCTTTATTTAATAAGATATTAAGCTTCTTTTCCTGTTGTTCTATTTAATGAACCTAATGATTAAACAAATTGTTTTCCTCTTTTAACTCCCAAAACTACTCCCAGAATCATAAAGTCTTTAATATTCAGGAAAACAATGCTGTATATCTTTATTTTCCAGTTCTTGAAAATCTCAAAGAATATTTGCTATATCTTCTATATCTTTTAAGATTGAACAATTCTCTTTTTCAATTGCTTTAGGTTCTGTTGTTCCAATTTCAGTAACAACTTGAATGTTTTTAATTGACTGAGTTTGATTGGAAATTAAGAAAGATGTTCCTCCAATCACTCTCTCTAGACCTCCTGTCGCAATTAAAAATTTGGGATTTAAAACCAGAAAAGATGTGCTTAATTGATTGAGATAAAGATTAAGTTAGGAGAAATTGTAGGCTTGGTTATTTCCAAAATATTGACGCTTTTATCGAACGATGTCACTCCAGCTTGAACTCTTCCATTCCAAGTCGCAGTTATAGGGTTTTCAAATCTATTACCTGAAAAAGTAATTTCTCGATAATTTTTCGAATTTTCTTGCGGTGTTGTAATTTGCATAGTTATTTCAAGTTTGTTTCCTGTGGTTAATGTTGCTCTATTTATAAAGAGATTATTAGGGAATGCCGCCCCCGACCAATCACTAGGGAATTTTGAATCTTGCCCTGTATAAGTACTTTTGCAAGTCATCGAGAAATAATGATCTATGTCTATGGTCTCTCCAGAATCTCAGATTGCATCTCCCAATGCTTTCTCACTTTCCGTAAGTTTGCTCGTATCCTTAAGGTCTATTATTACGCAATTACCAATATTTTGTTCTTTCGTTGGAGGAACAGCAACTTGCGGAGATGCATCTTCAATTTGTGTAGTTGGCAACTCTTGAGTTACTTAAGGAGTAGATGCTGGAGTAGTCGTTAGAGGAGGAATCTCAGGAGAAGAAGTACTTGAATCAGGAGTAGAAGATTGAACTATTACTTGAGCACTAGGTGTGCTAGTATTTGAATGCCCCTGCCACTGTAGTAGTAACGGGATTCCTGCACATCCTCCCCCAACACAAGCAACTAGAGAAAGTGAGCTGGGACTTATAGGCATAGTTAACTAATTTCTTTTATCAATGGAGCAATAAGAACGTTTAATTTGCTAAAGGGCGATAATTAATTGGCAATTATTTTAATGTTTTTTATATCTCTAAAAACCAAAATTTTCTCTTAACAATAGATACAAACAGGACTAATTGCACTGATTGTAAATAAGAAGTTATCTAATTGGAATCTAAGTTATTAACTTCTAGGATTATTTATATTCATAATTATTTTCTCCATAAATTCCTCTGATAGTTTCTCCTCCTCTCAAATAGTCATGGCAGGTAAGAATTAATTTATCACTAAATCCGTTTAATGAGCATGAACATACAGCAATTGTTGATAAGGTTACATTTCCTCCTGTGTGTTTTGCTCAGTGTAAATTGATATGTTTCAAGTGCTCATATTTTTTAGTGTCTCTAAATATTGGAGTAGTCCTAATAGCTGTACCATCTTCTAACTTATAAGTACTGTTTCCATGATGTTTCATGAAATAATATTTTCTATCTTGACAAGGGCTGAAAAGAATATCATCTTTCAATAATGCCTGATTTCCTCACCTCATACCTAATTCTTGAAAAGTTAATTTTTTTTAGACCCTTTTAATAATTGTTCAACATTACTAATACCACTTAGCTTTAATTGATTCTCTACTGAGAGAGTTTTCCCCAATGTGACAGATTTTCTCTTCTTTTCTTTAGGAATTACCTGTCTTGAGACAAAAATAAAAGGAGATCCAGTTATTCAACACAAAATTGAAAGACAACCCAAAATCTTTAAAGAAGAAGTTACATAAGACATAAGGATAAATTAATACTTTGTTTCCTTATTAAATAATGTCAAACAAATTCGAATTATTCACTTCTTTTTAAGGTTGAAGTGATAATTTCGTGTAGATTATTTTCCTTTGAGTTGTTTTACGCACAAGAAAATTAACTATCAAGTAAATTCTCATTAAAATGTTCCCTAACAAGGAAACAATTTAATTGCAGGAGCGGGGAGACCATTAAATCCTTGTAAACTTAGATAATTTCTGTGTCTTTAAGTCTCAAATTGTTAACTATTCCTTTAGTAGGATTAGGAGGAGCTTCAGCTTTAATTCCCTTATCTTTTTCAAATTCTTCGAATCGTCTCAGTATATATGAAAAAATCAAAAAATTGGGGGGGATTGCAAAGAAGTTAAGTCAAGAGAAAATGGAGAGAGCGACAATAGTGTTGGAGTATTGGTTGTTTGTCTAGAAGAGAAAGGTTCAGATAAAAAACAAGTCACATTTAAATGATTCAAGAATTACCAAGATATAAGTCCTGCGAAAGTTAAGTGATTAACTTCTACTGGATTAGGGATTGTAAAAGTCCAACTTGAAGAGGATGAAGATGGAAAGGAAGAATTATTTGTTCCCAGTGAAGAGGTATTTAGGGGAAATTCTGTGATCACTGTTGTGAAGCCCGCATCCAATAAAGAACATAAATTTGATGGCTCTAATTGTCAAATCCAATCAAAGGAAAAAGACTGAGGGGTGAATTGTACATAATTTTTAAATAGTCATTATTTATGATTTTTTCCTTAAAGATCGTGGTTCCTGCAATAGGTGCAGTTGCTGGGGCTTCTGTTGTAATACCTGTAGTTTCTAAGTCTTCTAGTGGTTCAAAATATTCTCCTACTGAATTAAAAGTAAAAAATGTTGGTAACTGCAAATTAGTTGCAGGAAAGGAGGAAGGCAAAGAACGCGAAAAGTCACAATTGATAGTTTGTTTATCAGGAACCAAGGAACAACCAACAAAACCAGAGGTTACATTTAAATGGTTTAAAAATTTAGAAGACTCTGAGCCAGTAAATGTAAAGCAAATTACAATTACTCCACAAGGGAGACTTCAGTTCTTATTAAACTAAGAAAGTCCTCAAGAAATGATACATTGAAACCCCTCTTCAGAAGTGCTTGATGGAACAGGAGATGTAAAGATTGAGAAGCCTGATAACGAACAATTGATTGAAAGTTCTAAATGTCAAGTATCTTCTGGCTGACAAGAAAACTGGAATTGAAAAATAGTTTGTTTAACCAAATAAATTCTTGGATCTTTAAAAAGATCAAGAAATAATATTTAATTTCTAAAGTATGTCTTTGAGTCCTAAGATACTCTCTTTATGTGCTGGCGTTGGAGTAGGTTGTGTAGGAATTCCGTTAGCTTTTAGTCAAACAACTAATTCTAGTGATTCTGCTCCAGCACAAATAGTTCAGGCAGATCAGCCATCTCAAGATGTTTCATCTCCTGTCCCTTCGGAACCAAAAGCACCTACTGTTCCTATCTCCGCTAAAGAAGAGGAAGATGGCAATTGTAAATTAATAGAAATGCCCTTGGAATTTAGTGATATTCTATTCTCATTCGACAAAAACAAGAATAATTATTACACAATATCTTGCACTACAAATACTGGCGTTGTTAGTATTCTAGGTTCTTCAACTGATTGAACTGGAGTATTTCCTAAAAGCTTATTTCTAAATGGAAATACACTACGAGAAGGAAGCAAAATTGAAGTGCAAGTAAAGATCACTCCTTTAGAGGAGGGTGTAGCTGATTACAATAGATTAGTTTTTGAAAGTAATAAATTTGCATCTCTTGTATCTGGTGTATGAATGGGAGAGGAGCAAAAATCAGGAACTAAGAATATAAGAATTATTAATATCACTGATCCTAGGAATTCAGATGATATTTATCTGTCTTTTAATTAGATAAATTTTTTTTAGAAATTTTGTTAATTCCTAAATTTTGTAATTTAATTACTTCCGAAAAACAATTGCTTAAGTTCTAGTTAAAACATCAGCAGAATTTATAATCCCTTAAGAAATCTTTGCAAAAAAAAGTAACTGTAAAGAAGAAACCAGAGGTAAAAATACATGGATTGTAAAAGATTAGTTGTTAGATTTTCTCTTATTTAAACTTGAATTTTTTTAATTAATTGTCTAGGAAGCATAAGAAAAAAAGAACACTACCTTAGGTCAAGTTTCTATTAATCAAGAAAGCTAAAAATAAAATTTATCTCTCTGAGCTGAAGCTGGAGAGAAATATAAGAGTTTATTGATTAGCACTTTAGAGAAAATCATAGAAATTAAAGAAACAGCACCAACGGATTATCTTTGTGTTGTTTTGCGAAAAGATTGAAAGAAGTAAAATTAAGAGAACATGAAAAAGGTGAAGTTGTTTCTGGGTCTGGCTGGGGTGACTTCCACGACTGTGGGTGTTGCAACCACCTTAGGAGCCGGTAATTTTTTTCTACACCTGTTACAAATACAACTGTCTCTACATCAGAAACTTCTTCCCCCTCAGTCACAACTAGTACTGTTTTAGTTAGTTCTTCAGAAAATTCCAGTGATACCCCTCTTTCTCACTCTGCTCCCAAAATGAAGGAGTTAAATGATGGATGAAAAAAGTATGACAAATGCAGAGAGTACTCAATACACGAAAAATGCAAATCTCTTTTACCAAAGTGATTTGATAAGTCTTTTCCTACAGTTTTTAATAGTTAGTTAGTATCTAAGTAATTAATAAATCTAAGTTTTTTAGTATTTTTTTCCCTTAACTAAGTAGATTTATATTTCGATAAGTATTTAAAAAACTAAATTAATTCTCCCAAACTTTCTTCTCCTCTAGGAGTCAAATCTATCTTCCCTATTCACACATAAATTGGATCAGAGGAAATAGTAGGAGAAACTATTTTCACTTCAACCATTCTAGAATCCACTCCTTCTCAAGTTTGTTGTCAAGGCCATTCTCCAATAACTGGAGAATAAAAATTAGCTCCACTGAAGGTTGTTCGATAATTTTTCGATTCCTCCAAAGATTCAGTATTTTCTTTTATCTCAATTTTCTTTCCCATAGTCAAAGAATTTAGGTTTGTAAATAAAACATTAGGAAATAATCCTGCTCAATTTGCAGTAAAAGGAGAGTCAGTAGATTTGTCTGTATTGTCACAATCAACTTTTACATAAGAATCGGGATTTATAGACCTTAAAGTTCAAAGAATATCTTCTATTTCTTGTATCTTTTTCACTATAGTACAATTTCCTTAATTTTCTAGTTTTATGGTTTCCGGTTGAGTCCCGTTTGCTACAGAGGTCTGAGTTTCTTGCGATTCAGTTATTGTTTTCTCAGGTTACTTGTTTACTCCATTCTTTGTTGATAACAATCAAGGAATTCCTCCTGCACCCCCTCCTATAAGTAAGGTTGAGCTGACAATCTTAAGACTTAAAGGCATACTTTAGAAATTAGATAATATTTCCTAGCTTTTTCAAAGAAGAGAGGATTTATTTTTTATTTAACTATATAGATTTTTATTCCATTACTTAGATTCTGCCTTGGGAAGAAAAAGATATATTGAGTTGCCTGAAAATTCTTCTCCTGTTATAGTAACGGACACCTCTATTGCTTTTAGTTGTTGCGTTGAGTCAATAAAATCTCAGTTTCCTGAGATCTTAGATTTCAACCCCTCCCCACTAAAAACTGCCTCAATTCGACTACTCGGTTGACCATCTATCTTTTGTGTTTCAGTAGTTATTTCAAATTTTTCCTCTTTTTCGGAAATAAATTTCTCAACTAGAATGGATGAAGGAAGTAATCCGGTTCATCCTTCGGTAAGAGGAATATAGGCATCTTCTACATTAGTATCATTGCAGGAGACCCCAACATAATTTTTTTGATCCTTGTTTTGCGTTCGAAGAAATTCAATTAATTCTGAAGAGATTTCCTTTGTTGTACATACTCCTTTTGATCTATTTTCGTCGCCTTATGAATCTGAATCTCCAAATTCAGTTGTAGAGGTTGCAGGAATTACTGCTGGAAATGCTTGTTGAACTAGATCTGTTCTAGTACTTTGCTTTTGAACCAAATATATAGGTAACCCAATAGCACTACCGCCGAGTGTTGCGATAGATATTAAGGCTGTTGGGCGGATAGACATAACAAAAACTACTTAATTTCTTAAATTTAAACAACAAGTAGAAAAATTTCTACTTAAAAACAATCAAAAGACTGACATAATAATTTTTTGAAAATAAAATTCCTAAATTTTAAAATAATTTAAATTATTTTTTTATGTTTGTGGCTGGTAAATTAGCTGTTTTATTTGTTGCAGGTTCTTCTGCAGCAGTTCCTGTTTACTTATCACAAAGTAGTACTTCTCATTCAACTCAGTCTAAAATTGATATCCCAAATTGCTCCGCAACATACAGATGACAGGTAAAAATAAATGGACAACACTCCATTAAAATGTCTTCACAAACTATAAATCAGGTACTACAAAGATCTTCTGTTGGTGCAACCAGTATTGAAATAAACAGGAAAGATGAATGAGACAAATGTCAGATGCAGGATGATGGCCGCCATACTGAAGAATTAAGATAATTATTTCTGAAATTAAGTTTTTATCTAAAGAGAATGAGTTTTTTGCCCTCTTCTTTAATAACTTTCTTAAAAGTGATTGCGTTGGGAGGTGGTGCTATTGCAGTGCCATTTACAATCGATAGTTTACAAAGTCATACTTATCAAAGTACGGGCGCAGCAATCAATTCAAGTGAACATTTTCAATCCCAGAGTATAGTGAGGAATTCATGAAAAAATGTGAAGATAATTCTAAATTGACTGTTAAATTAACTGATGGTTCAACAAAAACAGTCAATAAAGAAGGTCTTATGAAATTAATAAAAGAAAATGAGAAAACTCCCGATCTTAAGGAGATAGAATGACCGGAGGGTTGCGAGTGAGAAACTCAATCTTCTTCAGAAAGTTAAGAAAAAATTTCTTTAGTTTAAAAGAAATAATTAAAGAACTTTAGGAGATTAAGTCTAAAAAATTTAACCTATTAATTTATCTATGCCGTGATAATCACTTCTTTCTAAAGTTGAAGTGGTAATTTTTGTGAAGACTGCCTTTTCCTTCGCTTCCTTCAAGTTAATTGCTCCAAAATAACCAAAAGAAGCTTTAATTCCCCATTCAATAGAATTTAAGACTTCTTTAACTGGCCCTTTAGCCTTTACATAACTTTCCACTCCTTCCGCAACTCTTTTGCAAGTAGCCAACAAGTGTCTGTTATATCTCCCTTCATTATTACTTCTCATAACTCCATAACTTCCCATTCCTCGATAGTATTTATATTTGACTCCTTCAATTTCAACAATATCCCCTGGACATTCATCAGAACCTGCAATCACATTCCCCAACATAACTGCATCAGCTCCACACGCTATTGCCTTTACTATTTCTCCAGTAGTTCTTATTCCCCCATCTGCAATAACTAAAACATTTTTATCTTTACAATAGTCTGCCACCTCAGCAATTGCATCCATTTGCCCTCTCCCAATACCAGTAACCATTCTTGTAATACAAATAGAACCGCAACCAATTCCCACCTTTACTGCATTTGCTCCCCTTTCTATTAAGAATTTGGCAGCTTCCGCAGTAACTATGTTTCCTGCAATTAAATAAACAGATGGAAAGGACTTTGAAATTCATTGAACTAAATCCCCAACACTTTTAGAATGTGCGTGAGCACAATCTACAACAATCACATTTGCTCCAGAAGCAACCATATTAGAAATCTCTGCTTGAGTGTTGTTAACACCTACAGAGACACATATTGGCTTATTTTCTCCAAATTCTGCTTTTAGTTTTTTAATATTTTCAATATTTTCAGAAGCCATAACATTTTTATGTAATGGGCCACAACCACCATAAGAAATAATTTCTCTTGCCATTTGATAACCAGTTATAGTGTCCATCGCGGCAGAAAAAATAGGAATTGAAAGACTTATTTTTTCGTTTAATTTAAGAGTTAAATCAACATTTTCAGGGAGAATCTCAGAATAAACAGGTTTTATTAGGACATCATCAAAAGAACAGGAAGTTTCTGCCTGCGATATCTTGTTTTTAAAAAATGACATTAAATACTACTTAGATACATTCCCTCAATAAATATTTAAATATTTGAAATTAAAAATTTTAAAGAAAAGTAGGTTAAAAACACTCTTTTCTTTATTATTGAAATTTCACTTAAACAATATTAAAGAGTTATTTTTTGCCATCAAAAATGTAGTTCTTTATAAATAAATATCCCTTTAAATCAATAAATAAAATCTCAAAAGTATTCAAGAAAGAGGACGTAGTTATCGTGCAATTTACTTCTCCTTTAGCTATTGGAGTAACCAGTCGTCATTGGGTTAATATCTTTGAGGCTCATTTAGATTGGGCCAGAGTAAATCAACAAATTGACGATCACGATTACAATACTACTGTTAATCAGCTGAAAACCTTTTCTTCTGAAATTCCAGAATCTTCTTTTGAAAATTTCAAAACTAGTATCAGGTATGCATTGTCTGGTAAGGCAAGTGATATCCTTTCAAAAATTCCTGAAAGTTTTGCATTTCACCTTTCTCAGTCTCTGGTAGTTAAAGAAAATAACTCTGTCACTTTAAGAAGTTACTACCAATATAGAAATGTTGTTAGAGATATGGCACTCCAACATAAGAATGTATTACAAAAGTTGAATGGAAAAGTTACAACTGTTGGTTACCAATTTTCATTGTTTTACAACACTCTTTCTGATATTCTTGAAAAATTTATTCTTTCAAGAAGATATCTAGAAATTGTTAATGCTGGAAGTGATTTATCTCATTTCATAGAAGATTATTCCTTAAATCAACTTGATTTCATTGCAAAAAAACTTGAGTTGTTTAATGTCTCAACTTTTGCCTCTTCAAATCAAAATGGATTTGTTGCGAGCGCCAAAGATTTGTCTCGCCTCTCCAAGGGAATGATTAATTACGTAAAACATCTTCATTCGAAAGGGCAATTAGATTCTTTTGATAATGAATTAGTCAATCAAATTCAAAGTTCTGCAGATTCAGTAATTTCTTTTAATCATCAAAATTTTGATGTTGACTTCGATACTTATTCCAGTCTTTTTATTCAAACAAACAATGCTTTCTCGGGAACCATTAGAATTTTGCAGTCAATTAAGTTAAGAGAAAAAGATATAGAAAAAGAGGTTTCTGGGGTCAATCAAGGTCAAATTGAGGCAGCTATAAACAGTTTATTTAGCAGAATATTTGACAAAGAAAAGAAGAGAGAAGTGTTGGGAAAAATATTCTTTGAAGCTCCAGAGATGGAAAATATGATTTACAGATTGGCACAACAAATTAATAATGAATATAGGGATTCAAAAAATCCTGTTTGTTGTGTAGGTTTTACCGAAGGAGCAATTGTACTTCTTGGAAAAATTATCCCCTTATTCAATTTCCCTCTTTATTTGGTGACATATAAGATCTCCCTTTATGGTTCTGAAGTTAGCGGAGATGCAACAAAGGAAATAGATGTTAATTTCGATAACTATAAATACGATGGAAACAGAGTTTTGGTTTTTGATGACATCTTGAATATAGGATTAACAGTTACGAAGTTTATTGAGCAGGCTAGAAAGAAGACTAAGGCCATTGACTTTAAAGTTTGTGTGTTATTTAAGAAACCAAATGAAAAAAATATTTATGGAGATGCTGACTTTTCAGGAAGTTCGGTTTCAGATGAATGGTTGGTAGGTTTTGGATTAGATAGCAACTTTCAACACAGAAATATAGATGCTACGGGGACCTTAAAGGAATCACCCAAAGATAATTAATTATTTTTTAATTAGAGAGTTAAATTTTTCATTCATATTTAGGACTATCTATAAATTAACAAATACAAAATCGAACTTTATTTGTTTCTTTAGCGCCGTATTAAATAAATTAATAAGCGCAATTAAACAGTTAGATGTTTACATTTGCTAAATTAGTAAATGTCGCTTTAGGAACTTTAGCTGTTGGTAGCATAGGCGGAATTGTTGTTCCAGTAGTTTTGGGGATAAATGATTTTTTATTAGAAGGAGATACTTCTAATTGAAGTATTAATCTAGGAGAGCTTGAGAAAACTGAACAAGAAATTAGTACAAAACTATCCAAATCAAAAGTTAAATATATCGAAGCTTTAAAGTGACTAGATTATTTAAAAAAAATTAATTTTCAAAAAATTATTGAACTCTTCAATAATTTATTCAAAACTGAAACAACAATAGAAAGTAAATATAAGGAGCTGAAAGAACAATTGGAGAACTTGACTAAATTAACAAAAGAAGAGGGAGAGACTATTTCTAAATCTCTAGAAGTTCAAAAAGAATTGAAACTCTTAACTCATTACAGTAGTATCATTAGTCAATTGAATATAGGATTGCATAATTGAGATAAGGAATTCCAAAAGATTATTTGCCTTTTGGAAGATGAAAAAGGTCAAGAGATTGATAATTGTAATACTAAAGGGTGACTTCGGCCTCTATTAAATTTGATAAGTCTTAAGGGGATAGGAGGACCGCAAGTGGAAGCTGTATCTCAAGAAGCTTCATCATCAGGCTCTTCGGGGGGGGCGAAGCCGTGAAAGAACAACTTAAGCAGATTAAAGAAGAGTTAGAGAAATTGAGTGAATCTGTTGCCAGCTTTTCTAGAAATAAGTTATTGGAACAGGCAAAATTTGCTGGTCAAAAAGCTATTAATTGGGGAAAAAGAGTTGCTCTAGAATTGACTTTGGCAAGTATTTTATCTAAAAAAGAATTTGTAAATAGTTCTGTGCAAGCTATTCAAAAGGCTATACAAGAATCAACTAATCAACTTAATAAATTAGTTTCAGATATACACGCAAAAAATAAAAAATTAGAAGAATTAAAAAATAATATAGTTCTGGTAAAAAAATATGAGGGGTTATTCCTTAATAGCTTATGTAATTTACATACAGTTGAGAAATCAGAATGTGGAAAGAGCTCAATTAAATAATCTTTAATTAGAGAGAAAGGAGTCTATCTAAGTTGTCTGATTTAAGTTGATTAGCTTATACGAGTTTCGTAATAGTTTTACTAGTTATTGCTGTAGCTTGTTATTATCTTTTCTTAAGACTTAGAAAAGATATTATTCAAGACATCTTAGACTCAAAAAAGAAGTGTTTTGATCTTTTCAAAGAAGTCTATCACTTGTCTCTCGAAAAGGCTATTCATGATGAAAAAATTAGTAACTTTATAGCAGGACTAAAAAGTTTACCAGACGATAATCTTTCTTCCGTTCAGTTAAGTGACAACTTAACTTCTCAAGAAGTTAAATTCAAGAGTTTGTTGGCTAGAGAAGATTTTTTTAATCTTTGCAAGGAAAGAATTTATGAATTAGTCAATATATTATTGGCCAAACATACAAAATTAACAGAAATAATTATGAAAATGGCAAATCTAGATGGAGATCATGAGGATTCTTCTGTTAAAAAGAAGAAAAACTTAATTAATATTCTGTTCTCAAAGACTCCAACTAAGTGATCTGTGCTACTTGGAGAACTAAAAGAAAAAGTAAATGATCTGAAGGGAAATAAGAATTTGTTAATTCATAGCTTTACTTCTTGGGAACAAGAAATAAGAGAAAAGATGTTATCTCTAAAGGCTGCAGGAAATTAGATGTCTTCATTTGTTTCCAAAGTTAAAGGGACTACTAGTAGGTTATTCCCCAAGAAACCAAAGGAAGATATTTCAGAGTCAATATATAAAAACTCTTTAGATAGTCAATTATTTTTTAAATTTCAAAGATCTTCCCTTCAATTTAAGTCTCCTAATTCCAAAATAAATTCTTCCTCTCACATCACATTTAAAGAGGAACTAGAACTTAACAAATTTAGGGAATTAATAGTTGAGAATAGGAAGAATTTAGATGCCAGCTGAACTTATTTAGATCCCCTTAAAGAGCCTGATTATGAAGAGATTCTAAGAATAAGGGAAGAAAGAATAGCTAAAGCCAAAGAAAATAACCAAAATTTAGTAGAAAAACCAAGTCTTGAAATTAAGAAAAAAAAGAAAAAAGATAAAAGAAAAATACCTTTGTTAAATAACTGAGAAGTTAGCGACGATGCTTTAGAAAGATCTTTACTTCCCAAACTAAAGAAAGCGAAGATTAATAATCTGATAGTTCTATCAGATGATGCCTACACTAGACAATTAGTTGGTTACAGAAAACTAATAGTAATACTAGAAGATAACAAGATTCCGTTTCTAGAATACACCAATATTCAACCTACACTGACTAGAGAATCGGCTAACAAGCTAATTAGTTTCTGTAATCAACATAAAACCAACTCTCTTTTAGTAGTAGGTTCTAACTCACTTATAGACTTCTCTAAGTTAATCATGAGAAGACTTATCAAACCAAAGAGTCTAAGAATGCAATCTAATACTTCTAGACCTGTGGTTTCTTCTTATTACTCTATGTTTTCTCTTCCAACTTTGATTATTCCCTCTACTAAGTCACTTGAGCAACCAATACTAGAGAACAAGCCAATATTAAAGAACAAAAATTATTTTGATAACTCTATTTTTCTGTTTAATCCAATAGATAGTTCTGATTTTGTTGCTTATCTTCCTAGTTTTATTTTGGAGTACAAGAAAACTAAGCAACAAGAATTATTACATTTGTTATTTTTCAGACTCATCTTCAGTTATTTTGACAGTGAATTAACTACTGAAGATAGGATGAGATTAATTCGTGAACTTAAGTCTATAGAGTGATACCTGAACTATTTGATCGAGAGCCCCTCCTTGTCTTTAATAGATGCAAAGATTATTATGGGTATTGCCGCCAAATGTTTTGATGGAAGGTATTTTATGACTAAATCAAGTTACTGAACTTGATTTAAATTAGCGGCTAATTTAACTAAGTTAACTCAAATAGAGTTTTATAAGTCTTTGGCTTTGTTCTTTCCATCATTTTTGGAATATATTTCCATAAATGATAAGGAAGGTCACGATAGAGCCTTGGAATTAAGTTACCTTATGTTTGGTTTAGCTTCTACTGAAGGATTAGTACTTCAAATTATTAAGCATATCAAGAAATTTGGATTACCACAGAAATTCTATGATATCCCTACTCTTAAGAATCTAAATAGTAAGTTTATGAATCAACTAGTTAAACAATCTTCTCCTTTTTTAACCTCTTACAAAATGACTAAAACAATAATTCAGAATCTAGCAGTTTGGTAGTTGGGCTGTGTGTGGATGTTCTGAACCTTTATAAATTTTTAATTTATTCATTAAAGCTCTAGATAAATATCTATTTTTAGGTAACATCCCCTTAACGGCTAACATAATCATTTTGTCAGAGTAATTTTCTAGCATTTCTTTCCCATTTCTCTTTTTAAGTCCCCCAGGATAACCAGAATGTCTGTATCAAAATTTATCTGTTAATTTATGACCAGACAATCTCACTTTGTCACTGTTAATGACTACTACAAATTCTCCACAGTCATAAGATGGAGTGAAATCAACTTTACCTTTTCCCCTTAGAAGATTAGCTATTTGAACAGCTAATCTACCTAAGTAAACATTTTTTGCATCTAACAATACTCACTTTCTCTTGGATAAAGCTTCTTCTCTAGTAAGTAAAGTAGTTTTTCCTAAATTTATTTCCATAATCTATTAATTAATCTACTCTAAATTAATTTAAAGTAATTTGGCTTTTTCAAAAGTTTTAAAGTGTGTTTTGCAAATCTCCTCAGGTTTGAATCCTTTCTTTTTCTGCAATTCTTTAAATGCTTCTATAACAGCACTAGAGGCCCCTAAGGGGAGATTGTAGCGAAACTTTTTAGATAATTCAGATATTTCTTCTAAAAAGTTAAATCTACTAATTATTGAGGATATTGCACAAGATAAGTGATTAATTTCAGCTTTGGTCTCGAAATTAGTTATCTCTTCCCCCACAATTCCCAAACTCTCTAAGTGTGCATAATATTTTTTCCTGTCACAGAATTGATCAATTACTCTCTTTTGAGGAAGGGGCTCTCCCCTTTCCTCTAGTTTCTTCTTGAGTTGTTTTCACAATGCATCATGTGCATAACTAAATAGAACATTAACATTCTTTAGTTTTGCATAAATTCTGTTATATTCCTTGATTCTAAAGGAGACAGTGAATATTTCATTAGTTAATAATGCTTGTAATTTTGGAGCTAGGCAGTAAACAACAGAATCAGAAAGTAACTTAGAATCATTAATTCTAGATAGTAAATTAGAATCCTTAAGTTTTAAATAACTTTCTGTATCCAAGAAAGTTAAGCTTACATGGACTCCTCCAAAGAAATCTCCCTTACCACTTTCGTCTGAACCAGCTTCGCTTCCCTGAAAACTATATCTTTGTTTAATTATGGGTTTAACTTAACTTTCTAGGTTGAATTCTGAATATAGGTAATAATTCTGAAAAGATTCTATGAACTAATTTAACTAGAGTAAATCTAGATAATTTAGTTTCCAAATTTGAATCATTTCGAATTGAAAAGGCTTCATAAAAAGCGTGAAATTTCTGAGCTAAATTAATTAAATAAGAGGCAATTATGCTAGTCTTTAGATTATCTACAGCTTTTTTGAAATGTAACTCTATGGAAAGAATAGCATAAATTAAATCTAATTCCTTAGGACTATTCAAAATTTTGAAATTTAAGTTGCTTTTCCTTGGTTCCAGATTAATTAACTCAACTAAACTGGAAGCTCTTGAAAAGGCATAAAGAATATAAAAAATAGGATTGTTATAGTTTCTCTCTTTTAACTTACTGATATCTATATCCAACTCACTTTCTTCATCTCTAGAACTTAAAAGTCATCTAATTTCATCTAAACTGAGATGCTCTTTAAGTTCTGCTAAGTTCAGATATACATTATCTCTTTTAGATAACACTACTTTTTTTCCCTCTATCAACAATCTAGATAGCTGAGTTGTTTTATACTGTACCATTTCCTCCGGCACGCCTATAGATTTAAAAAAAGCTTTCATTCTAGTTATATGTGAACTATGATCCTGAGCTAAAACATTGACTATTTTCCCATTAGAACCTAAAAAATCTAACTTTTTTAGGTGATAGATTAAGTCTTGACCGAAATAAGTGATGGAACCATCTTTTTTAACTATTACATCATCCTTATTTAGATCATTACTGAATTTACTTGTATTGAACCACAAGGCTTTCTCATTTATGTATATGTGTTCTTTTAATTTATTTATTAAAAAAGAAAGAGCTGATTCAGTGCAAATTTGTGACTCATGATCTCAACTATCAACTTGAATACTAAGCTCTTTTAACTCTTTTTTAATAGATCCCAAGAGATATTCAATTGAGAAATTTCTTATTTCTTTAGTTAGTTCTTTGTTATCTAAGTCTCATTGACTTCCAAATTTGTTACATATTTCTCTTACGCAATTTTCAATAATTTCTGAGTAGTATTTTGGAATCTCTGTCATTATAGTTCCATTTGACATATGTTTGTGAATTAAGTGTAGCGATTCTACTAATTCTTTAATTTGTGTTCCAGAATCATTAACTAAATAGGCTCTGTATACTGAATTACCGTTGTACTCTAGTAAATTAGATAGGGAGTCAGTAATGACTCCGTTTCTAATGTGACCTATATGTAATTCACCAGTTGGGTTTGCCGAAATAATTTCAACAAAATATTTTTGTAATTCATTGACGCTGTTATTAGCGTCAAATATTATTTTTTTATTTTTTGAGGAGTTAATGTAAAAATCCCTAATTAGATCTGCAGAAGGATAGAAGTTTAAGTATCCTCTATTAAGTTCTACTCTTTCTATTTCAGATAAATCATTAACTTCTTTTCAACTAGAAATTAATCTTTCTTCAAGATCTTCTAAAGACTTTTTATAGACTGAAGATATTAGATAAGGTAGATTAGTATTTAGAAATCCAAATTTAGAATTGTTTGTCCCCTCAACAACTACCTTATCTAAAAGTAATATTCAATCATTATTTTTTAGTATTTTTGTTAAATTTTCTCCTATTTTTTCACTTAATTTAGGTATCAAAGGATTAAGTTAAGTAGATTACAGATAAAACCCTCACTAGAATAAAGGATAAAAGATTATAAGGCATAAAATCAATAGAAGAGAGTGACCTGTCAGTTCACTCTTAGAACTACTGGTTGCGTAGTTTAAGGGTAAAACTATGGTCTCCAAAACCATTGACTGAGGGTTCGAGTCCTTCCGCATCCGCCAATGTATTTTTTAACTGATCATGTGAAACAATTTATTAGATTACTGAAAGAGTTTCTCTTTCCTCGGAGCTATTAGTTTACCTTTATTAGGAGTTTTCTTTTTAGGCACTAAACTAATCAATTGGTCTAGTCCATACGGATATTACACAAGACTAAAGTTATTTATTAAAACAAGTAATTCAACTAGATCTGTAGATCTTGTAGCAGAGTATCCAACAACAAATTTAGATAAGGTAAGTCATTGAAAATATTGCTTACCTAAAAATTCTCAATTAAAGAAAGAATCCACTGTAACTACTACAAACTCTACATCTTCAGAAGAAGATTGTCAATTAGATTGAAGTAGATCATCTAATTCTGACTTAGTTAATTATCTTTTAAAGTTGGGTGTTAAGTTTTTGAAACTTAGACACCAAATTAATTTACTTCTGATCTATTCTTTTTATGACAAAGTTAGTGAGGATAATTATCTCAGAGATGAGATGATAAAAAAATGTGGATTGAAAGGCAAGAATAATCAGGAATATCTAAAAGATTTCTTTATTTCAGAAACTCCTATCTCTAAAAACTGTTTGCTTGTTCCTGAAGAAGTTACATTGAATTTAACAGTCGGCGAAGGAACGCAACAGCAAGCGAGCTCTCAACAAACAGAGATAAAGTTAGAGGAATTGCAAAAGGGAAAAGTGAGCGGAAATATTAGATATAGTCTTTCTGACTGGTGAGGTAAATTACATGAATTTTCTGAATCTGGAAATAACGGGAATGGAACTAAGAGCTCTATTCTTATAAAAGTTCTTAGCAAGCCTTTTGATTTGGAATTAGAAAATCCCCCTTCACAGGGAGCCAATGGAAAGTTGAATTTTGATGACTTGTTTAAAAAATATGAAAGAAAAGAATTAAACATGTGTGATTTTTGCAAAGATTGCCAATATTCGGGGGGGGCAGAACAGGCGTGCAAATCAGTTGCAAAATAAGTAAAGATACTCTCAAGTAATAATTTAGGCTGGTTAATTACTTTAATCAGCTCTTCTGTCTTTACCCTTCCCCTTTTAGGTTTTGTTAAAGCGAGCAATTGAACTTATCAGAATATACACGGTTTATATACCAGAGTAAGACTTTTTATAAAAGGCTTAGAGGGAACAAAACCAGTTTCAAGTACACCACAAAACCCAAAAGAATTGGCTTTAATAACTGAAGTTACACTTTCAAAGCTGGGACAAATCAATCACTATAAATACTGTATTCCCGAAAATTCTGTATTTATGGAAACAAGTTTGAAGGCAACTACAGTTTCACAGACAAAAGACTGTAAATTAAATTATTTGAGATATGGAGATAATGAGGTTGAAAAAACTAAAAAAGAGGAAATTTCCTCCTTATTTCAATTAATAACTAAATTTATTGAGACTCAACATGTTGCAAATATACTGATGTTTTATAGCCCAAGTACCTCTT
The DNA here is from genome assembly GCF_000508245.1 of Mycoplasma ovis str. Michigan. NCBI lineage: Bacteria > Bacillati > Mycoplasmatota > Mollicutes > Mycoplasmatales > Mycoplasmataceae > Mycoplasma > Mycoplasma ovis. The sequence continues at coordinate 509,726 of NC_023062.1, read as the reverse complement.
ATGAACCACCTACAAGAAATGGAGGAAGATCCCAAGATATGCTCAAATCAATAGCTTCTGCATGTAACTTAAAAGATAGTTCCTTTAAAGAAATAATTAAAGAACTATTTTTCTCTCCAAAAAATTGTTTTCTTTCTCCATCTTTCTCAAGTATTGAGTTGGATGTATCCAAATCCCGCAGTCTAACAACAACTGGTTCCGACTTACAGAGATTTTTAGAAGGCAAAATTAAGGGAACATTGAGATATGGAATATTTAGTTATTCCGCCAAATTAAAAAACATTACTTTTCAAGATAAAAAAGATAAACATTTTTACTTGAATGTAAGTTGACCTTTAACTTTTTATTTGGGAGAAGAGAGAAGTAATGCTTGTTCTTTGGATTATCTTTGAAAGCGAGTCAAATCTAGAGAATTAGGTTTTGACACAATTAAAAATATTTGTTTAACTTTTATTTAGAATTTCACTTGCTTGATTAATACCAATTAATCTCGATGTTTATTGTTTTGTCAGGAAATGAAGTTATTGGTTGGAGTGTAGGTTTAGTTTGTATTTTCTTTTTTGGAATTTTTTTGGGTTATAAGGTAACAGCTAAGTGATTCTCTAAGAAAGTGTCGAAGCAGAATTTAATTTCTGCTTCACAAGTTAGAGAGTTGTACAGACAAATGGGAAGAACTCCAACGGAGAAGCAAATTAAACAGATGTTATCTGCAGTAAATAACAAATAATTATTTGCTTCTAATAAATATTTATTAAAAGGAAAGTTTAAAAGTGGGTTTTCACTCACTTTTACTTCCACCTCCAAATCTCACAGGAGCTCTTCACCTAGGTCATCTTTGGAATATTATTCTTCAAGATTTCAGATTTAAGTGAGAAGAAATAAGAAAACACTACAACTATTGAGCAGTTGGGGTGGATCACGCGGGACTCTCCTTTCAATCTAAGTTTGACTCTCTTTATGGGAAAAGTCTTTCTAAAGATAACAAGGAAGAATATCTTCAAGAAATGAAGAAATATGCTGAGAAGTTAAAGCAACAAATCTTATCCCAGTTTTCTTTAATTACTTCTTCAATTCCCATTGAGTCTTCCAGATATACATTGGAAGACTCGATTCAAAAAGAGGTAGTTGATTATTTTCACACTCTCTTTTCTCAGGGACTAATTTACAAAAAAAAGAAATTAGTTAATTGAGATATAAGTCTACAGGAAGTATTGGCTGATTGTGAAGTTAGATATAAAGAAACCAAATCCAAACTATACTATCTCAAGTTTGTTTTAGAGGATGATCCTAATAATTACATAACTATTGCCACTTCTAGACCAGAGACTATTTTTGGAGATGTAGCTGTTTTTGTTCATCCAGAAGATGAAAGATATACATCTTTTTTGAACAAAAAAGTTTATATATCTGGTCTAAATAGATCGGTACCAATTTTAGCAGATATTTCAATAGATAAGGATTTTGGAACTGGGGCGGTTAAGTGCACTCCAGCTCACGATCAATTAGATTGGGAGTTGGCAGAAAAATACAACTTAGAGAAATTAGAAATTATTGACAAACAAGGTAAGTTAACTAAAGAGGCTCTTCAGTTTCACTCATTAGATAGATTGGAAGCTAGAGAAAAAGTTGTTTCTTGACTAGATTCTTTGGGTTTAATAGAGAAAGTTGAAGACTATCAAACTTCTCTTTTATTTTCTGAAAAAAGTAATAGCATAGTAGAAAAAATACTTACTGAACAATGATTTCTTTCTTGTTCAAGAATGGCGAATCAAACTTCTGAAGCAATCAGAACACAAAGATTTAAGTTAAATATTTATCCCCTTGAACAACTCGATAGACTTTTGTCTTATCTAGAAAATATGGAAGATTGATGTTTATCTAGACAAATACTTTGGGGAATAACAATTCCAATCATTTATGACTTGGAATTTAAGAAGTATAGGGTAAATGCAAAAGCTCAAAAGGAAACAGATTTGGAGGAAGAAATTGTTCTAGATACTTGGTTTTCTTCTTCTCTTTGGCCCTTATTAGTATTTGAGGGAAAACCTAGGGAAAAAAATATCTTTTTACCTTTAACTACTTTAGTTTCAGGGAAGGATATTCTCCTTCCATGAATCTCTAGAATGTTATTTTTATTCCATCATTTAACTGGAAAACTACCATTTAAAAATATTTTTCTTCATGGATTATTAAGGAATAGTAAAGGTGAAAAAATGTCTAAATCACTAGGAAATGGAATACTGCCAGAAGAGTTATATAAAAAATATAGCCCTGATGTTATTAGACTATCTTTTTTGTCTAATACTAATTACGACAGAGACTTAAAATTTTCAGATCAAATTTTTCATAAACCCAATTTATTTGTTCATAAATTAGAACATATTCTTAAATTTGTATCTCAACAATTAGAGAAACACTCTCTAATTAATCAATTAACAGATCCGATAATTTATCAATTTGAAAAGTTAAATTGGGGAGAAAGGTGGATATTAATGGAATTTAGCTCCCTCGGGGAAAATTTAGAGAAACTTTATAGTGAATTTGATTACCTAAATCTAACAAGGGAAATAATTTCCTTTTTTACAGAAAAATTCTCAAATAAGTTTTTAGAGTTTTTGAAATTATCTGTTCCACTTTCAGACAATAGTGTTAAATTTCTTGCTTATATTTGAAAACTCAGTTGCAGAATTCTTTATTCTTTTGTTCCTGAGTTTGCAAAGAAAGCCCATCTCAAGATATTTCAAAAAGAACTAAGTGGTTATTTTCCAAATAAGTTTTACCCCGCAAAAATAACTACTAACTCCTTTAAGTATGATTGATTTTTTCAATATGTGAAGGAAATTAGACAACTATATCTTGCTTTGGGGCTAGAAAATAATACAGAAGCTAAATTAAAAATTTACTCTATTGACAAACAACTTAATGAGTTTCAACTGGGAATCAAAGACTTGAATCCCTATCTTAAAAAGTTAAATCACTCATTAATTTCTTTTGAAAATGTAGAGACTAAACAATTAACTAACTTACCTACCTTAAGGTTTGGAAAACTTTATTTTGAGCTTATATTTGAAAACTTACCAGTAGACAAATATAAGCAATATTTAGACAATAAGTTACATTTTCTAGAGAAAGAAATCTCTAGATCTAAGACTATTCTCTCTAGAAAAAGTTTTTTAGAAAATGCCCCTGAAGAGTTAAAAAAATCTGAAAATAAAAAATATCGAGATTATCTTTCTCAATATAAGTTTCATTCTGAACTAAGAAATAAATTTTAGTCAATCTTTTGTCTGGTAAAGCGGGAGAAGACTTTTATTTAACTGTCAGATTATTAATGATTTCTTATTGACTAAGTTTTCCAATTTTATGTCTAATTCTCATTGGCGCTTTACATTTCTTTCCTAAAAATGGATTAAGAAACACTTGTTTCTTTAATAGATATCTAATGTATTTGACCAATTTAAAAGGATTTTGTTGAATTACATTGGGCATTGCAATTTTCTTTAATAACTTATTAGTTCTTTTTTATCTAATAGATATGGTTGCTTTAGGAAACACTAATAAGTATTCTGTATTTTGATCATCTGGAGGGAGCTCAAGACCCTTGTCAGTGTTTTGACAAATAATTATCTGAGGGAATATTTTTTACCTATTATTGGGTCTTGTTTGCTACAAAAAATACTGAATAAAGACCAAATAATTATGCAAATTCTCAGAGCACAAGGAATTAACTTAATAGACTGAATAAACTATTTAAATTTTCTGAATCTGAACTTTTCTTCAGTGCTCTCGTATTAGCCTGATCTTCTATATGTCTTCCCCTGTGACCACATAGTTTTTTATTTTTATTATTTTTCTTCACTTATAGTTTTGTATTTAATCTAGGAAAATTAAAAACCCTTACAATATTTTCTTCAGTTTTTGGGTTTTACTTTATCTGAAATTTATTGTGCTCTCACTTAGTTAAAGCATCTAATTTATCAAGGTTGATAGATAAATACACTTACTTTCTTCACGATAAACTCACTGAATTTATAGATGGTAGATATAAAGGAGAAGCAGGAAAATTTGTATCCTATCTTCTCTTTAATAAAAAGGACCCAAGTTTATATCCCATCATTAATAATTTCAGAATGCTTTCTTTATCTCACTTGTTAGTAGTTAGCGGGTTGCACTTAAACATGGTTGATAAGGTTTTAAGCAAGTTATCTAAAAAAATACCTTACAGGTGAATTAAAAACTTAATAGGCTTATCTGGCCTATTTAGTTATGCTTGAGCTACTGGGTTCGCTATACCCGCAACTAGAGTATTTAGTGAAAAAGTAATAGTGGCTATGAAAAAACAAGATTCTGGAAGTTCAATATCAAACTGAGCACAAACAGTTTGATTATCTTTTGTGTTTTTTCCTAACTCAATATACACTTATTCTTTTCTACTTTCTTATCTTTATTCCTTATCTTTCAGGATGATAGATAAGTTGGAATTAACTAAATTAAAAAAGAATCTGGCCAAGTTAAGCTTAGCCTCATTTCTTAGTTTTGCATTTTTTTCTTATTCAACTAGAAAGATATTCCCGCTGTCGGGGATAAATCAATTATTTCTTACCCCAATAGTTATTGTGGTATTTATTTACTATCTTTTAAGTTGACCTTTTGAGTGTTTTGTTCCACTCGGAAAGAAAGTTTATGTGTGATTAAAAGATTTAGTTGATAGTTTGGAATTAAATAAATCTTTTATTGAAAGAGAAGCTGGAACATATTTAGAACCTTTATACATTACTTTTGGACTCTCTTTAATCTCTCTGTTAGTGTCTAAATATTATCTAGTCAAAAGAGAGAATCTTTTGACTTAACAATGCTGTGGGTTTATTGTTCCAAGAGCTTGTTTGCATTAGAGATTGAATTAGAGAATTTTCTCTCTCAATTTAGGGGAGAGAAAATTATTCATCTTAAGCGAGTTGATTTTGAGACCATTAAAAATCAATTAACTCAAATCAATTTATTTGAGGAATATTCTCACTTTATATTCGAGGACTATATTGGAAGTTTTTCTGAACTTTCCAATTTATTTGAAAGAGTTTCAATCTCTTCAAATGTTTTGATAACTAAGTATTGTGATAACAAAACTTATTTACCTGACAAGTTAATGGATAAGTTGGAGGACAAAATTTATTGATTGTTCGAGCCCAGTTATGTGTTTAAGGAAAGATATCTAATGAAGTTATTAGAGAAATTCAAAATAAAATCTTTGCCTAACCATTTACTCGAGATAATAAAGAAAGAATCTTTAAATTCTCATATCCAATTGAAAGGAGTCTTGACTCAATTGAAGTTAGAGTTAGATCAAAATCAAGAAATCACTAAAGAACTAATAATTAACTTAATAAAGTCCAATGACGTAGTACCAAATCTAAAACATAAATATCTTTTTCTTGAGTGATATCTTTCTGGAAAAATAAAAAATTGAGTTTTATTTCTCAATTCCTTGAATACTAAGAGAGTTAATGCCGAAGATAATTTAATGGAGTTCTTAAAATACTTTTCTTACTCCTTGAACTTTCATTTTTGAAATGAAAGACATACTTTAAAAACTCAAGAATTTATAAGAGAATTAAGCTATAATTTCTTTATTTTCATTGAACAAGAAATATTTAAAATCAAGTCTAGCCTTTTTAGTGGAGTGGTTTATTTTTTTTGAAAAAATAGACCTTTAATTAATCTACAGTTGAACATTTATTAATTAAAGAATTGATGGATAATCCCAATCTAGAGAAGGAAGTAGGTTTAGAATCGCAGGCTTGCAAGAAGTTATTTGAGTTAGCTAAAGATTATCTAACAAAACTTGCTCACTACGAAAGTTTCATAAGCGATCTATCCTCCGAAGAGGAGGAAAGTTTAGATTTTCTTTCTAGCTCATTCAGTTTATTAAGAGAGTTAGGAAAAGTATCTAATACCAATGATGGAATTGATTCCCTAATTTCCCTATATAAATCAAATATTCAGCAAACTAATAAGAGTTTTGACACCAAAAAATTCAATACATTATTCACAGCTGAATATCAGGGAGATAGGGAATGAATAGATGAACTAAATTACATATACATTTGAACTCTTAACAGTTACAAATTAAACCTAAAAACATTTAGTGTTAATGAAATAGCAACTAATCTTAATAATCCTGAGTTAGAAGTTGAATTAAAAGATCTTGAGGAGCAAGATCAATCTGAAAAACAAACTAGAAAGAAGAAAAGAGCAGATTGGAGTAAGGGTAGCTTTGCTATTTATAAGAACTTATTTAGTTCTAAGTTCAATTTTGGAGAGGAAAATCTAGATGGTGAAGATGGATTTGAACAAATTGTTTCTAGAACACAGGCTATAGAAAGATTAGAAAGAGATATTAGGGGAGGAAAAATATATATCTACAATTCAAAGCCAGTTAGAAATTTAAAGCTAAAAAAGATACTTTCTTATCTTTTTTTGGCTGGATTATTCACTAGTGGTGTATTTTTCTTAAAAACCTGTATTGGTTGCATAGCAAGTGGTCAATATTCCGATCAAAATCAATCAATACTGTTTTCCATTATGAGTTTTATATTCTTCTTATTGGCAAGAAACGAGAATAACAAATATTTAGATAATGAAAATTTCAAATATGCATTTAGTAGAAAAATTTTCTACTATTTCTTCTTTTTATCTTCATTTTTTATATTCAATAGATCTAGTTACACCGAATTGTTTGGTAACGGTGGTAACGGATCAGATACGTTTCAACATGTAATATCTGGCATTTTGTTATTCCTATTAATTGTCTCTGTTTCTTTCTTTACAATTGCCTATTTCTTTTTAAATCCTAAAAAGAATAAGGCTTTAATTAAGGGTTTGCTTCAAAAATACACCAATTCTCCAAATCTGTACAACTAGTAAATAAGTTTTAGGTAATTAAGAGCTAATTAAGTTAAGTAATGTTAATTAGATTAGGAACTTATGTTTCCAAAAATTCCAAGAAAAGAAAGTATAAGCCACTACTTTTCTTTAACTTAATTCCAAATATTGTTTTTGGAATATTTATTGGAATATTTATTAACTTAATTCTTTTAGCTTGATTATTAATTGGTTTATTTACACAATCTAGGGATTATCAGTTATTTTTTTATTCCGCTTTAGGATTCATAACTTTTCTAATTTCTTTTTTGATTTATAGATACAAGTATTTTCACATTCTGAAAGTACCTTCGTATAAAAGTTTTTTAATTGCGAGGAATAAATTGTATTGATGAATATTTTGAACTTTTAATGTTTGGCTTTTAAGTTGCTGAGCAGGAATGGTTTTTATAGGTATTTTTAATGGTTTTGGTTGAGTCCACTTTAACAGCAAACACATATTAGTTCTTTCGAGCACTCCCGCATTAACTAAATTAACTGGAATTATTCTTTGAGTAATTCATTGATTCTTGATAGGATCACTATCAATAAGTTACAGAAAATTTGTAATTTTCTTTAACAGTTGTAGAGTTAAATTGAGAAGCAGAAGAGCTCAACTAAAACAATTTAGATTGAAAGCTGAAGAGGAGGTTAATTTTGAAACTATGACTATTTAAAAAAATAATTAATAGGTGGAGAGTGAAAGATGGTATAGAATACATTTCTTTGCCGCTCAAATAGCTTTAAGTATTTATGTCAGTGTGGCTATTATGTATGACTCTATTATTAAGGTTGAAAGTAATGCAGGTGTTGGAAAATTAAATGCCACTGTTACTGCAGGACTATCGGCCTTACTGCAGTATTATTTTTTAAACTACAAATATAGACTTTCTTGCAAATTATTTAGACTGGATCTGTTAAAGGATAATTATTCTTTTTGGCTAGTTAGATATTTAAATTTTCAAGATAAAACTAAAAGTCTTAAGACTTTTAAGTTCAAAATTTATTGTTTTCAACTTTTAAGTATTTTTTCTGCCATCTTTGTGTTTGTATTAGGTTGTTTGTTGACGGCTAGTTGAAGTTATGAAAGTTCAAAAGAATATTTCTTTAATCTTTGGTTTGGGTTAGCTGGAGCTTTAATACTACCTTTAGTTAGATTAGGAACTTCTCTAGTCTATATACCCAACAAGAGTTATAGATTCTTTTTTAGGATTTAGATAGAAATGCTGAATTTGGGATTGGGTCAGATTTTTTTGAATACTTTAGTCACATTTCAACAACAACAAAACGGTGACCAGTTCAACAAATTTATTTCTGGAGCCTTTATGGTCACTATCTTGATACTGTTTTTAGGACTATATTACAAGATAGTTCTTGAAAAGACTAAAAATTACCAAAAACTTCCTAAACTGGCTTTTCTTGTATTCATATTTATTAGGTGAGTAAAGAAGACTACATTGGAAATATTAGGAAGAAGGTATAGCTTTGCTATTCCCTTCTTTATATATATAGTCTTTTATTTCTGGGGAAGTAGCTTGGTAGGTATGTTTGGATTCCAAGGAATGAGTACTTTTGCAATAGTTCCAATGTCTATTGCAGGAGTAGTTTTTATTGGTACCATTATTTCTGGAATTGTCGCAAAAGGTTTTGGGTTTTTTTGTAAGGATTACTATCTTTGGTTAAAGATAAGAAATAAAAAAATATTTCCCATACCAGATTTTCCAAAGATATTAGGGGAACTTGGAAAAGTTCTTTCCTTAGGATTAAGACTTTGAGGAAACTTTTTTGCAGGCGCAATAGTTTTGTATATAGTGAAAGAATTTTTGCATTCATCAATATCAACAATTATGCCTACAGCTGCACCTTGAACAGCTGGAATAGCTCTTGTTCCACTTCACTTGTATTTTGATGTGGTGGATGGAGCACTTCACTCTATGATTTTTCTAATCCTAACTTTGTCCTATTGAAAAATGGCTAAACAAGTGGAACATAAGGAGCACAAGCACAACTTCTAGATTCTAAAATGTACATTTCTTCTGGTAATGGCTTAACAGAAATCAAAGATTTAGTTACATTATTTTTAAACGGACAAATGGGAGGAGTAATTGTAGCTCACCTTGTTTCTTCCATTTCAGTTATTGTTTTCATTATTTATTTCTTTTGAAAGCCAACAAATAAATTCATTAATACACAAAAAGAAAAATTAGATAAAGTTCATATAGATCTTTCACATGCAACTAAAGAAACTAAAAAAGCTTTAACTGATTTACAAAAAGCACAACAAGATTTTGTGTCTGAAAGAAAACAATTTTTAAAAGATAGACAAGAAAAAGAAAAGTCAATACTTGAACAAAGAATTCAAGAGGCTGAAAAGGCCAAACAAGAAATTATTGATGAGGCCAATAAAAGAGTTAAGTTAATGGAAGAGGAGGCCAGAAAAACTGTAAATCAACAAATTATTACTCTTTCAGTTGAATTGGCAGAAAAGCTAATAAAGGGAACAATCAATCAAAAAACCCAGTCAAAAATTATTGATGGTTATCTAGAAGAACTAGATACAGTATTTAAAAACTCTATGGAAAAAGACAAGATTGAGCAAACAATTAACAAAAAGAGTTAGATATGAGTTTCTCTGACGGAAATAAAGAAAGAGAAAAAATAATTAAGTTCTCTACCGCCCTTTTATCTTGTTATTCAACAAGATTGGATTTTGTGAGACTTTTAGATGAAACAAATGTTCTATTATCTTTTTTTAAGTCTTATCCAGAATTTTTAACTTATTTGGCCTCCCCTTTGTTCACAAAGGATCACAAAGAGCGATTTTTAAAAGAATTAATTAGATTATTTGCTTTTAAGCAAAGGTATCTTGCTTCTACTATCTTGCTTTTAATTCAGTTCTATCTAATTAAGTATCTATCCTTTTTCTTGGAAAACTTAATTTATAGATTAGAACTACAACTTAATCAAAAGAATGTAAAAGTTTATAGTTCACATAAATTAACTAAGACTAAGCAAGATAAGCTGGAAGCTAGCTTAAGAAAAAAATTTGGAAAAGCAGTCTCAGTAGAATATTTAATTTCTAGTGAGATGATTGCAGGAATTAAAGTGGAATACGATGATACTATACTAGAGTGCTCGCTCTCCAAAAAACTAGCTAACATTAAGGAGAAATTATCCACAATGTTCTAGTATATGTCTTCAGTTAGACTAGAAGAATTCGCAGAGTCATTAAAGAGATTAATTCAGGATAAGGAAGTAGGACTTAGAGAAGAGGGGACTGGTAAAGTTCTTTCTAATCAAGATGGAATACTTTCTATTTCTGGATTGTCAAATTGCACTTTAAATGAGGTAATTTTAATTGGACCTGATAAGATTCAGGCCCTAGTATTAACCCTTAGAGAAAGTAGTATTGGGGCTGTAGTTTTAGGTAGTTATGACAAAGTTTCTGAAGGGATGAGCGCTGTTAGAACTTATAAAACATTTTCTGCACCTAATGGAGATCAATTATTGGGGAGAATAATTGATATATTCGGGAATGCTATTGATGGATTGGGAGATATTCAAATAGATAAATGGTCTCAAGTTGAAGCCCCTGCTCCAGAAGTTATGGATAGAAGTTCTGTGGATGAACCCCTTTACACCGGAATATTGGCAATTGATGCCATGATTCCAATTGGAAAGGGACAAAGAGAATTGATTATCGGGGACAGACATACAGGAAAAACTTCTTTGGCCCTAGAAGCTATTGTTAATCAAAAAGGTAGAAATGTTAACTGTGTTTATGTTTCAGTAGGGCAAAAGAACTCAACTTTATTCCAACTATCTAAAGAGCTAGAGAAGATTGGAGCTTTAAGTTACACTTGCTTTGTTGTTGCTAGTGCCTCTGATTTTCCTGCTCTACAATTCTTAGCCCCATTTGTTGGAGTTACAATTGCAGAACATTGAATGTGAGAGGGAAAAGATGTACTAATTATTTATGATGACTTAACTCAACACGCAATTGCATATAGAACCCTTTCTCTATTATTGAACTTTCCCCCGGGTAGAGAGGCTTTCCCGGGAGATATTTTCTACTTACATAGCCGATTATTGGAAAGAGCTGGAAAACTTTCTAAGGAACACGGAGGAGGATCAATAACGGCCCTTCCAATAATTCAAACTCAATCAGATGACATTGCGGCTTATATTCCTAGTAATGTAATTTCCATTACTGACGGACAATTATTTTTGAAGACTAATCTTTTCAATTCTGGTCAAAGACCAGCTATTGACTTGACTAATTCAGTGTCTCGGGTTGGTGGAGCTGCGCAGGAAACAGCAATTAAAAGTATGACAAGCTCTCTCAAGCTTTTTGTCTCACAATATTTCGAGCTAATTGAGTTTTCTAAATTCTCTTCAGACCTGAACGAAGAATCTAAAAGAATCTTCGCAATAGGAGAAAGAATTCTCCCAATACTAAAGCAAGCTCCAATGAAGCCCTATGGACCTAAAGATGAGTTAATGTTGCTCCACTTAATCTCAACTAAATTAATACTTGAGATAGAAAAGAAGGAATGAGTTTCAGAAGTTTGTGAGTTGGTATTAACTTCCTGAAGGGCACACGGGGCTTATAACGATCTTTCTTTATCTGAGAAGGTTAATGACAGCTTAAGGGAAATTATGAGTGGTATATTTGAAACAGAATACAAACATTTCTTAGCGACACATAAATAGTAAATAGGTTTTTAAGTTTTTGTTTTTGTAACTTAAGTTAATAAGTAAATGTCTACAGCCACATTATTAGTTGCTAAAAAAATTAAGGATATGCAATTTATCCTTAAGGTGACTGAAGCATTAAAGCTTATTTCTTCAGCAAAATTAAGAAATTACAGGCAAATAGCTCAAAAAAGTCATGAATATTGTTTGGGAATCAAATTTCTATTCAAAAAGTTTTATTCTAGTTATGAACATGACTACAGATTAACTAACAAGCAATTTTGATTGGCAGAAAAAATTAATAAAAAAATTATTCTCTTAGTAGTCATTGGGACTGATCTAGCACTTTGTGGTAGATTCAATAAGCAAATAATTGACTACATAAAGAGTCATTTTTCTACTCAAATTCTCTTAGTAGTATTTGGAAAAAAGTTAACTGGTTTACTCTCAAATACTGAATTCAAAAAAAGAATAATCAAGTCTTATAGTTCGGAGCTTTCTTTTAATGAATACTCTGACAAAGTAGAGGAAATTTCTAGTGAACTACTAAGGGAATATGTAAATAGAGGTTGCGGATATCTTCAAATACTTCACAAATCTTTAAATAAACCTTTTAAGTTGAAGAAACTATTACCTTTTACTGCAGATTACTTTGGTAAAGTAGAAAAATCCATTAGATATGAAACTCACGAATATAAATTAGACACTTCCAATTGTGTAGTAGAGATGTTTCCAACTTTTTTTGAGAGAACTCTTCAAATATCTCTGGTTGAATCTAAGATTGCTGAACACAATCTCAGAAAGGATGTTATGAGTAACGCAGTTAAGGCTGCAGAAGAAAAACTACAAGAATATCAAATACTTTACAGAAAAATGAAACAATCCAGTATTACTCAAGAAATTTCTGAAATTACTGCAGCTATTAAGTGTAAGAATTAATTTATTTCTCCTATTTCAACTCCTAAATCAGAGAATTCTTCATCCTTTTTATCACTATTAACTTCTCTATAAAACTCTGATTTTGATTGACCTGTAGAGATTAATACTTTTTCTCACAAGAAGTTAATTCAACTTTCTTCTGTTAATTTTGAAAACCAATTACTTTTCAATAATTGAAAAATTTCTCTGATGATTTTTGAAATCTCTTTCTTTAATTGTGGGTTGTATTTCATCTTCTGAGAATTAGTTTGATAATCATTGTTGTATAGAAACTCAATCCCCTTCTCGCTATTTAGAGATAGAGCTAGGTCTAGCTCAATATATTTAAAAGCTTTTTCCTCTATTAGTGGAGGTGTTGAAATTCGTAGTAAGAGGTTGTGCTTGTTTTCTGGAAGTAAAGTTAACGAGATGTTAAATCAATGATCTTTTCAGAAGAATCAAAAAGTTGGATATCTATTAGTAACCATTGAAAATTTTCTTTTTCTGGTGAATTTTCCAGAATTAGATTGAGGAATATCTAATTCTTTTATTTGTTGAGCAATTAGAGGAGGTAAAAAGAATATTCAGAAATCAGAACTTTCATAGATGCAATGATGCCCCTCTACAGACTTACATAAAGAACCATCGCATCTATGAATGTGAATCATACTTGGAGTTGATTGAGTCATCTAAAGAGAGAAAAGCTTAACAGTTAATTTATATGGGGCGATTAATGGGATTCGAACCCATACATGCCTGGACCACAATCAGGTGTGTTGACCATTTCACCATAACCGCCACAGTTGATAGGAGAAATAAAATTTAAGAAAGGTTTAGCTTTCTCCTTTATTTATTAAAACCTCAATGTTGGGTCTATCTTAGAAGTTTAGATTTTTTATTTCAAGTTTTAAATTCAATTAGTTTATTCTATCCTGAAAGAGTTTTCTTTTTGTAATTAGGTAGTTACCTTTATTTCTATGATTACAGAAGAAAGAATGCAAGGTTACATCTCACAAGTATCAGGTCCAATTGTAGATATGGTTTTTCCTATTTCTGATCAGCCTGCAATCTATGAGAAGATAGAACTTTGTGAACAAAGTTCTAAAGCAGAGCTAAAGGGAGCTGTTTTTGAAGTTGCACAACTGTTAGGAGACGGTAGAGTTAGAACTATCGCTTTAACCCAAACAATAGGGTTATTCAGAGGGATGAAAGTTCTAAGAACAGGGGAACCTCTGAAGGTTCCTGTTGGTGAAAACACTCTTGGGAGAATGTTCAATGTTATTGGAAATACCATAGATCATTTGCCAGAATTACCGCTTACTGAATGTAGATCTATTCACGCCAATCCACCATCCTTGGAGGATCAAACAGAAAATTTGGAGTTATTGGAAACTGGGATAAAAGTTATAGATTTACTAGTTCCCTTCTCTAAGGGTGGAAAAATTGGATTATTTGGTGGAGCTGGAGTTGGTAAGACTGTTATTGTTCAAGAATTAATTCACAATGTTGTAACTAAGCATGGTGGTCTTTCAATTTTTGTAGGAGTTGGTGAAAGATCAAGAGAAGGTAATGACCTTTATTTTGAGATGTTGAATAGTGGAGTTCTTAAGAATACAGTCTTGCTCTTTGGACAAATGAATGAGGTTCCTGGTGCTAGATTAAGAGTTGCATTTAGTGGATTGACAATGGCTGAATATTTCAGAGATGATTTGTTCAAAGATGTTTTGTTGTTCATTGACAATGTTTTCAGATTTGCACAAGCAGGATCAGAAGTTTCTGCACTTCTCGGAAGAACTCCTTCAGCAGTTGGCTATCAACCAACTCTTGCATATGAAATGGGAAAACTACAAGAAAGAATCACTTCAACTAAAAAAGGATCTATTACATCTGTGCAAGCTGTGTATGTTCCGGCAGATGATTTGACAGACCCTGCTCCAGCAGCAATTTTCTCACATCTTGATGCAAAAATTGTTTTGGATAGAAAGATAGCTGCATTAGGACTTTATCCAGCTATTTCTCCACTCTTGTCTTCTTCCAATTTGTTAACCCCAAAGGTAGTCGGGGAAGAACACTTCAAGATTGCTAATGAAGTAGTGAGAATACTTCAAAAATATGAGGAACTTCAAGATATTATCTCTATTCTTGGGATAGATGAATTAAGCGATGAAGAGAAGAATTTGGTATATAGAGCAAGAAAAATTAGAAACTTCTTCTCTCAACCTTTCTTTGTTGCAGAGAAATTTACAAATATTCCCGGTAAATATCTTTCCAGAGAAGAGACATTAAATTCTTTCAAGTCTATATTGGACGGTGAAGTTGATGAACTTCCTGAAGAAGCCTTCTTTTATGTAGGGGGAATAGAAGAAGTTAAGGTCAAAGCGGAACAACTAAAACAAGAACAAGGAGTTTCAAAATAAAGCTTGCTCTCTAGCTCTGAACTAGCTTGTAAAGCTATTAAGGATTACTATCAAGAATTTTCAGGAAGTCTTCAAAATACCTCTCACTCTAAAGCCCTAGTATATTCAGAGAAAGTAGAAAAATTAAGAACTAATTTTCTTAGTTATTTAGGGCTAGATAATTTCTTAGTTTCTTTTCAACACAATCATCATTATTTAGAACAATTAATATCTAACTTTTTAGACTCCCAGTCTGATAAGTGAGATATTTTTACAAATACAGTTGATTTAAAAAACAAGAATTATTCTTTAGAAAAATTCTTGGAATTAGATGAAATAAAGCAACCTTTATTTCTCTTTGTTGATGGTGAAGAAATAGATTTTTCTTTAATCAATAAATTTGTTGAGAAATTGAATTATCTAAAAGAACAATTCCCTAACTCAATGATTTATAGTTGCTTAAAAAGTAAAAACTTGAATCGACTAAAAAATAGTTTTTTAAGCCATTTTTCATTTGTTAGTTATGACCCTTCAGAAGATTTTTCTGAGTTTGGTACAGTTTTCTTTGGATTTCAAAAAGATTTAGTTCTAAAACCTTTATTCTTGGGAAGTGGGGGAGCTAAATTTGATCATCAATCCAACGAAATTAAGTTAAAAAAACTTCCACAATTATTAGAAATAGGAACTCAGAATTTAATCTCTTGAATAGTTTTGGCAGAGTATTTTGAAAAACTTTGTTCAGCTAAAGGAACTATTTCTTTAGACTCTATTTAAGAATGTCAACTAAAACAAGATTACTCCTGAAGATTAGCGGAGGAGCCTTAGCTTCAGAAACAAATCCATTTTCTGAAAACAAACTTCAAAATCTAGCTATACAACTAAAAGAGTTATCACAACTATATTCTCTTGGTATAGTTGTTGGGGGAGGGAATATTTGAAGAGGAAGAGAAGGTAGACTGACTTTTCTTAAGTCAAATGAAAGAGACTACGTTGGAATGGTTTCAACAATTATTAATTGTTTTGTGTTGCAAAAAGCCCTAGAGTCTGAAGGTTTGTCTGTTAAATTATTTTCTGCCTTGGAAGTTGAAAGAATAACAGACAAATATACACTTTCAGAGATTGAATCTTCTCTTAGAACTGGAGATATAGCTTTATTTGCCGGAGGAGTGGGAGAACCTAGTTACAGCACTGACAGTGCTGCAATTATTAGAGCCATTGAGATTGGTGCTAAACAAGTATTAATTGGAAAAGAGGGAGTAAAAGGTATTTATGACAAAGATCCAAATGTTTTTGAAGATGCAGTTTTTTTGTCTAAAGTAAGTTACGATGAAATAATTTCTAAAGATTTAAAAATTCTAGATCAATCATCTATCAATCTAGCTAGAGATAACAAGTTAAGACTATTGCTCTTTAACCAAGAAGTTGATAATAGTTTTATTAAGGCCTTAAAAGGGGAGATAGAGTTTTCAGAGGTGGTTTAAAAAGTAAATGGATTTACCTAATTGAGTGGAAAGTCTGAAACAAGACTTTTCCAAAATAAGGAGCACAATGTTAGAAAAATTCGAAGAATTTAGTATTCTAAGACTTAATCCTAAGCATTTTTACAGCATCAAAGTAGATCAAGAAGGTCAAATAAGTTCTTTAGTTGAGCTAGCCTCTATTAATCCTGAATCAGCTAGGATGTTATTAATAAAACCTTACATAGTAACACAAAAAGTGTTACATGAAATAGAAAAGGCAATTAAAAAGTCAAAGCCTAATGTAACAATAAACACTAAAAATAATGAGTTAACTTGTTCTATCCCCGAACCAACTTCAGAGATCAGAGAAGAAAAAATTAAGAGTAGTAAGCAAGTAGTCGAAGAAGCTAAGATAGCTCTTCGAACTAAGAGACAAGACTTGCTTAAAAAATTTAAAAGTTGATATCCTTCTGAAAATGAATTACATTCCAATAAAAACTTATTGGAAAAAGAAATTGCCAAATATCTTTCAGAAATTGAATATGATTGGTCACAAAAAGAAAAAGAGCTAAGACAACTGAAGTAAGACAGATAGTCTTAATAGGTGCTTTCTCTCTGATTTTCCAATCAGGAGAAAAAAGAAAGAACCAAACACTGTTTTTATTTACTTGGATTTTTTGTTGTACTTTCAACTCTTTTAATTTGTTGAATTACACCTTTATTAGCTAATTCTTCAGGTTCTTTTCCACTATCCAGCGTATTTTCCTCACTTAAGAAACAAAGTAGTTTAACCCAAACTTTCAAATATTTAGGGCTAACAACTATAACTGTTTTTAGCTTCATTTTTGTCTTTGGGAGTATTAAAGAAATTTTTTCCTTAATAACTCCTCCTTCACAGTATAGAAGGGCTAAAAGATATCACTGACTTTTCACATTTTTAACTTTTATTCCGTTAATTTGTACATTATGTGTATCCAAAAATAGTAATTCATGAGAGATTTCTAGTGCGACTCACTATTTATTCTTTCAGTTTTATTTCTTTGTTGCTAACAGAATAGGTTGAAAATTCTTTATTAAGTTTTTGTTACCTGATATTACTGAGGAATCCTCAGTAATTGTTAAAAAAGTAGGAGGAAAGTTAATTAGACAACACTATTTAGGTTGAACTTCTTTTTTCCTATTATCTTTCTTCTTGCCTATATGAGCTTTATTGTTGGTTATTGCTATTTCCTTTTTCAATAATTCCTTTTCTTTTGTATTTGGTAGAAAGCTGGGATCAACTAGATTGTCTGAATTTAATCCAACTAAGACATTAGAAGGATCCATCTGTTCCTCCCTATTATCTTGCATTGTTTTTTCTGTTTTAAGTGTTTTTGTTTTCAAATCAAATTTATTTGGAAAGGGAAACTTTCACAATAATGAGATTGGATTTATCTCTTTTGTGATCTTTTTAGTTGGAGCTGTGTCCATTCTGTCTAATTGAGGAGATTGCACTTTTAGCCTTTGCAAAAGAGCATTAGGCTATAAAAATTTTGGAAGATTATTTGGAATAAAGGTAGGGGGTTTTTGAGACAGATTTGACAGCCTATCTTCTTCTTTATTTTTTACTTCAATATTGTTCTGATTTACATTGGCAATAGTAACTAAAAAGTTAGGACTTACAGGCTAGGTCAATTTTCAATTGATATAGTCTTGAATCAAAATATTAAAAACACAGGCTTTTTGGTCTTTAATTCAACTAATAAAACTCAAGATATCTCTCTGGTTAACTAAACTTCCCTCTTGATTTTTATATTCTTTTTCCAGTCACTTAACTGCCAAAACCATATTTTCAACATCTAGTTCACAATATTCTTTTAGCTGCTCTTTTAAGGGGGAGGAATTGTTTTCCTTAATTATTCAATGCTTAGAAGATAAATGATGATTAGATAATTTATCTTCTAAGAGATAAAAGTAGAAGAATAGTAGTTGGGCGGCTCTCCCCTCTTGGACTAATTCAATTTCAGAATATTTTTTTTCAGCAACTAATTTAGTTAATTTTTTAAGACTATGCGCCCCACCTAAAGGGGAGATTAAGTTAAGTGAAAGATTCTTGGAAAATTTAAATCAATCACTTAAATCCATAGTTAGAGACTTAATTAGATTAGAAAAAACATAAAGTTCTTGATTTTTTTGTTTATATTTCTCAGCAAGTCTTTTTAATCACTCACATTCAAAAGATTTGTTGAATGAGATATAAACTATCCTTTTTTTTAGATATTCCAAGTCTTCGTTTTCCGAATTAGACTCGTATTTAAGTAATGGAATAGCTAGTTTGTAGATAATTTGTTTTTCAAAATCTTCTAAAACATCTTTACTTTCTAGTATTAAGTTTTCCTTAAGATAGAGATTTTTATCACTAAAAATCTGTATGGATAATTGAGTTAAAGTTTCCTCATAGGATTCAAAGTCATAATAGACTTTTCATTTAATTTCCAATAACTCTTTACTTAATCTTTGTAATCCCTCTCTGGAAAGAAAGAAATCATTTATTTCTTTAGAAATGCCAGAATATTTAGAAAAAGAGAATGATAAAAAAGAATCTCAGAAAGAATCTTGAGCGGGTATTGAAGTTAAGTGATTTTTATTTAGCTCTTTTATTAATTCAAAAACTCCTTTGAAGCGAGATCACAGAGAAAAAGAAATAATAGAAAAACTAGGGTATAAAAGCTTCAGAGTTTTTTTATAAATAGATGTGTCAATTTCAAATTGCTTAAATTGAATTGAAACTTGATAATTAGATTCTAGTGAGTCTAATGAAATTAAGTTAACTCAATTAATTGATTTATGCCATTCTGAAAGAGTTTTTAAATTTTCAGGCAGTTGAATTAAAAGATTTTTAGATAACTCAGTTAATTTTTGAATTCTATTAGAAAAATGCTTTTTCATAATTTCTGTGGTTTTAAAGATTCTTTCCTCTTGATCTTTGGCTTGGTTTTGAGTATTGGAAGCTTTTTCAACAAAGTTCAAAGGTAGTTTTCCCTCAAAACTTTGAACCCCTAAAAGTTCAGATATTTTTAAATAATCCGGATTAGATAATTTATTGACTTTTTTAACTGAAGGCAGATAATTAGAAATTTGTACTTTACCAGATTTATCAAATCAGGTAATAAAAAATTCTTGGATTTCTAAATTCAAATATTTTTGAAAACATAGATGATAAAAAAGAAATTCTGGAAGATAAGTTGAGTTGGGATTCGCAGAATAAGAAAAAAGAAACAATATCAAGTTATCACCAGAAAAAAATAATCCACTAGGATTAAGAATTAAATCTAACCCATCTTCCGAGAAATTGTTGATTGTAATTTCCGGACAGTAAACAAAAAAACTGTCTATATTATTTTTCTTTTTGTGTTCTAGAAATTCCTCTCACTGTCCCTTTGTTCCCTTAAAAAAGTAATATTTTTGAGATAAATTAGTTTCTTTTCAATCTCAAAGCTCAAATAAGCCTGAAAGAAAGTCTTTGCTATTTGAGGCTTCTTGCGCTTTTTTCATAATTTTTTGAATAATCAATTTGTTTTTTTCATATTCACTTAAAGAAAAAATAGGTAATCTATGTCTTTTTCTATCTTCTCGATTAGTCTTTGATTCAGAGAGTATTTCAGAAATTTGACTATCAGAAAGAAATGCAAATTCATAAGGAATTTCTAATGATCTTTGAAAAACTTTGTAACTCAGACTAAATTGTTTTGCTAATGCTTTTTTGATGTTGGAATTAAATCTCTTTCTTAGTTTTCTTTAGCTTAAAGAGAGTTAATAATGGAAGAAATAACTTCATAATAATTTGTTTATTTCTTCTTTTTCTCTCTAAATTTTCTTTATCTATTCGATTTTGTTTTTCTGCAGCTTTTTTATTCTTGAAATATTTAAGTTGCATTGCATATATTCAGTGAAGTTCATCTCTGTAATTTAAAGCGGAAGTAAATAATATTTTGTATTTCTCCTTAGAGCTCTTTTTTGGATTTTTAAATAATTCAATCTCTATTGCTTCTCAAGGATTTAGAGATTGATTTTTATCAATAGTTCTAAAACAAACTAAGTATCTATTTCTACTGATGATTTTCTTTTTTTGTTTAGTAACTTTTGAAATAGCCTCTCCAAGTAATCTTGTCTTAATTAATCTTTGAAATTTTTCTGTTTTAGCCACTCTTTTGTAAATTTCGAAATATTCTCTGTAGAAAGAAAACTTTTGGGACAATATAGCTAAAGTTTTTAACTCTATTTTTTTGTGATATCTTTCCTCTTTTGGAAAAACCTTAACTGGCTTTTCAGAAAAAGGAATTCACTTACTTCACTTAGCCTTTCTTTTTAGTTTTCTAGGACTTAACTTAATTCCCTTTAGTCTAGCATTCTCAACTTTTAAGCTCTGCTTAACTTCAAATATGTATTCTCTTAAAGTTGAGATGGATTGTGCTCTAGGATACAGGGAAAGATCAGATAATTTATATCCCTGCCTCCCCGAAAGCTTTAGATATTCTTTAACTACATATCAAATGTCATCTTTTCTGTTAAGTTGTTTAGTTTGTTGCTCTCTTCTTTTTTTTGTAATGAAATAGAAAGCTCCAATGATAAAAAAGACAGGTAAAAGCGAGTAAACAGAACTAGCCAATGGATCTTACGGGGAGGAATGAACCCTCCTCCCCTTTATCTTATTTAACTTATCTGGGAATTATCTTTTTGTTGTTCAATTGAATTGCTAATCAATCGATTTAATTTTCTAGTACATCTAGACTTGAGTCTATTCGCCCTACCCTTTGTTATTAGTCCCTTACTTTGTTTACTATCTAATGTTTTGTAAAGCAAGTAAAGAGCTTCTTTTTTTTCTTGAATTATTTCTTCAGTTAAGTTATTGGATTCAAGAATAAAACTAAGTTGTTTTTTAATTTGCTTTTTAGCTCTTCTTCTTAGTTCATATCTAATCTTTTCTTTTTTTAATTCTTTGGCTCTAGATCTAGCCCTAAGATTAACCTTTTTCTTAACTGCCATTACCTATTTAAAGATTAACTTAGTTGAAGAACCATTTGTTTCACTTATTTCTTTTGCTAACTCTTAGATTTAAGAAATAAAGAAAAGAAATATATTCAGACTTAAATCCAAAGATTTCACTTATTTTGTCTTTCCAAATATTTGAGAGTTTTACTAACTCTAAAACTTTGGAACAATCCCTACAAATCTCATATCTAATAATTTCAAATAATCTAAGTGAAATATAGATAAGATTCAGGTATTTATCAAACCTAACTCCCAGTAAGTTTAGTTCATCATTTTCTGTACTTTTGTTAATAATAGTCAGAACATAAGTTTCATTAAATGAGTGAGCAGGTTGAGGTAAATAAATCCTTACTATTTTTTCATCTTGTTTTGTGAATTGAGAATTCTCTAACAAATATAAAACAGAACAATTTAAAAAGTGACTTGCATCTTTTTTAGAGAATATCTTGGTATATTCTCTTCAGTGAAAATTAAATAGTCTTTCCGATTTTCTTTGGTAAAAAAATGGTGAAGTGATGAACAAGAAGATGGCAATAGCCAAAATTTTTTCTTGATACTTTTTGAAAATCGGACTTTGAGAGAAATAATTTTCTTTTTTATTAAATGAGGACACAAGAATTTTGTAAACATTTCTCTCAGTGTTATTTAGGTTGAATATTCCTCTTCTCTTCCTAACAGTATTTCTAGGAGTTGTGTCTTTTTGAGACTTACAAAAGAATTTCAATTTGCGAGAAAATTATTCTTCAGACTTAATGTTTCAGTAAATATTTCCAATAAGCCCACTTCTTATTAGTTGAAGAAATTTTCTTTCTGCCAACTCTAAAGAGTATTCACCCCTTTTTTCTATTAATCTATATCTTTGGGCTAAAGAATTTAAGAAAAATTGGTACGTTACTTTTTCCGCCTCAAGTAACGGAATTAATCTCTTTAGACTTTGAGGATGTAGTTTCCAAAGATAGTTGTATGCTCACTCTCCAATTATTTCTTTCCCGCCTTCAGTCGCGGGCAAGAAATTTAAAAGTTGGAATAATATCTTTAGTTCTCTATGTAATCGAGAGGGAAAAAGTCCGGGACTATCATAAACCAGCAAGTCTGTTGAGGGGATCTTATGTCTAGTGATATTTCTAGTAGTTCCAGCTTCTGGGGATTTTTTAACTTTTTTACTTCCTACTAATAAATTAATTAGACTAGATTTGCCACTATTTGCCCCTCCCATAATAATTAAAGAGTTAGTAGATTCCTTTGAGCTTAAAGTTAAAGACTTTAGTTTAGAATAAATTAGCTTGAGAATATGTTTTTTAGAACTAGGCTTTCTAAGATCAAAGGAATTTTCTAATTTAGGATTTGGAATCAAATCCTGTTTAGAGAAGATAACTAATATCTCCTTATTAGTTCACTTTTTACTTATCTCTTTTAGATATATTTCTTTTAGTTGTGGTACTCTTCCATCGACAACTAAAAGAATTAGAGAGATAAAAGGCATTAAATTAGATATGTGTTTAAAAGATTTGTGTAGATAGAGAGGTAAATATTTAGTGTTTTTGTTAGTTATGTTCATAGGTTAGAGTGAAGAAGGATAACTCTTTAAGAATATTTGAAACACATGTTCACTTTAATTCCCAGAAGTTTAGTTCAAATTATGAGAGATTAGTTAGTTTAGAAAGTAACTTTCATTATTTGAATGTAGCTACTTCTTTAAGTGAGTCTAAAGAAGTAGTAAAACAATCCAAAAAGTTCAAGCAAATGTATTGCGCTATCGGAGTTCATCCTACTTATATAAAGGAAGAAAGTAGCTCTTTGGAAGAAGTAATAAGTGAACTAGAAACATTAATAATCCAAAACAAAGACAAGGTTTTAGTCATTGGAGAAATTGGATTAGATTTCTACAAGGAATCAAAAGAGGAAAGTTATGAACAACAAATTAAGTGGTTAGAGGCACAAATTCAATTATCTAGAAAGCATAATTTAAGTTCTACTTTACACATAAGAAATGCAATGGACGAGGCAATTGAATTTCTCAAAAAACAACCTAATTTCTATGGGATAATTCATTCTTTTGATGGAACAAAAGAAAACTTAAGAGAATTATTGAAATTATCAAAAGATTGTTTTATCTCATTTTCTCCACTAATTTTTAGAGATATTGAGAGATTCAAGGAATTAATCTCAGAAACTCCCTTAGATAGGTTATTAGTAGAAAGTGATTCTCCTTATTTAGCACTCGGTTCCTCCATTTGTAGAACTATTCTTAGAGTTATCTCTGAAATTAAAAATGTTGAGTTATCAGAGATTAAAAAAATAGTTTTTAATAACAGCAAAAGAGCACTAAAGATCACCTAAATGAGGGGTCTAAAATTTTAAATGTATGGCTAAATTACAAAACTTAAAGGAGGTTGTCAAGAAACAAGCTAAAAAAGGTAAAAGTAATCATCCCCCTAGACATGAAAGAGTTCAGGTTAGTAGAATGGCTCCGCCAAATCAACCTATGAAAGTGAGAATATTGGGACCTACAAATGTATTCGCTAGCGAATATGTTAAATCTCTTTTAGTAAATCTTCCTGATGGGAAGATGTCTATTCACAGAAGATATTCCTCTGTTATAGAAAAACTAAAAGAAGGAGAAATTAAACTGAAACTTGCCTACCCTGAGAATTCTGTAAAGGAGAAAAAGTATCATATTTCATCAGGTTGAATGATTACTTCATACAACTTGTGTGAAATATTAGTTAAGAAGTGTAAAGAAATTACTTCAATTTAGAGTTGGCAAAAGATTTAGCTAAGAAGTTTTTTTTAGATCACTTCCCACAATTTAGATCACAGATTAGAAGTTTTAAGAAGATATTAGTAGGGTTTTCTAATCAAATATTTAAGATAACTCTGCTAGACGGAAGAACATATAAGGTCAGAATAGCAGACAATAATCACTTAATTTCTAGGCAGAATGAACAAGAAGTTTTAAAGCTAATTCCAGATCCAAATCTAATAGTTTATGACAGCGTTACTGGCAATGCAATATATAACTGATTGCCGGGAGATCAACTTAGCACTAGATTATTAGATAGAAGGATGATAGAAAAGATAATAGAATTGGCTTCTAAATTTCACTCTGTTCCTGTATCAGAGTTAACAAATATTACTGAACATGATCACTTTGATACTATCTCCAAAGTTGATTTGGATAGACAAGAATATGCAGAATATTTTCCTGTCTATAAAAAATTAACAGAAAAATATAAAGATTTACCTAGAGTCTTGACTCACAATGATATAAGTCTTAAAAACTTAATTTATTCAGAGGAGTTTGGAAATGAAAAATTGACTCTTATAGATTATGAGTGAGCAAGACTCAATACTATCTATTGAGAATATGGGAATTTTGCAAGAGAAAGCCAACTATCTAAAGACAAGATAGTGACTCTAGCAAAAATTCTTAATTTAGAGAAGGAGATATTACTTGACTTCGTATTTATTGCCACCTTCTATTCTTGACAACTGAGTTTTAGCTGGGATAGATCAGAAAGATTAGAAAAATATAGGTGTAAATTAATTTCACAACTAGAAAAATATATTTCCTGAAAAAGTTAGTCTTTAGATTTAGTTTTTTAACACATTAGTTATTCCATAAATCTTTTTTGACTGTTACAAATAAGTCTCTTCACAGAGTCTTGATTGTTGGGGCCACTAATGTAGGTAAATCACAACTGTTTAATAGGTTAATCGGAGATAGACACTCTATTGTTCTAGATAGAGAAGGTCTTACCAGAGATTTAGTAATTAGAGAACTTACTTTAAAGTCTGGCAATTCAGTCTTGTTAATTGACAGCGGAGGTTACTCTGATAGACTAGAAGATTCCATCTTTCAGTCAGAGATTAACAGGCTACTAATAGAAGAGGTTAAAAGGGCCAATTTAATTATTTTTATGTACTCCAAGATTGATGGAATAAGGTTAATAGAACAAAAGATATCTAAATTATTGCATAAATTTTCTAATTGTCCTGTTTTGCTAGTTGCCAACAAGATTGATTCCAAAAAGAGTGTCAAAGAACAAAATGCCTTTGACTTTCGTAAATTAGGTTTTCAGGAGCCTTTGTTGATTTCTGCGGAGCACAATATCAACATTGAAAGTTTGAGGTCCAAAATAGAAGAGATTTGTATCTCAAAAGATACAGGAGAATTGAAAGAGGCAGAAGAGAAATTTCCATTATTGAAATTGGCTATTATTGGAAAGGTCAATGTTGGTAAATCCTCGCTAGTTAATGCCTTATTGAATTCCAACTCTATTATTGTCTCCCCTCAAGAAGGAACAACTGTAGATTTAGTCGAATACAAGTTGAACTACAGGGGAGAAGAATATCTGTTAATTGATAGTCCAGGTTGAAAAAAATTAAAGAAAGTTGGACTAAGAGATGAAGAATTAGATCATCTATCTTTCATTAGAGCTCAAAAAGCAATTAAATTTGCAGATATATTGCTTTTTGTAGTTGATCTTGATTCTTCTCTAAATTATCTGGATGATAAGGTAGCCAAAGAGGTCTTTGAATCTAATTTACCTGTGATAATTGTTGTCAATAAATGAGACCTGTTAGATTATGCAACAGGACCTCAAAGAGATAGATATGAGCAACAAATTAGAAAAAAGTTTTATTTTCTAAGTTGAGCTCCTATAGTATTTTTGAGTTCTAAGTATTCTAAGAGATTGGAAAAGTTATCTGAAGCTTTAGCACTAATCAAAAGAGAAAGTAGAAGAATTTTCTCAGAATTTGAGCTCAATAGTTTTCTCTCCAGAGCTAATTTATTTCTATTGAATTCAACTAAATCAATAGCTCTCAATGAGATTAAACAAGTTAATTCTTCAATTCCAACTTTTGTAATAAAGTGTTCCAATCCAGACAGAATAGATACACAGCAATTGAGATTGATTGAGACTCAGTTTAGAACGGGTCTCAAGTGTATTTTTTCTCCAATAAAGCTGTATTACAAAAAAAGTTAATGTAAAATATTTTTTGAATTTAAGATAAAAAACAAACAATAATGAATAAGTCTGAATTACTTTCAGCAATTGCAAGTAGTACTGGTTTAACTAAGGATCAAGTTAATGGTGTTTTGGACAAATACAATGAAATAGTTATCAATAAGGTTTTAGAGGACAAAGAATTTACTGTCTTAGGATTAGGAAAAGTTAAGGTAGTGAGAAGAGCGGAAAGAAAAGCTTTTAATCCTAAAACTAAGGAACCTATTGTTATTCCCTCAGTTGATGCTCCTAAGTTTTCTTTCGCAAGAGCTGTTAAAGCAAAGATTGCTGAAAAGGGAGGTAAATAGGTGAAAAAGAAGGAACTGCTAGACAGAATAGCTACCAAGGTTGGTTGTACTTATAAGACAGCACAAAACGTATTAAGTGAATTTCAATACGCTATTTTGGAAGAGTTAAAGAAAACAGGTAGTGTTGTTGTTTTAGGTATAGGTCAAATTAAAGTTGCTAAAAGAAGCGCTAGACAAGGAGTTAACCCAATTACCAAGATGAAAATGGAAATTCCTGCAAAAGAAGTTCCTAAATTAGTTGCTTCAAAGAAGTTGAAGGAATTGGTTAACGGAGAAACTTCAGATATTTACGGTTCTTTCGAGTACTAGTTTTAACTAGTTAAGTGCCAGAAGAGAAGGGGAGCTCTTCTCCCCTTTTTCTTGACGATAAGTCGATCAGGGATATTTTAGAACAAGCAACTAAATCTTTACTTATTTCTCCATCAGAGGAAATAGTTGAAGAGGCTTTTAAGTTAATTAACTCTATGAAAAAAGACCTAATTAGAATTAGCCAATTGCCTCTTGATAATGCGGAACCTTTTAAGTCTCATGACTCTTTAACTTTAGAAGAGATAGATAATTTTTATAAAAAACAAGTTTCTCAGGAAGAAAACAAGAGTTTTTCAACACCTCATACAATAAATTAAGTCTTACATATTTAACTTTTAAATAGAAGAGTAAGAATTCCCAATAGCTATCAATAAGCAACTAGTTTCTCATTCTCTCGTAGTTTTTAAAGATAATAGCCAAAAGCTATTATCTTCTATTCCCCATGAAGCTTTTATAGAATATGGGGAACGATGAAAGTTAAAAGTTGCTGAGGACTTAAAACTTCTTAAGTGAAAAAGATTAAAGTCTCTGATTTTCCCCTCTGTAAAAAAACCGATTAATAATCTTGTTTTTTCCCTAAAGAATTCAATTTACATATCCAATAAATTATCTTCTGGGGGATCTGATTCTTTATTGAATCATTATCCACCTTTTTCTGCAACTATTTATCAAAAATTAGTCGATGCAGGAGCAAAACATATATGTTCATCATCATTAGATGAATTCGGAATGGGAAGCTATGGGGTATTCTGCAATAAAGGGATATTAACTAATCCCTTTGATGAAGATAGAGTATGTGGAGGTTCTAGCTCAGGAGGTTCTT
Organism: Mycoplasma ovis str. Michigan; assembly: GCF_000508245.1. NCBI lineage: Bacteria > Bacillati > Mycoplasmatota > Mollicutes > Mycoplasmatales > Mycoplasmataceae > Mycoplasma > Mycoplasma ovis. Next base: position 481,856 of record NC_023062.1, on the reverse strand, counting down.
ATCTAGTTAGTAAGGGATTAGTTGATTTTTCTATAGGGACTGATACAGGAGGTTCTATCAGAACCCCTGCATCTTATATCTCACTATATGGTTTTAAACCTTCTTTCGGTTTAGTCTCTAGAGAGGGAATATTGCCACTTTGCACTTTATTAGATACCCCCTCTATTGTTTCACACTCTGTTGAGATAATAGCTGGAGTTTTAAGTGCCATTGCAGGACCAGATCCTTTAGATCTAACTACACTAAAAAGTCAAAAAAAAGATTTCCATAAATTCCCCGAGATTCTCATTAAATCCTACAAGTCTCAAGATAAACCTGAAAAGTTTAGTTTTGTAATAATCGAAGAGTTACTGAAATATCCCGAAGGCAGAACTCTAACTCAGCAAGAGTTAGAGATTAAAAAGAATTACAACAATTTAATTAATAGGTTGAAGGAAGAACCAACATTTAATTTTTTTTCTACTAACTTTGATGAGATACCCTTGGATTTGGTTGACATAACATACAAGATTATTGCCTACAGTGAGGCAATAACTCACTATTTTTCTTTAAATGGTTTAGTAACCCCTTGAACAGGAAGTTCAATATCCAACAAGAATTCACTTAACAATTTTCAAGTCGATCAAGACTATAGAGAAAAAGCTAGAACAATTAGATCACAAATGGGAAAAGAAGTCCAACTAAGACATTTAGTTGGTTATTTTTTCCTGTATCAAACAAATTACCAAAACATATACCTACAAGCTAGAAAATTAATGAATTTATACGTTCAAAAGATGCAGGATATTTTTTCTAATGGAAAGATATTAGTTTCACCAACAACTTCAACAATTGCCCCGCTATTATCTAGCCTTTCTAATAGTTATCAAGTAGATTCTTGTAGTTCTATTTTGTTATTGTCTAACTTTAGCGGAGCACCAGCAATTTCTATTCCTTGACTGGAATATGAAGTTAAAGTTCACTCTAAAAAATCCAAGGTATATATTGGACTTCATTTAACTTGCAAGAGATGAGAAGATCACTATCTCTTGTCTACAGTTAAATATTTAGAGTTAAATAATTTACTTTAGATAGAGTTAACTGTCTATATTGGAAAGAATAGAAGGCGAAGAGCAAATAGATTTCAAACTAAAGATTGGATTAGAAATTCACTTAGCTTTAAACACTGAACATAAAGCTTTCTCTATGACTAGATTGGAAGATGTTTCTTATACCTCTTTAGGTCTTTTGGGAACTTTACCTCAAATAAATGCTGAAGCGATTAGATCAACATATAAGATTGCTCATATTTTGGATTCTGAAATCTCAAAGGAAATAACCTTTGAGAGAAAATCTTATTTTTACTTTGATCTTCCAAGAGGTTACCAGTTAACTCAAAGGGCAAACCCTATTGGCAAAAGGGGACATATATTTCTACCAAGATTAAAGAGAAAGATAAATATTAGATCTATTTCTTTAGAGGAGGATACAGCAGCTCATTCAGTTGGTTCAGGGGGTAATTATCAACTCTCTCTCCAAAGATTAGGAGTACCACTTATAGAAATAGTTACTGAGCCAGAAATAAGAGATGCAGAAGAAGCTATTGAGTGTGTAAAGATAATTAGGTTTATTTGCTTTCTCTTAAAACTCTCCAAAGCTGAATTGGAGAGTGGACAACTAAGAGTGGACTTAAATGTGTCTTTAGTAGATGAGAATGGAGAATCTAAGACTGGGAGGGCTGAAATAAAAAATTTAGCTTCTTATAAGGCCATTGAGCAGGCCACAAAGTCTATTAAAAAACATTTTCTGGAGAAAATGTCTCAAGAAGGCACAAATATCTTTGATAATGAAACTTTTAGTTGAGTGGAAAGAGAAGCTAGACTAGTTCTCTCAAGAGACAAAATGACTGAATCAGAATATTTATTTATTCCTGAGAGTTGTATTCCAACTATTAAGTTGTCTTTAGAAGAAAGAGAGAAATTGATATTGAAAGTTGAAAAAAGAAATCCTAATGAAATTCTTAGGGGAATACAAGAAAGTAAGTTGGCTGATAGAGAGAGGCAAGAAATCGTTTCCAGCTATGAAGTCTTTTGAGATTGCTACAGAGTTCAGAAGATACTTAAAGATTGGGCTAATTCTTTTTTTGTACTCAAGATTTTTCATTCTTCCGGAGGCAATGAAAAAACTTTTAAGAATTTATTGGATTTTTTGTCTAAATTGTCAGAAAGACTATTTAAGGAATCTGGAATAAAAGAATTCAAATTTAATAACTGAAAGATAAGGGAGTGTTGTAAAAAGTTAACTGCATCTGTAGTTGATGTAGACCAAATAGTGGATTTTTATCTCTCTCTTCCAACTATAGGAAGAGATGAGATTATTCAACTATGTGAAAAAACAATTGACTCCAAGAAGGAAGATTTGATAAAAATGGTTGAAAGAGAAGATAAGTTATCTTCTTATCTTCTAGGAGTTATTAAGTCTGAATTTAAGGAAAAAGTTGAAATGCCTGAGGCCAAATTAATAGTTGATATGAAGATGAAAACTTTTATTGCCAGAATTACCAAGGTTGAAGAGGAAGAAAAGGAAGAGGAGAAAGTAGAGGAGCCAAAAGAATCTTTTTTAAGTAAGTTGAAGCAAAAAAGACTTGAAAAAAGAAAAGCCTTAGAAGAAAAATTAAAAGCTTTGGAGGCAGAAGAGAAGGATTCTAAAGGAGAGGAAGCTGAATCCAAAGAAAATGAGGCAGTTCAAAGAGAAACCTCCAGTGAGGTGAAAGAAGATTCTCGAGAGAAAGGAGAAGTAGCAAATAGTGAACTAGATAATTCTTCACAAAGCGAAGAAGTTTCTGAAAATTCAGATAAAGAATTATCTGAACAAATATCTAAGGAAGAATTAGATATATCTTAGATTAATTGTTTTAAATTAATATAAGTGTTTTTTTAATTGGAGAAGTTCAGATGTTTCAAATCCTCAAAATTGTAACCTACTTATAATCTAGAGGTTTGTGTTAATTTTGGAATTTTTAAATTCTTAGATAGTCATATAAATAATGCCTAAGCAAATTAAGGCTTTAGGTGTTGGAGAAGGAGTAGTAGTAGGTAAGGCATATATTTTCAGTAAGGCTGAGCTTAAGTATGAAAAAACATCCAATTCTACTCCTGATAATGAATATTACTTCTATCAAAGTGTAGAAGAAAAAGCCATTAAGCAAATAGATGAATTAATTAAATTAGCGGCTCGAAATATATCAGAAGAAAAAGCAGATATATTTAGAGCTCATAAGGAAATACTTAAAGATGTAGAAATTAAATCTGCCATTAAGGAAAAATTGTTTAATGAGAATTGCTCATTAGCTTGAGCAATTGTTTCTGTATATGACAAGTATTCCAATTCTTTTAAAGAAATGCCAGATAGTTATTTTCAAGAAAGAGCGTCTGACCTTCAAGACTTAAAGGAGAGACTTTTAACAATAGCACTTAATGCTGAAAGCAATGAATTGAGTGCTATTGATAGTGAATGCATAGTTGTTGCTAAAGATTTGACTCCCAGTGAAACTTCACTATTAAACAAGAAATACATAAAAGCATTTGTAACTGAATTAGGGGGAGTTACTAGTCATTCAGCTATTATGGCAAAGACTATGGGTTTTCCAGCCATTGTTTCTGCAAAAGATGCAACTACATTGATAAAACAAGGAGAAATAATCGCCGTAGATGCTATTTCAGGATCTGTTCATCTAGATTTGGAATCTGATGAAAAGTTATTAAGGGATTTTCGAATGAGAGAACAAAAGTTTGAAGAAACTAAGTTAATTTGGGAAAGTTACAAAACTAAAAAATGTAAGACATTAGATGGAAAGAGAATACCTATCTTAGGAAATATAGGACAACCTGCTGATATGGCTAAAGTTAGGGAATTTGGGGGAGAAGGTGTAGGACTATTTAGAACAGAATTCCTGTATATGAAGAGTAAAGATTGACCTTCTGAAGAAGTTCAATATGATGCCTATAAGAGAACATTAGTAGATCTTCATGATAATGAAAGCATGACCATTAGAACTCTGGATATAGGTGGAGACAAACATTTAGATTACTACAAATTTCCAGAGGAAATGAATCCATTCTTAGGTTATAGAGCTATAAGAATGAGTCTTAATGAAAGAGAGCAATTTATATCTCAACTAAGGGCTATTTTAAGAGTAAGTCGAGAGGGAAATGTCAAGATTATGTTTCCAATGATCACTACTTTTGAAGAATTCATTGAAGCTAAAAGAATGGTAATGGAAGTCAAGCATCAATTGGAAAAAGAGGGACACAAAGTGGCTGATAAAGTTCCTGTAGGTTTAATGATTGAAGTTCCTAGTGCTGCATTAATCTCCAAGCAATTAGCAAAAGTAGCTGATTTCTTCTCCATCGGCTCCAATGATTTAATCCAATATACTAATGCGGTAGACAGAATGTCTGAACATATTAATAATCTTTATCAACCAAATTCACCTGGAGTTTTGAGACTAATCAATACAGTTATTAAAAATGCTAATGAGGCAAAAATAGAAGTTAGTGTTTGTGGAGAAATGGCAAGTTCTGCACAATCAGCAGTATTACTTGTTGGAATGGGAGTTGATAAGCTCTCAATGTCCTCTCCTTCAATTCCAATTATTAAGAGAGTTCTTAATAATATCAGTTACTCAGAAGCTAAAAAGTTAGTGGATCAAGCTTTAGAGTTATCTACAGAAAAAGAGGTAGTTGAATTAGTAAATAAATACTTAGAAAGTAGTAACATACTTCTTTAGCTTTTTAGCTAATTAGTGTCCTTTCCAAAAGGACTCAGATTAGCTTTTTCTTTTTTGGGAATTCCCGCAGGGATTGGAGTAGGGGCTCATCAAATAACTGATTACTACAGTTCACTTATGGATTTTTCAGGTACTTTCTTTTTAGTAAAGGTTACTGAAGGTTTATTTGATAAGGGGATTCCAGTTGTTCCTAAAGATGTCGAAAAGGCAGTTGATGCGATACTAAAGCAAAAGCAACAGGCTTTGGAATTAATAAAAAAGAAAAGAATAAGACCTTTGCTGGAAGATTTGGATGATGATTTAGCCGATCAGTCTGAGGAGGATGGACATACAACCAATAGGGTGAGGCGTGAAACTACAGGAAATATTATTCAACAAGTTAGTGAAATCTCTCAGGTAAGTCAAACATCAACGCAACAAATCTTTGGAGCTGGAGAAAGAAAATTTTGATGCAGATATTTTGATTACTCAGGAGGAAAGGAAAATGTGATTTTGGAATATGATCCTTACTGCACAATGTATAACATTTTTGATGTCAAGGGGGGAGCTGGGGCTAAAAAGGTTGATACGTCGACTTCAAATGCAGAAACAAACGTAGTTATCAATTTAACAGGTTTACAGGGCAAAACCAGTTCACTAGTTGGCAAAGAATTAAAAAGCAATGATGAGTTTAAGAAAAATGGGTATTATCTTCTTAAGTTAGATAAGACCAAAATACCTAATGCGAATAGTTCTTTCACTATAGAACTATCAGAACCTGGAGATGGAAAAAGACATTCTGAAAGAGTCTATCATAAAAAAATTGCAACTTTAAAGATTCAAGCGGAATTGAATGGAGATCCATGAGAAGATGTTAAATTTAACTTCCCTTCCGCATTACCATCTTCACAGTTGATATTAAAAAAAGTAGAGAATGTCATTGCAACAACAGTTGATTCAAGTTCATCTTCCAGCTCAAGTAGCTCACCTTCAGAAGGAGAAGATGTTTCATACTACTTTAAATCAAGCAATGGCAACCCAGATAAATTATTTGTAGAAGAGGCTTGATCTCTTGGCAGTAATGGCGGGTCTTCTTCAGGAGGGGGGACTGGAGGAGTTTCTGAATTAAGTAAGAAATTTGACTTATCTTCTTTAGATAAAGAGCCTTTAGAAGGTTTTAAGTCCGACCAAGGCAAAAAGGCAGAAGGGGCCCAAAATGGAGACAATAAACACTATCTTTTCAATAATTACAGTGATTTTTGAAACTATAAAGTTGGAGACATGATTACTCTATATAAATCAACGCAATCTAAAGCCAGGAGAAAAAGAAGAGAAGCGGCAGAAACAGGTAAAGAAGAAGCGCAAGCGACCTTTCAAGTTGTTTCAGGAGCCTTAACTTATTCTTATCTAAGCCCTAGATGTGTCACAAAAGAAAACAAAGCAAAAAAAGAATTTAAACCCAATTTAAGAAAAGAAAGTGGGGGATTACTGGAAATTGAAGCTGCAAAAAAGAAGGGTTACTGTAAGGTAAAAGAAGGATTGCCAAATCATTTATTAATTTTGATAGGATATCAAGGTGACTCCCCAGCTACTAAGAAATAATGAATATCTTTTTTAAGTTGTTTTCAGTTGTTGGCCTTGTAGGTACTATAGGAGGGGCGACTTATCTCGCAAAACAAGATTACACTAATCGCTCTTCTGCAACAACTAGTAGATCATCTGGTAGTAAAAATGGACAAACAGTAGACATTAAGAGACAACCAACAATGGGAGAGGAACCTGAAAAGAAGGAAGAAAAGTCACAATAGACATCAAGTTCTGGTACCGGAAGCACAACCACATCTGATGAAGGTAGTTCAACAGAATCAGGAACACCTTCTAAGAAGTAATAGTCCCCTAAGGGACTACTTACGATCTTTATTCTCTAATTTTTAGTTGTTGATTCGTTAGATTTATAGTCATAATCAGCAGCAATAGCATCTTCTCATAACTTAGAAGATTCTATATCTTCTATTAGAACAATTGACTTAGGTATCTTTTGATTTTTTCTATTATTACCAAAGAAATCTTCTACTAAAGAGTTAATAGATTTAGAAATATTTTCTTTAGTTAATTCAAAAGTCAAGTTTTTCAGAAGATATTCAACTTTTTGCCTAATTAATTTATTCAATTCTTTGAATAAATCTACAGAAGTAGAGAATGAAAAAGAACCTATAGTGGCTATAGGAGAAACAGAGTGAATTGTTTTAGTCTTTAGACATAAAGAAATGGAAACAATTAACAATCCTTGTGAAGCCAACTTAGTTCTCTCCTCTAAGATCTCTCTTCCTTTATCAGTTAGCTTGTTTTCTATGACATAAAAGTGTTGAGAAAACTTTAGGTCTTTTTCAGTAACCCTTCTAACTTCTCTATTTAATAGTTCCAATCTAGAACCATTTTGTAGTATAAAAATATTGTCCTTTTGGACAATTTTTAACTCTTCAACATTTCTCTTTAGATCATGCAACATCTTTTTTTCTCCGTGAATAGGAGCTAAGTATTTAGGAGAAATTAGTGAAATGAATAATTGTTGTTCTAGTTTGGTTGCATGACCTGAAGCATGAATTCTACATTCATTAGAGTTCAAGTGAATATTACAACCAGTTTTGTAGAGTCTATTAACGAGTTCGTTAATAGCTTGTTTATTTCCTGGAATTGCATTGGAGGAAAAGATAATATCATCTGTTGGTTTCAGCTGTATATGTGGGTGAGTTCCTTTGGAGATAATACTTAAGGCGGAAGATTCTTCCCCTTGAGATCCAGTGCAAATGATTATTAATTGATCATCCGGAACTGAATCCAATTCTTGTGCAGAAACCAAATTACTTTTAAGGTCAAAGTTATTTAGCAAGCCTGCAGCCTGAGAGCATTTAAGGCTACTTTCTATAGATCTACCAAAAATGGCTATCTTTTTTCCCTTAGAGTTAGCTAATTTAACTATTTCTTCTATTCTTCCTAAGTTTGAAGCGAAGAAAGTGATAATGATTCTTCCCCTTGCAGAAGAAATAATATTTTTCAGCTCTTGAATAATAGTTAATTCACTTTCATTGAATCCAGGTTGTGCGGCCGCAGTGGATTCGCACAGTAGTAAATCTACTTCTCTAGAACCTATATTAATTAGTCTTTGGAATGCCTTGCTGTTGATCTTGTTTTTTAAGTCAAATCTAAAGTCTCCACTAAAAACTATGTATCCGTTAGGGGTAGAAATAGAAAAACCAAAGGAATCTGGAATAGAGTGGTTAACTTCGAAGAAATCTATTCCAAAATATTTTGTAAAGAATAAAGAAGAAGCATTGTAGGTTACTATTTTAGGCTCATAAATTGGCTTATGCTCTTCTATCTTTTTTTTATAAGTTCTGTCGCCAGTGAAGGAGCATATATTGTCGGAATATCTATTTTGTTTAATAGATGAACTATTCCACCAATATGATCCTCATGTCCGTGAGTTATAAATAAACCAACTATTTTTGATTTCTCTTGAATTAAGTACTCTAAGTTAGCAATCAAACCAGTAACACCTGGTTGAGTTTGCTTATTTCCGAACTTGATTCCAAAGTCAAGTATCAAGATTTCATCTTGATGTTCTACACAATAACAGTTTTTTCCTATCTCTTCTATTCCCCCTAATCCGAAAAAATAAGTGCTTTGAGAAGATTTTTCTTTTCTTGATTCAAAAATATGCTGCTCAATGGTGTGATAAACCATCCCTATCTAATTGTCAAGTTTTTTATCTCCAATCCTTTAATGGATTGAATTTTGAAAACTAAAGAATCTAAAGATTATGTCTAATAATCAGAGTTAGAGTAGAAAGATAATAAAGAATTATCCAAATCTTCACTTCTAGCTTTATTTTTTAGTTTTTTAAGTGCGGAGCTTTCTGTATTCTTTATTCACTCTATCACTTTTTTGGTGACAGAGCTAGTAGCGCCTCTAGTACTAGAAGAAGTTTTAACTTTTTTAATGGCAGAACTTTTTTGTCCCTCAGGGTTTACTATCTCCTTAAAGTTTTTGCTTTTAATGGATGTGTGATATTCAGGGTTTTTCATGAATAATTGTGCCAATTGTTCATGTGTATTAGATTGCTGATTATTCAAACCATAAAGCATAGAAATAATTAGATATTCATCACTATTTAGTGCATTTTGAATAAAACCATCTAACTTTTCACCGGCAAGATTTTTTGAAGCTATCCACTCAGGACTAGATTCTTCTTCATCACTAACAAAATCTGAAAAGTTGGAGTTTTCATTGCTAGAAATAGGTTTATCTAGTGAAACTAGATCAACGTTAATCTTTTTAATTTCGCTAATTTTTCTAGGAGTGTATTGCGTACCATATTTCTGCATTTCTGTAGACAATTCTTCCAACGTAGGAACATCTCCATGTTTATGTATAAGGTCTTTTTCCGCTTTAACTAACTTATTAATAACTTCCATCATATGAACAGGAATTCTAATAATCTTTGATTGATCTGCTATGGATCTGGTAATAGCCTGTCTTATTCATCAAGTTGCATAAGTAGAGAATTTATTACCAAATTTGTAGTCAAATTTGGTAATAGCTTTTCTTAATCCAAAAACTCCTTCTTGGATTAAGTCTCCCAAACTAAATCCACAATTTAGATATTTCTTTGCAACAGAAATAACCAATCTTAAGTTGGAAGTCATTAATTGTTTTTCTGCAAATCCCCTTTTTTCCGGAATATCCATTAATTGAGCTATTTGTTTTTCTTCATCTGCAGTAAGCATTTTTGAAAAACAAAGAGTAGATAGGAAAGACTTAGAGGAGTCACTTATCTTATCTTTGGTTGTTGTGGAATGGTAGAACTTAAAACTAGAAATATTTTCATCTTGTATATCCATATGATCTTCTAATTCCTCAGGAGTTAATTCAGTTATTTCTATCCAGTTCTTAGTTAATCTAAGAGCCAAGGTTTCTCATACTTCATCAGGAATTACTTCATGATCTTCCAAAACCAGTAATAGTTCTTCTTCAGATATCTTGTTTTTCCCCTTTTTTGGTTTTGTTGCTTGGTTGTAAATAATGGCTCAAATAGCAGTAAATAATCCCTTGTTGCTTTTTGATTTAGATTTTTTATTCCCAGCCTCTAAAACAAAGACTTTTTCAAAGTTATTCTTTTCAGCTTTTTTTAAAGCTTGAAGAGCCAATAATTGTTCTTTAATGCTTTCAAGCTTTGCTTGATTATTGCTGAAAAGTTTTTGTTCTGCAGTATTTGATATTGTGTTTGTATTTTTAGGAGCTTTTTTCGCTACAGTGCTTTTAGTTGCAGTAGTTTTTGTTGTTTTTTTAGATGTAGTTTTGGTTTTTTTTGTAGAGAGCTTTTCTGCTTCTATTTCAGTAACTTTTACTTCCTCTTCCTTAGTTACCATCACCAATTAGATTTAAAAATAATTTGCCTAGACTTGTTTACAAAATAAACCAATTCGGCAATAAAACAGTTTTAAAAACTCAATGAATGAACTAAATAAACGTATCTACCAATGAATTTTCAATGAAATAATTATTAACTTGTGAATCTATCGATTTGAATTTTAAGTTCTCTTTAAGCCTTGACCCATATATTCCAACAATTTGGAAGCAATTTTATGTTCTATATGTGAGGCTGTAGAGGCCTTTTGTTGTTGTATTCTTCTCATGTTAGCCTGAAATTGATCTAGAAATTGCCCTCTATAGCCCGCCTGCATTCTCAATTGCATTTGCTCGGCATACTCAGCTTTTTGAGCTAATTGTTGTTGTTGAGAAATTGCACTATTGAATTCACTTTCTGTGAAAAAATGTCTAAAAGGATTGTTACTCCACTCCCCTCAACTCCTTGGATCAAAAAAACTAGTACTCTTACTATCTCTACCTTTCTGTGTTTTAATGGCTTCGCCAACTCAACTAATATCTTTCAAGGATTCTTGAATCTCTTTAGACGAAGGAGTTAAAGATTTAATTTTAGCCGGAGCTTGTGGTTTCAATAACTCTTCCAGTCCATTGAAAAATTCTTTTTCTAATTGTTTAGAGAACTTTTGTGAATCTGTTTTCAACTTTTCATAAAGATAAAACATTCTATAAATCGCATCTCTTTGCAGTTGCGTTAATGGTTCTTTTTGTGGCTGAGCCGCTCTTCTCCCCCTCGCTCTTGGCGCCACTGCTTCTGTTGGTTTTGAAGAACTATTAATTATCTCTTTAACTTCTTGAAATCTCTTCAAATGCTGATCTTGTTTTTCTTTAGTGTCTTCTAACTGTTGTTTTAGTTGAGATAAATATTGACTTTCAAGTTGCTTTTCTACTTCTTGAACTCTACCCTCTCTATCTACTTCACTTTTAATGCGTTCAATTGATGAAGAGATAGTAGCATCACCTTTTTCCGGAGAGAGTTTAGAGACTAATTTTAGGGAGTTTTCTTCTTGGTTTTCTAGATTTAATTTAGGAGTTTGTAAGTTTGACTTTGAAGAGTCTAAATTAAGACTTGGTGTTGTTGACTTATTATTACTTAATTCAACTTTTGGAGTTTCATAATTTTTTTGAGCTGGACTATCTTTTTTATGTAATATGCCCCCCCCAAAATCTGAAAGTGAGAAGTTAGTAAATCCAAAATTGTTATTTACAACCGGAATCAAAGCACCATTAGATAACAAGAAACCAACACCAGCTAAAGCTAGTTTTGATCTTCTATTCATCTAAGTCTTTTTAGAATAATCCCCCTAATACTTAAAGATTAATAAGTCTTTCTAAGTTTGTCCCATATACTGTAAAAGAAATTGTGCCACTTGATTAACAATATGTGAATCCTGAGCATCTTCTAATTCACTTATTTTTTTATTAATTGCTTTATATTGTTTTTCTATTACCTTCCACATTTGTGGAACGTGATATCATCTATTTCTACCTGCCTGTTGCATTCTCGCTTGTGATTGTTTAGTGTTATATACATTCATAGCATTTTTTTGTAAGGATTTAATAGCCTCTTCAAAGTCTTTCTCTTGCGAATAAAAATGCCTAAAAGGATTCTCTGTTCATTTTCCTCAACTTTTTGCGTTATAAAATTCCGTACTTCTTCGAGCTCGACTCTTTTGTGTTTCGATATATTGACCTGTTCAATTAATTCTTTGCAATGACTTCTTAATTTCCTCAGCTGTTACAGGGCTTGTTTGACTTTGTGCTTCGGGAGAAGTGATTTGCAAAGCTTCCCTTAAACCATTAAAAAATTCATCTTCCAATTGTTTAGACAATTCTTTTGATTTGTCTTTTAGGTCACTTTGAAGTTGGAACATTCTGCTAATAGCCTCTCTGTGAGCTTGAGTTAAAGATACCGGTTGAGCTTCTCTTTTCCCTTTTCTAGATCCAGTTTGTCCTTGAATTTGCCTTTTTGCATCTTGAAAATTTTGGATATGTACTTCTTGTTTATCTTGTGTACTTTCTAATCTCTTTCCCAAAATAGTTGTGTATTGACTTTCAAGTTGTTGATTTATTCCCTCAACCCTCTCTTCTCTCCCGATTTCTGTATGAATCCTACCGATAGATGAAGAAATAGAAGAACTCGCGGAAAGGTCTGAATTTAGATTTAATGAACTATCTCCTTGTTCTTCTAGATTTAACTTTGGAGCGGGTAAATCAGATTTTGAAGAATCTAAATTAATCGAAGTTTCTGTGGATTTTTCTCCACCCAAATTAAGTTTTGAAGATTCATAACCTCTATTAGATGAATCTGATTGGTAGGAAATGCCCCCCCCAAGCTCTGAAAAAGAAAGATTGGGCAGGCTGAAATTACCATTCACAACAGGCACTAAAGCACCATTTGCTCCCAAAAATCCGAATCCAGCCAGACCTAACTTAACGTTCCTATTCATACTTAATTAACTAAATAGTTGTACCTTTAGAACTTATTTCCACTATTTTTTTAAATTCCTCAGGATTATTTATTGCCATTTCAGACAAAACCTTTCTATTCAATACAAAACCAGCTTTTTGTATTAAGTTAATTGCCTTAGAGTAAGTCAAACCCAACTCCCTAAAAGCACCATTTAATCTAGTAATCCACAATCTTCTAAAGTCTCTTTTTCTATTCTTTCTGTCTCTGTAAGCGTATTGATCTGCCTTAAAAACTGCTTGTCTAGCTACCTTATAACCTATATGTCTATGACCCCAGTATCCTGAGGCTCTCTTTAATACTTTTTTTCTTCTTTTTCTAGTACTAACTCCATTTATTGCCCGCATTTTAGAACTATCTTCTTCCTTGCAACAAATGTGCTGTTATCTTGTATTGCGCATCATTAAACAATGCACTTTTCCTTAGTTGTCTTTTTCTTTTAGTAGTTTTGGCTGAAGCGCAATGAGATCTGTGAGATCTCTTTCGCTTAATAAGCCCCGATCCTAAAACTATTACTCTTTTGGAAAGTGACTTTTTAGTCTTATGTTTAATTTTCTTAACTTTAGGCATATCATTTATTGGGAAATCTAACTCTATTTTATTTTCTAAAAGAACTTACCATTTTAATTAACTAGGGCTTTTAATACTTAAACAACTAATTTTTTATAGTTGTTTATTCAAAATCTTTTAGGAACGCAACTTCTCCCAACAAGTTACAGAGAGGGAAATTATAGATTTAATCAACCACAAACCAATTATTTAAAAGAAGAGGGAGGAAACGGAAATAGACCTTCTAGGGCTATTTCAAGACTCTATCAATTTAATAAGAAATATTTCCTAAATGTTTGAGTAGTTCTATTCTTAATAGCTGTATTTCTTAATCTCTATTTTTTTCAACCCATAGAATGAACCAAGTTCAATACAGCATTTGATACAAAAGATAACACTTTTTTTACTTCAGTAATAGCTTTTGGAGTTGTTTTTTTTCTAATTAATGACCTTGTCTTATACAAGTGAGCTTTTTCCCTGCATATTTCTAAAGCAAGTTGATTAAAGAGAAAAATTCCAAAGATAGAATGACTCAAACTCCTTTCTATTACTTTCTTTATTAGATCTGTTACTCCTTTTTCTATAGGCTCAGAGCCTTATGTAATATTTTGACTAAAGAAAAGGGGTATTCCCCTTCGAAGAGCTTCAGCGATAGTATCCAGTTTAACTGTAAGTTGGTTAATCGCTCAGGCAATAATTACTTGACCTTCTTTCATTACTTTACAAGTAAAGCACAATTTAGTAGCCCCAAACGACAACTCCAAATATTCTTGAATAGTTATTGCAGGATTAATAGTTGATATTGTGTCAACAATATTTGTATTCACTATCAGTTACTGCAAATGAGTTCACTACTCTTTTGGATTAATTAGATTGAGGTTCAATCGAATATTTAAGATAAAGAGCTCTACAGCTCTTTCTAAGTCTGAATTGAAGCACAAACACCTAGATAATAAAAGCTTTACTAAAGAATTTAAGAGAGCTTTCTTTAATAACACAACTATTAAAGTCTTGTTCTTATTTACAGTGCAAAATATTCTGAATTATTCTTTGTATGCATTACTCGCCATTTCAACAAAAGGCGGTGAGTTAAGTCTTCAAAATTTTTTAAATAGCTTTCACATTATCAATATTTCTACAACTTCCAATAATTTTGTTCCAACTCCAGGATCAGAAGGTTCAATTCAATTCACTATCAAAAAGATGAATGAATTGGTAAATCCTCAACCTCAACCTCCGCCCGAACCATCAGGCAAACCATTAGAAGAAGTAATTTTTCTTTGAAGATGATTTCAAAAATACAAGCCTTTTTTGTTGAGTTCCTCTTTCTTAGTTATTTATTTCTTAGTAAATAAATTACTTCTGCTAAAGAGAAAGATTAAAGAGCAACACCCATATAAGCAAATTTCTCAAGAACTAGTCTCTTGATATAATGTCAGCGACTCCTTAGTTCCGTCATAGTAATATTTAGCTTTTCGCAAATTTCTTCGTTCTTAATGTCTTCCACTTTCATCTGTCAGATAGAAGGATAGAGACTATTCTTAGACTCTAAGAATTTACTGATTTCTTGCGATCCGTCTTGCAGATCTAAATCAATACAAAAGTCAAAAGAATTTTTGACTTTCTTTCTACTAGTGTCTGCATATCACTGCAGATCTACTTTTGATATACATTGTCCCTTAAAGTTCTTCTTTAATTCTTTTAAAGTATCAAATCTTATGAGTTGATACAAGTAGTTTTTAAAAGTTGGAAAACTTGATTCTTCCAAGTTATAATTTTGAACTGCCCTTCAGAAAGCTCAAAATACATAACTTTTTATTTCTTCAACACATAGATGCATCATGCTTGAATAAGCATTTCTACTTAGAAATCTAATAGCATAGCTACAAGATTTCTTGTAGTACTTCTCTAATAGTAAGTTGAATGCTACCCTATCTCGATTAAGTTGAAATTTTTTAATGGAATCTCTAACTAGAGATTCTTCAGTAAGAGTTATGTTGTTCATATGTAGACATAATATGTCTAAAAATAGACATTTTGAGTCTTAAAAAAGTCCACATTTTGTCTATATTTTTTCTCTAATTTTTCTAAGATTTTCTATTTTCTCTTTAAGTTCTTGTTTGCAACTTTGAGAATTTAATAGAAAAACCTCCCTTATGATTCCACATCTACAGTTTTTCTGAAAGTCAATGAAAATATTTTCCATCTTCTCAATAAATATATTGAGAGGAGATTTTTGTTCCATTGATTGCAGATTTATAGTAGTTCTTATTTTTTCTGAGTCTTCTAAGTGTCTTTCTCAAAACAAATCAATTTGTTCAATAATTATTTCCTTTAATAAGCTATTCAGGTCTATATTTACTAACTTTGTTTTTTTTAGTTCTCAAAAATAAAAGAAAATACTTCTTAAGAATTCTTCTTGCTCTTTAGGTTTTTTATTTTTAAAGTCGGACTCTAAAAATAAATTTTCTATCTCAAAGAAATAAACGTTGAGAATATAAGCTAAATCTGCAGGTCTATTGTTACTTTCTTTTAACTGACTTAGAAAGTCATTCATTCAACTATTGATTTGTCTGTCAATCATATTTAGAAAAACTTTTTCATTTTCAGAACAAAATAAGATGAATTTTCTTTGGTTGTAAATAATGTCTTGCTGGATTGAGAGTACTTCGCTGTACTCTATTAAGTTTTTTCTATTGTCAAAAGAGGCATATTGAATTCTCTTTTGCAGAGAATTAATAGTTCTAGATAAAAAAGGACTTTCAAAATGTTCTTCTTTTATTTTTTTGGAAAGTTTTTCAAACTTGTCTGCACCAAATCTTTTGAATATAGTGTCCTCTAAAGAAATAAAGAAGACAGTTTTACCAGGGTCTCCTTGTCTACCTGATCTACCTCTTAGTTGATCATCTACTCTTTTAGATTCATTTTTTTCACATGCAATAACATAAAGCCCGCCCAATTCAGCAACTTCAGGAGAAATTTTTATATCTACTCCTCTACCAGCAATATTGGTAGCAATAGTAACTGCATATTTCTGTCCGGCTCTCGCAATAATCTCTGCCTCTTTATAGTGATTCCTTGCATTCAATATTTCGCAAGGAATCTTTTCTTTAAGTAATAAAGAGTAAATATATTCAGATTCATCTACTGAGCTTGTACCTACAAGCAAAGGCTGACCTTTTAAGTAATGGTGTTTGATTTCAGAGATAATTGCCTTAGTCTTAGCCTCCTTATCCCTGAAAATCATATCTGGCAAATCAACTCTCCTCTTTTTTCTATATGTTGGTAGTTGAACTACAACCATGTTATAGGTCTCTGAGAATTCTTTAGCTTCAGAGAAGCCAGTACCAGATAATGCAGCAATTTTCTTATATTTCCGAAAGAATGTTTGATAAGTTATTTTTGCTGAAACTTTACTTTCATGCTCAATATCCAAATATTCTTTGGCTTGTAAAGCTTGCTGTAGCCCATAGCTATAGCTTCTATCAGCCAATATTCTCCCAGTTCATTGGTCAATTAATTTAATTCTTGAATCATGAACAATATATTCTCTCCCATTTTGTAAGACAAAATTGGCACACAGAGAGTTATGTATCTTATTGATAATGATTGAGTTTTCTAGGGAATAGAGCTTTTCTAATTGCAGGTAATATTCCAGCTTTCTTATTCCCCTGCTATTTAATATGATTGTTTTACTTTCTCAGTCAATCTTGTAATCTAATTGATCTAGCTTTTTAACAGCTAGATCTATTTCAACATACTCTTGATGGTCACTCCTAACTGGTTTAGAAATGATTAGTGGTGTTCCAGCCTCATCTATCAAAACGGAATCACCCTCATCTATGATGGCAAAGTTAAGCTCTGGAAGAACTATTTCATTAGGATTCTTAGCCATGTTATCTCTCAAATAATCAAAGACTAATTCAGAATTAGTCGTGTAGGTGACGTCACACTTAAACATCTCTCTTTTCAGATATTTACTTAAGCTAGTACTGTTAAAGCCTACAGTAAGTCCTAAAAAGTTAAGAGTTTTTCTGCAGAATTCTGCATCTCTCTTAACTAGGTACTCATTAACAGTTACTATGTGAAGCCCTTTTCTGGTAAGGGCGAATAAATAAGCTGCTAATAAAATAACCAGAGTCTTTCCCTCTCCAGTTTTCATTTCTGCAAAATTACCCTCATAAATTATTAGTGCCCCCAACAATTGCGTTCTAAAGGCAAATAATTTATGAGTTCTAAATGCAGCTTCTCTAACTACAGCTAAAG
This sequence comes from Mycoplasma ovis str. Michigan, assembly GCF_000508245.1. NCBI lineage: Bacteria > Bacillati > Mycoplasmatota > Mollicutes > Mycoplasmatales > Mycoplasmataceae > Mycoplasma > Mycoplasma ovis. The sequence continues at coordinate 464,379 of NC_023062.1, read as the reverse complement.
CTTCAGGAACTAGATCTGAGAGTGATTCTCCCAGCTCTAGTCTTCTGAGAAAATATCTAGTTTTAAGCTTTAGTTGATCATCTTCTAGTCCTCTCAATTCATCAGTAAATTCTTCTATCTGTAGTACTATGGAATTTAATCTCGAAAGAATAGCTTCAGAGGGACTTAATAATGTCTTCAGTCCCACTATAGTTACTAATTTTTATATTTTTTAAGACTTGTTAAGTTCTGAGAAATACTATAAATCTCTTAAAAACTAGCTATTTTTATTTAAATTGTTGAACAAATAAGAGAAAAAAATAATCTATTAATTATTAACAAATAAATTGTTAATTATTTATTATTTTTTTTTACACCTACTTTTACATTCCTCTCCTTTTACTTCTACTTGACAATTACATGTTTGTTGGCCTGCAGATCCCTCCCTAACGACATAATGATATATTGCCAAGCCTGCAGGAGCTCCAATTAACACAAACCCTAAAAAATAAGAAAATATTCCCGCCATAAATTTGCAATTTAATTTATTCACTTAAAAGTGAATAAAAATTTTATTTTACTTTACTGTTTCCAAAAAGACTAGAACAATCAATTCCTTGAGATCAGGAATTAGCATTATTAGAGTTTCTCTGAGTCTGCTTTAATCACTCTAAGTCTGAACCATTAGTCTTAGATCTATACAACATATGATTTTCTCAAGTATTTTCAAAAATATCTTCTCCGCAACCTCCCTCTTTTACGCCTAAGTATAGACTCATTTTGGCTATATCCAGAGAATAAGGATTTTTGCCCTCCAAATTTAAAGAGGGCAATTCTTCTTGCGCTTTCTTAAGTATTCTACTTAGCATACCAGAAAACCTTTTAAATTTATTAGTAATTTTTGAAGGTTCCTTCAAAAATCTAAGTAATACATATGTAAATAGATTAGATGATATTTTGAAGTATTTACTTAACTCTTGTGAAGTATCTCCAAATAATAACTTAGTAGCCCTTACTGTTTTTTCTAGTTGTTCTCCTTTGAATAAATCAGCAAAAGATTCTCTTTTGCTTTTGTTATTTAAAAAATCAAAAAGATTTGAAATTGACTCTCCGAATTTGTTAATTAAGTTGATTACTCTTTTTTCGTGCCTCAAGTCATAAATTAATCCGGATATTGAAGCTCCAGATATCAATCCAACACAACTTAAATTAACTAACTTGTGAGACAATATCCCCCCCCTCAATAAAGCCATGACCTTTTAATTTTTAATAATTAATAACTTCCCTTTTAAAAAATATCAATTAATTCAAAAATTAATTAGCTTTTTAAAGAGTCTTTAGTTAATAAGTAGTTTGATACTTTCGGGGGGGGCATTAACAAGGGGGAAAGTTTCTTGAGGTTGTTTATTGTTTCTTGGATTTACTACTTTTACAGGATTAGCCTGCACAGAAATTAAGGGAAATGTGGTGTCTAAAGCTCTTGAAAAAATTGGAGGATTAATTTCTAGCACTTTTAGTACCGAAGGTTCAGGATCTCAAGCTTCATCACAACCTTTAGATCCCATTACTCCATTGATTGGAGTTTGGGAATCAGTTTCCGGAGTATCCACAACAGTTTTTGATTCCATTTCATCAGGTTATGAGTGAATAAAAACAAGTGAAAACTTTCAGTCAGTAACTACTTTCTTTAAGAATTTTTGAAAATTTGACTTTGTAAAAGATATCGTTTTTAATTTCCATTTAACTGCTAGAGCTTGATTGGGAATACTTTTTGACTCAAATACTTTGTCTAAATTTCCCGATGCCTTTAAAACATTTAAGATACTTTCTGCTTTTCTATCAAAAAACGGAAAAGGGGACAAAGATATGATCAATTGACTTTATTTGAGATTATTGGTTAATCCTAGGAGAATGATTACTATTTTGAGTAGAAGTCAAAAACACCAAGATATAAAGGATGAAAATAGTCTTAAATGTAATGGGCCAAAAAAGAAGAAACCCAAAAAGGCAACAGGAACAAATTTACCCTTAGGAATTTGTTTTATTTGTCAAAGCTCAAACAAATTAATAGATCACGTGGTTAATTTCTTAAAAGAAGGAAAGATGCCTGAAGAAACACAAAAGAAAGAAAAATAATTAATTCATTAGATTTTTATAGTTCAAAAATAGGTTTAAAAACCTATTTAAGTGAAACTTTAAAAGAATTCTGGCCATAAGTACTGTTTTTATCTAAATCTAATAAAGGTTAATGAGGCGAAAATTCAAATGAATTTTGGCTGCATTTCTATCTTCTTTTTCTCCTGCTGTGTATGTCTCAGGAGATCTTATTGATTCAGAAGGAATACTCAGTATTACTACTGAAGATATTGAAGATTGAATTCAAGTATACAATGACAACTTAACTTGGCCCAATGATTATAAAAATGACAATTCTGGAGCTTTTCTAGTAAAAACAATTGGATTAACAAACAACCCAAAAGGGATTGTTGTCAATAAGGGAACGCAATATTTAAAAAATCGTCAACTGGGAATTCAGGTAATTGGTAAAATACATCGTAATCGATGGCTAGGCAGGAGAGACATAGGGTCTCATGTCTCGCCATATGAAGTTGTTTTAACTTCAGTCTCCGAGGATGGCAAAACTATAAAACACGAGCGTTTAGATAAATGAGCCCAAAATATTCATGTAATTGAATGGGAGGGAGTTGGAAATGGCTCAGAACCCGCTGGTTCTGACGGGAACGAAAATTACAAAGGAGTTATGGCTGTAAGTTTTCTGCCTGATAATGAATTAAAGCATTTTGTGGATCAATTTGATGAATGAGACTCTATAAATGTTCAGGATATTGATGTTAGAGACATTCTTAAGAAGACTGTTAAGTTGGATCATGATTTCGGGAATATGAAAGTTTCCGATACAGATGGAAACGGAAGTACATTTTTAACCTCAATTGTTGGTTATCAATTATCTAATTCTTTCGGACAAGTAAGTAGTTCGGGACAAGAAAAAACATTTGCACAAGAGATATTAGATAAAACCACTTGAATGAAAAGATCTTGATATAAGGGTGAGGATTTTAAAAATGAAACTACCGATACATCTCTAGAGGCAAAGGAAGTTGAAATTCAAGTGCCTAAAAAATATTACTTCAAATCTTCTTCAGGGGATCAGAAATTTGAATTTTCCGAGGATGAAGTAAAAGGGATTGTGAAAGTTGAAAAAGGAGGTGAAGGAGGTGTTATTCTTGGAAAGAACAATTCGGGGGGGGCAGATAAGATTACTGTTGGAAAGGATGATTTGTCAGTTGCCTATTGGATAAGGAGGAGGAACATGAATATTGTAAGAAGAGTTATTAAAGAACTATTAATTCAAGAAAAATTGGAAGATTTGGAATTGGGTGAACAAGAATATTCTTATTCTGATCTCGAGAATATTGTGAAAAAGAAATTTATTCTTGATAAATTTAGAGAATTTGATACAAAGTGCAGTGGAAATTTAATAGATGATTGAATATCTTTTGATCTAAGTTCTAGTTCAGAAGATGAGGAAGAAGAGGCGGAAGGAGAGGAGGATGATAGTGATGATGAGGGAGGAGGTGATTTCGAATTTGAAGAAGAAAAGTTTTGCAACAAATGAGCATATCCAAAAGTAGAGGGGATCGAAGAATCCGAGCTTAAGCTTACTGAGTTGGTATGAGCAGATCTCAAACAAGAAGTGGAAAAAGAACTAGATAAATTACGAAAAATCTTGAAGGAAGAAATGAAGACTTACTTGAATTCAAGCGACAAGAAGGGATTAAACATGTCACCTGAACAAGTTGAACAAATTAATCAAATTTGCGGAAAAGATTTCGAAGCATGTGAAAAAAAACCTAAAACAACAAAAGTTACTGAGTACAAACTAAAACAAGAACAACGCAAATCAATCAAGGAACAATTAGTTTCTTTGCCAGATAAATTTGGAGTTGTTGATTCTTGAAATCAGGAAAACAAGTTCGCTTTCCCTAAAGACCCTCAAAATAAGAAGTTAGTTCCCATTGTTTGAACTATTCAAGGTTTTTCACAAGGACAAAATCAAAAACCTTGACATAAATCTTTGAATTCCAATGAAGACAAAAAAGAAATTCAGAAAGAACACAAATCAATAAAAATTACAAAGATAAAGGACTTGAGAGAGAGTAAGAAAGTTTAATCTAAAACTTTCATCTTTAATAATTTGTTAATAATTAATGCACTATTTTCTCGTAGTGTGAAAATCAGATCTTAAAAATTAATTTTTTTCTGAATTTTTTTGTTTTTTCTGCAGGTAATTGCTTTTCTTCGGAATTTATAAATTTTTATTATTTCTAGAAATATTCTCTTTGGTTTTTATAGATAAACAACAAATAATGGTTGTTTAATACATTGAAATACTAATAATTTAAAGGTATTTAGTTATTTAGCTTTTAAATACAAAAAACAAATTAGTACTTAGGTTGAAATTTTCGGGGGGGGCATTAACACAGGGAAAAATTGCTGGTGGGTGTATATTATTTCTTGGTTTTACAGCTGGAACAGGTTTAACTTTTGCAGAAATTCAGAAAAGTTTAGTATCTAGCGCCTTAGCAAAACTTGGAGGATGAGTTGTTGGAGTTTTTAATTGAAACGGGTCTCCTCCTCCGCCAACCCCTTCTCAACCTATAGATCCTGTTCCCGCAATAACTCAAGCCTGATCAACAGTATCCGATGCATCAACAACAGTTTTTGGTGCCGTATCATCAGGATATCAATGAATTGTAAAAAGTGAAAATTCATTGTTTTTGGCTACTTTTTTAAAAAACTTTTGAGACTTTAGTTTTGTAAAAGATGTAGTTTTTAATTTACATCTGACTATTAGAGCGTGGTTGGGAGTGCTATTTGACTCAAATGCTTTATCTAAATTTTCTGAGGCTTTTCAAACATTTAACGTTCTCGCTCAGTTTCTTAGTAAGGATGATACTTTGAAAAATGGAGATAAAGATATGATTAACTGACTTTATTTGAGATTGATGGTTAACCCTAGGAGAACTATTAATGTTTTGAAAAGAGGATCAAAGAATGGACAACTAAAAGGTGAGGATGATTTGAAGTGCAATGGTGCAAAAAAGAAGAAAAAGAAAGAAAGAGGAGAAAATCTTCCACTAGGAATCTGTTTTATTTGTCAAAGTAAGAATCAGTTAATAGACCAAATTAAGACTTTTTTAAAGGAAGGGAAGATGCCTGAAGAAACAAAAAAACAAGAAAAATAATTAATCTAATGTTTCAATTCATCCCTTTTGCATCTTTAACAACTTATTAATAATTAACTCATTAGATTTTTGTAGCTCAAAAATAGGTTTGCAAATTTGGTTGAACCTGGAGATCAATTCAATTTTTTTTGGAATTTTTACTTGCAAGGATTTAAATTTTCGCAAATTTAAACCTATTGTTGCAGTTGAATTATTTACACTTTTTCAACTTCATTTATTTCAAATATCTTTAACAAGAAAATAGGAATAATATAAATATTTACCTTCTTTGTAGTCTAAGTGTCAGAAGTGACTGCTAATGTACAAATCTATAAGATTTATTCCCAATTTCGCTATGGATTTTTTCCCAACTCCCATAGCTACCATAAGTAAGCTATAAGAAGAAATTATTTTGGCCTTACACTTTTCTGCTCCAGCAATAGTTAATTGTTCTTCAGAATTTGAGACAAATTTAAATCCAGATTCAGTTACATCTTTAACTTTGATCCAAGGAGTTCCTCCCTCTTTGCAAAAATATTTTTTTTCTAATTCTTGGCTATATTTAGGAGGTTTTGAGCCTCCAGATATGGAAAATAATTCTTTAACACTTTTAATAACATAGTCTTTCTTAAAAGAATTACTAAAGAAAATGTAGTAGTAATTTTCCATTCATTTCTCTAATAATTCATTAATTTTTTTCTTTACATTTATCAACTTTTCAACTGCTTGATATTTGTAAACTCTTTTTTCTTGAATTACTAATTCCGGAACAGAAATAGGAATTTTTAAAAATTTTTTCCAAGAAAGACTATCTCTTACTCCCCCTCCGGCCAGAAAAACTGCTTGCTTATCTATTCTTGAATTTTTAAAGTAAATCATTAAAAATTCACTATTAAGGCCAGAATTATTTACTTTGAATACTCTGTAGTAAGGGCTTACTAAAGCAGGACTTGAATCTATATATAGACCGACAGGTAGCTTTCCATCCCTTCCTACCTGCAATAAGCTGGTTATAAAATCCCCATTTCTTACCACTTGAAAATTACTTAAATTAGTATTTTGGTTGAAACTTAGAGAAGGAATTATTTCCTTCTTTACTGTAACTCCAACTAATTTAGTGGTTACTAAATTTTTATTTGTCTCTTTGCATAAAGTTATGTAATTACCTATCGGAGCAACAACTTTTTTGGGTTTTATTGTGGCATTCACCCATTTCTATTGACTTATTCGAAACTTACTGACTAAATCTATTTAAAAATTTTTTATTTTTCTGTAGTTAAGTGATTATTTTTGTGAAAATTGAGGTAAAAACGTAATTATGTTTATTTTTCTATAAAACCGTTGAATAAATAAAAATTCAAAAATAATTTTTTAAAAAACTTTTTAAGTTCTATTTGGATCTAGTTCTATCCGTAAATTTTGAGCTTTTATTTATTTAAATCCAATAAGGTTAATGAGGCGAAAATTCAAATGATTTTTGGCTGCATTTCTATCTTCTTTTTCTCCTGCTGTCTATGTCTCAGGAGATCTTATTGATTCAGAAGGAATACTCAGTATTACTACTGAAGATATTGAAGATTGAATTCAAGTATACAATGACAACTTAACTTGGCCCAATGATTATAAAAATGACAATTCTGGAGCTTTTCTAGTAAAAACAATTGGATTAACAAACAACCCAAAAGGGATTGTTGTCAATAAGGGAACGCAATATTTAAAAAATCGTCAACTGGGAATTCAGGTAATTGGTAAAATACATCGTAATCGATGGCTAGGCAGGAGAGACATAGGGTCTCATGTCTCGCCATATGAAGTTGTTTTAACTTCAGTCTCCGAGGATGGCAAAACTATAAAACACGAGCGTTTAGATAAATGAGCCCAAAATATTCATGTAATTGAATGGGAGGGAGTTGGAAATGGCTCAGAACCCGCTGGTTCTGACGGGAACGAAAATTACAAAGGAGTTATGGCTGTAAGTTTTCTGCCTGATAATGAATTAAAGCATTTTGTGGATCAATTTGATGAATGAGACTCTATAAATGTTCAGGATATTGATGTTAGAGACATTCTTAAGAAGACTGTTAAGTTGGATCATGATTTCGGGAATATGACAGTTTCCGATATATCTGGAGGGGGAGCCCCATTTATGTCTTCAAGTGCTTGATACAAAACATCTAATTCTTTTGGACAAGTAAGTAACTCGGGACAAGAAAAAACATTCGCTCAAGAAGTATTAAGCAATACTGATTGAATGAAAAGGCATTGATATAAGGGTGAAGAATTAAGTAATGAAACTACTGATGAATCTTGAGAAACAAAAGAAGTAGAAATTCAAGTCCCAGAAAAATATTATGTTCAATCTTCTGGTGGGGGGGGCCAACAAGTTGAATTTTCGGAGGACGAAGTCAAAGGGATTGTGAAGGTTGAATCCGAAAGCGATGGAAGTGTAATTCTGGGAAAAAATGGTTCAGGGGAAAAGATTACTGTCGGAAAGAATGATTTATCAGTTACTTATTGAATCAATAGAAGAAACATGAATATTGTTAGAAGAGTTATCAAAGAATTATTAAAACAAGAAAAATTGGAAGATTTGCAGTTGAATCAGAAAGACTATTCTTATTCAGATCTTGAGAATATTGTGAAAAAGAAATTTATTCTTGATAAATTTAGGAAACTTGATTCAAAATGTAGCGGAAATTTGATAGATACAGATGAGTGAATAACTGTAACTCTTGATTCTGATTTAGCAGATGAGGAAGACGAAGAAGACAGTGAGGAGAGTGACGAGGACGGGGGGGGAGGCGAGGAGGAAGAAGATTTATTTGCCGAAGAAAAGTTTTGCGACGAATGGGAATATCCTAAGGTTAAGGGAACTGAAGATCCAGAACTTCTGCTTACTGAGCTTGTGTGGCAAAACCTTAAGACAGAAGTTGAATCAGAATTAACTAAATTACGAAAAATTTTGAAGGAAGAAATGAAGACTTACTTGAATTCATGAAGCAAAGGAGAATTAAATATGCCTGCCGAAACAGTTGAAAAAATTCACCAAATTTGTGGTAAAAATCTAGATGCATGCGAAATAAAACCCAAAACAACAAAAGTTACTGAATATAAGTTAAGCTCTGAACAATCCAAGCCAGAACAAAGAAAATCGATAAAGGATAAATTAATTTCTTTGCCAGATAAATTTGGAGTTGTTAAATCATGAAATTATGACAAGCAGCTCGTTAATCCCTTGGGTGCCCAGAATGGTCAATTAGTGCCAATTGTTTGAACTATTCAAGGTTTCTCACAAGGCAAAGAACAAAAGCCTTGAAGTAAATCTTGGAATTCGAATGACGAAAAAGAACTAAAGAAGGAAGAACATAAAAAAATAAAGATTACCAAGATAAAAGAGTGGAGATAAAGTAAAAAAAGTTAATCTAACGTTTCAATTCAGCATTTTTGTAATCTCAAACACTTAGAAATTATTTGTTCATTATTTTTTTGTAATTCAAAAATTGGATTACAAATTTGGTTGAATTTATCGATTAATTGTTGGGGGGGGAGTTTAACCTTGAAGTTCTTGAATCTTTTCAGATCAAATGAAACTCTATCTGTTGAACTATTAATTAAATTTTTTAAATGTCAAACATTTTCTTTGATTAAAAAATAGGAAAAGGTTAAGGGAATTGGAAAATGTTTTCTTTGTGGATTATTTCATAAAGCTCAAAGAGTTGAATTGACTGTTAGAGAACAAAATTAATTTTTACTTTTCCTAATTGAGGGGCATTGACGCCCCCCCCAATGAATAATAGGGTATAGGACGGAATGATTTGTGTTTTGCTTTTTCGCATGCCCTCTTCAGTCAAATACTCTTCCACATATCCCACAAATTTAGTGTTATATCTATTGATATCACTAACTGTTAAAGAAGGAATTCCGCCTTTTTTACAGAAATAAAGCTTTTCCAAATATTTATTAGATCTTGTAGGTCTGCCCCCATCTTACGATTTGAAATAAATTTCCAAAAGTTTCATTTGAAAATTCTTCTAAATTGTCAAACATTAAATGGAATAGACATTGCATGAAATCTTCAAGTTTCTCGTTTATTTTTTTCTTTAGTTGAATAGTTTTATCTAGAGTTTCGTATTTATTAACTACCTTTTTTTGAACCTCCAGCGGAGGTACTGAAATGGGAAGTTTTATGAAATCTTTTCAAGATAATTCGCCCCGAACTCCTCCAAAGCACATGTAAAGTAGCTGTAGATCTGTTGACTCTTTTTTAAAAATCAACATCAAGTATTCACTCGAGAGATTAGGGTTGTTGACTTCAAAAACGTGATATTGGGAAGAAACGACAGCTAACTCTTTTCTCTTGTAAAGCCCTACTGCCAATTTTCTCGTTTCTTCAATATCCATCAATCTAACCACAAATTGGTTATTAGAAATTAACAGGCATCAAGTTAAATTGGTATTTTTTCCAGAATAAAGAGAAACTATGATCTCCTTATCTGAACTAACACCAATTAATTTGGTGCTTTCTAAATTCCTATTTTTTTTGGAGACTAAAGAAATATACTGCCCAAGAGGAGAAAACCTTTTCAGCGAATTAACAGCTTTATCCATCTGGATATTTAATTGATTTTTTGTGTTACGGAAATATTATTCCTACTTAATAATTTTTGTTGAACTCTAGAAGGATAAAAGGAGAATGGGTTACTACTTGTTTTTAAAAATTTTTAGTACCTCAGATACATTAAACTGTTTTCTTCTGTTTGCGGTTCCATTATCTTTACTGTATATACTTGTTTTTCCTCATCTCCAAAAACACCATTTAGAACCCCTCCTCCCCATTTCCCAGTTATCTCCGGTTCAACAAAACTCTTACTTGTAAATTTCGTTATAGAAAGATCTCAATCATCTACATCTTGCGGAGTTTCGATAGTAATTGTTTCAGCTTTTACATTAATTTTGTCCCCCTCTTTCAAATCATTTCCTTGATTTTGTAAAAAAATAGTTGGAATTCACAAGTCTCATCTTGCTGTTATGACATCGTCACCCTTGCCACCATTATCACAAGATAATGAAGTGTATTTAGAGGATTCAGATGATTTGGAAGTTACTTTATCTGTTCCTGATTGCACTACACAATTTCCCAATTCTTCTTGTTTAGGTCTAAGCTGTTGCCTCGCCTCTTGTTCCTACTTCGCCAGCATCTGTAGAGCCGGTGTTAAGTGGTTTGGAGGGGGTGGCAATTGTGTCACCCAGACCTTGAGTAGATGCATCAGAACTTTGTGAAGTGCCGTAAGGAGATGAGTGGAAAGCAGTAGGAAGATTTAAAAAAGGAAGAACGCAACTCCCTCCTCCCAAAAGGAGTAAGGAGCTTCCTTTTAAAAGAAGATTCATTTAATGAATACTTTTTTCTTAATTAAATAGTACAACGGAGAAATTTGTTGAGTTCGTTCGGATCTTAGACATTTCTTAAGAGTCCCGTTCAAAAATCTTTAAATAAGTCGAATGAAAGCCACTAAAGTTTTGAAGAGAATGATAACGAAAATTCAAACAGTTTGTCAATGAAAGTCACCCTTGTCATTTATTTGTAGATTTTTGTCTTTTGGGCCTTTCTCAAATATTTTGTCTTGTTCTAAAGACATCTGTATATCGCATATTTATTGCGCTACAAACTGAACGAGAAAAATGAATCTCTCTCTCTCTCTCTCTCTCTCTCTTCTCTCTCTCTCTCTCTCTCTCTCTCTTTTCGCTAAACAAAGATTGTGAAAAAACCCAATAAACCTTTTTCAGAGACTTTGTAATCATCATCTCGTTTTCTCTAGGGCGAGATAAATACTTAACTTCAAATTGATTTTCTTTTGTGCAGTAGCAATTAAACCAAAGTTTCAACGATACATTTTTGTAATCTCAAACATTTAGTAATTATTTGTTCATTATTTTTTTGTAGTTCAAAAATTGGACTACAAATTTGGTTGAATTTGTCGATTAGGTGCTGGGGCGGAAGTTTGACTTTAAAGCTTTTGTAGTTCAAAAATTGGACTACAAATTTGGTTGAATTTGTCGATTAGGTGCTGGGGCGGAAGTTTGACTTTAAAGCTGGAATTTTGAAAGATGTAAAGGAAACTATATCAGTCGAATTGTTCAATAATCTCTTTAATTTTGTGGCATTTTCCCTAATCAAAAAGTAAATATAAGAAATAGGCAAATTGTGTTTGCCCCCCCCTCAATGACCCACAAATTGGGAGAAATAATTAATGTCTTGAGTTGATTGATTAATAAACGTCCACCTTGACGACCAGCCGTTCCAACAAATATCAATCCATTTTCGGGAATTAATTTAGCTTTGCATCTTTTAAATCCGGCTTCAGTCAATTGTTCAGAAGTTGAATTTAAAAACTTGCATTCAAAAATGTCTTTTGTTCTTAAAAAAGGTATTCCCCCTCGCTTACAAAAGTAGAGTTTTTCTAAATAAAAATTGGATTTAGGGGGCTGAGAGCCTTTCAAAACTTGAAACAAATTACCTAGAATTTCACTGGTGAATTCTTCCAAATTATCAAACAAAATATGATAGTGAGCTTTCATCCACTTTTCCAACAATTCGTTAATTTTTCTTTTGTTTTGTATTAACTGCTCGATTGTTTGATATTTGTAAACTATCTTTTTTTGTTCTTCTAATGCAGGAACTACAATAGGAAGTTTGATGAAATTATCTCAAGATAAAGTTCCTCTAATTCCCTTATCTGATCAAAAAACAGATTTTTTATCCATTGTTGAGTTTTTGAAATATATCATCAAATATTCACTATGTAAGTCAGAATTATTAACTCTAAACACGTAGTAACTGAAACTCACTATAGATAATTCTGAATCTGAATATAAACCTATCGGTAACCTTTTATCCCTGCCCACCCGCATTAAGCAAGTCACAAAATCCCCTTTTTCAACGATTAAACAATCTTCTAATCTTTGTTTTCCAGAACAATCTTTATAAATAATTTCCTTTTCTACTGTAACTCCCACTAACTTAGTGGTTTCTAAATTCTTGTTTTTTCTCTTGCAAATAGTAATGTAATTTCCAATAGGAGCAATAATTTCACCAGATTGAGCCATATTTTTGAATTAAATGTATTTAGCTCTCAAAATTCCCAGAAATATTTTCTTTATTAAGAGATATCTCCGCCCTTTAAGGACATTTGTGAAAATTTAAAAAGCTATTTTTGACTAAAATAATGAAAATCCCGCCCTTTAGTTTTTAATACTTCCTTTAAAAAATTATTAATAATCCCCCATTAAAAAATAAACAACGTTTAGTGGTTGTTTATAAAACATAAAGGTATTTAACTAGCTTTTAAGTACAAAAAACCAATTAATACTTAGCTTGAGATTCTTGGGGGGGGCATTAACAAGGTGGAAAATTGCTGGTGGATGTATAGTACTTCTGGGTGGTACTACTTTTACAGGCTTAGTTTGTACAGAAATTTATAAAGATGGAGTATCTAGTGCTTTAGCAAAACTAGGAGGTTGGGTTGTTCAAGTTTTTAATTGAGTTGGTTCTGCTTCTCCTCCTTCCGCGCCCTCTACTCCCCTAGATCCCATAACCCCGATTACGCAAGCTTGAGACAAAGTATCTGGATGAGCAACAATGATTGCCGGAGCCTTTCCAGAGGGTTATAAGTGAGTCAAAGAGAGTGACAATGCACAGTTTCTAGCCACTTTCCTGAAAAGCTTTTGAAATCTCAGTTTTGCAAAAAATGTAGTTTTTAATCTACATTTAACTATTAGAGCATGATTAGGAGTACTATTCGATTCAGACGCTTTGTCTAAATTTCCCGATGCCTTTCAAACATTTAAAGTTCTTGCAAAATTTCTTAGCAAAAAAGAAGTTGCCAAGAATGGGAATAAAGATATGATTAACTGACTCTATTTGAGACTTATGGTCAATCCTAGAAGAACCATTAATGTTTTGAAAAGAGGCTCCAAGAATGGAAGTGTAAACGATGAGAATCAATTGAAATGTAATGGCGCAACAGGAAGAAGAAAGAAGAAAAAAGAAAACACTCTTCCTTTAGGTGTTTGCTTCATCTGCAGAGAAAAAGACGAATTAATAGAACATATGAAAAAGTTTTTAACGGAAGGGTCTATGCCTCCAGCAACACCGAAAGAAACAAAGTAAACAATTCAATTTGTCTTTTTTTCTTAAAGTTCTTCTTTAAATTAATTCACTGATAAGTGGTTTTTTATGAATCCTCAGAATGTAAATGACAAATGTTCCAGTTCGGATTTATTTTGAAAAAGGCATTCATAGGAGAAAAGCAAAGAGAAAAGGGCTTAAATTTTAATTAATTTGCCAAAAAGTAATTGCGATAGTTCTAGTTTCAGACAAAACACTAAAAGAGCGACAACGAAATATTAATAGAGCGGAAGAAGAAATAATTCCTAGAGAGGTTGCTAAATTAAAAAGATTCCTAGATAATTAACTAGTAAAAATTAGAGATAATCAAAACTTATGAGTAATTTGGTAATTCTGTTTTAAATACTGAACTCTTACAGCTTTTAAATAGATTTTCTAGGAAAAGAAAGGAATCATATATCTCTTTCTATTCCCTTTCCATCTTTTTTGGTGTTTTTTGTTTTAGTCAAAACTAAATGATCGCCACCATATTCTTTTAACATTTCACCAGTAATCTCTCTTTCCATTTCCTCTTCATCTGAAAAGTGATGGTGTTCTGTATCAACAACATGCAAGCTGCCACCAATTCTTCCCCTTATTCATCTTTCCAAAACTTTGTCTTTTCTATGGAATCACAAATTCTTGATCTTGTTTTCCTCGACATAAGACATAAACTCATATCCATCATCAGTAACTACGTAGAATCATTCCTTGTCGTCAATGCTTCCAGATTCATCTAATAATTTTTGGCCCTTTTCCTTTACACCTAAGCTTATATAAGATTTTTTCTTTCTTCTTTTACTTACTTTTTTGTTTTCCGCGGAATCCAAATCAATTAAAGGTATTTCCAAAGTTGAATTAAGCTCCAATTGTAGATTTTTCACTGCATGCGTTTCAACTTTAGAAACAGATGACAAACCAACTATTCTGTCCATCATATGATTAATGTCAAACAGTTTATGCTCTTTTTCTAGCACTGCAACATTTTCTGAAATATCTGGGGATTTCAGATGATTTATGTGAGAAAGAGAAACTAGTAGATTATCTTGGTTATCAAACAATACAGCTATTTCATATTGATGTAAATGTGTAAATTCAGAAGTTAAAAAGCTTAAATTGGCCGATCCTAATATTGCAGAAAATGGGTTTTCATCTTTCAAGAACATATACAACTTTCCATGATATTTAAATGGATATATTAGTCTAATTTCACCTATTCCAGATGTTTGTCATTTCTGGTTTATCTTAAGAACCAATTCATGTAGACTTTTTGGAAACCCATTAAAAAAATACATACCTAAGATTAGACACACTTTTTTAATCCCTGATTCTGTAATCAGTCTGTCTAATTCAGTTAATGAAGCTACGGAAGCAAATCCTACAGAGATTTGTAAATTATCAGATTGCTTTATCTGTTCCCTGAAAGACTCTTCAATTGTTTTTTGATCTTCCTCATCCGGTAATGGAAGAATGTGAGAAAAAAGGACTTGCTCTGTCACTTTAATGCATCAATAAAAAGTTTGGTATGTCTAATAGTATATTACTTTTATTCAGTCTGAATATTGTACTATTTTTCATTGCGTTTGGTTTAAAAATTTCAGTTGCCCTCGAATCCAACTTATAGAACTCTATTTTCTATTAAGTAATATAAAGAATTTTCTAATTACTAAATGTGAAAACTTCTTACTTTGATACTTGTTTTGTGTTTGTTCAATTCTTCACTGAACTTAATCAAGTTCTCTTTCCACTTGTTAACAAATGTTTTTCTACTTGTTGTTTGTAAGAAGAGTTTTGCTTTTCAGCGCCTAATATCAAGTCATATTTAGGGGTCTTAATTTCTCCTAAAATTGTTTCTTCAGCTCTAAGAGGAGTAAACAAAGAATATTCTCCTTCCATAGCTCTAACTCCTAGAAGATTTCCATTTTCGTCCACAACCATAGAACCAGAAGCACCAGCTCCTAACTTGGTTCCTTGTGTATAGTAGAAGTGACCAAATTCGTTATATTTTTTACCTCCTCAGTTAAATTTGTATTTGTCTTCTTGAAAATGCTTAGCTGAAAGAAATCCTCTTACCTTATCTCTTGGAGAAATTCCGTATTTATTTTTTTGATCATTTGATAATACATCCCCTCTTTTATTTTTTCAGCTTCAATTATCTTTCTTAAAAAATATTGATTCTGTTCTCTTATCTGGATAACCTAAGCTATAGAAACGAGATGTATTTTCCTTTGTTTTATTAGGGTCTAAAGGACTACCAAATACATCTATTGCATCTTCAAAAGATCCCTCTTTATATTTGTCAGCAAAGTTGTTAGTCATTTTTTTAGCAATTTCTTCACTGTCAAAAGTAACTTCTATTACAGCGAAATCTTTGAAGTTATTCTCTTGTATATCAAATTTGGATTCCTTGTTAAACAGATTCAAAGCTGTTCAGAATAATTTAGGTTTTTTTATTTTCGCCTGAGAAACAATTTCTGAGTGTGGTTTTGACTTATCTTTGTCATTAACTTTTACAATACTTAATTCAAAATTTTTTTGTTGTACATGTTTACAACTCTTAGGAAGTTCTTGATCATAGTTATTGTTTTTCTTTCCATCAAATTTTCATCTATTTACTACATGTGCCGCGGTTGCAATGTATCAAACTGTTGGATAATGATCTTTCTGAGGAATTTGATAGTCCAAAATTCAACCTGTTCCGTAATTACAAGGAGTAACAAGTTTGAGAGTATAGTGATCTAATTTACTTGAAACGGGATTTATATGACTACTTCTTTCGTCGTCTTGTAAACGAGACTCTTCTAATGAATCCTGTTGCTCTAGTGTTGAATCGTCAGAATGTGATGAATTAACTTGTTGGGGGGGGCCGGAAAGATCACTTTGTAATGAAGTTGTACTTTCAGAAGATGACTGTGTTACTTGTTGTACTCCAAAAATCAGCCCTGAAAAGACTGGAGCTGAAGAAATTCCTCACTTCCAAATTTGCATAGAAATATTACTTACTCTTTAAAAATTTTTCAATGAATTTTAAATCAATATTCAAAAACCGCATGAACTCCAAAAACTCTAAATCAACCATTAATTAAATACTTAAAGGAATTTTGTTGAAAAAAACAAGAAACCATTTAGAAGTCCTCGACTACATATAAATGATTTATTAAGTTCTTTTTCGTACATTAATAATCCCACTATTCTTTTTTCTTAGTTTCTGGCATCTTCCCCTCTTTCAAGAAATCTGCCACTTCCTGCTTTAACTTTTTCTTATCTTTGCAAATAAAACAAGATCCCAATAGCTCTTTTCCTTTCTTCCCACCCTTGCCCGCTCCATTACATTCAAGTTTGATCTCGTCCTCCTGTTTTGCTCTTTTTGCCCCTCTCTTCAAGATAGTAATCATTTTTCTTGGGTTAATAAAGAATCTCAAGTAAAGTCAATTAATCATTTTCTGTTCACCATTCTTCTGGTGATCGTCTTGACTGAGAGCGACTGCCAGTGCAGCGAAGATCTTAAGTGCATCAGGAACTTTTGACAAAACATTGGAATCAAATAGCACTCCCAATCATGCCCTAATAGTTAGATGTAAATTAAAAACTACACTTTTGACAAAACTAAATTCTCCAAAGTTTTTAAAAAAAGTGGCCAAAAACTGTGCATTATCTTTCTTTTCAATTCATTGATATCCTTTTGCTGCAGCACCCAAGACTGTTGTTGATGCACCTGATACTACTGATCAAGCTTCAGTTATTGCTGGGATAGGATCTATAGGTTGTGATGAAGATTGTGAAGAAGAAGTTCCATTTCAATTAAAAATTTCAACAACCCAACCTCCTAGTTTTGCTAAAGCACTAGATACTCCATTTTTATAAATTTCTGTACAAACTAAGCCTGTAAAAGTAGTACCACCCAGAAGTACTACACACCCACCAGCAATTTTCCCCTTCGTTAATGCCCCCCCCGAAAACTTCAACTTAATTATTAATTAATTTGTTTTTTCTTGTTGTGTCGGAAACTAATTAATGCCCTTAGACCATTAGTTTTTCCATATTTTGTAAAAAGCCATTAATTGTTGCTTATTTTTAAAAAAGTAATTATTAATAATTTTTTAAAGGAAGGTATAAGTATTCAAGGGCAGGATTTTCATTATTTTGGTCAAAAATAGCTTTTTAAAGAGGATGAATAAATTAGGAGGTTATATTGAAAGAGTTAAAGGGGTAGCGATTTATAACAAAAACATACCAATTAAGGGATTAAGTATTGAAAAATGTTTTGTGGAAAGTCGCATTGTAAATTTATCCAACATTAAGAATAAATTACAAATTGTCAAAAGAGATCAGTTTTGTTACAAACCATCTACAGCAAGGAATGGAGATAAACTCTCCATCGCTCTCAACAGTCAACTAGATGCTATTCAAATTTCTAATACTTATGTAGTTTTCTACATAAAACAACCAGATAAATTAATAAATCATTATCTGGAATTGTGAATTAAAAGAATTGCATTCGATAAGCTTGCTAGATATCTCTCTACGGGGGGGGTAAGAGAAGAATTGACCTATGAAAGATTTTGTTCTATACCGATTGTAGTTCCTGCATTAGAAGAACAAAAAAAGATAGTCTACAAATATCAAACAATCGAGAAGTTAATACAAAACAAAAGAAAAATTAACGAATTACTTGAAGGGTGGATGAAATCTTATTACCATATTTTGTTCGACAATTTAGAAGAATTCACCAGTGAAATTCTAGGTAATTTGTTTCAAGTTTTGAAAGGCTCTCAGCCCCCTAAATCCAATTTTTATTTAGAAAAACTCTACTTTTGTAAGCAAGGGGGAATACCTTTTTTAAGAACAAAAGACATTTTTGAATGCAAGTTTTTAAATTCAACTTCTGAACAATTGACTGAAGCCGGATTTAAAAGATGCAAAGCTAAATTAATTCCCGAAAATGGATTGATATTTGTTGGAACGGCTGGTCGTCAAGGTGGGCGTTTATTAATCAATCAACTCAAGACATTAATTATTTCTCCCAATTTGTGGGTCATTGAGTGGGGGGGGCAAAAACAATTTGCCTATTTCTTATATTTACTTTTTGATTAGGGAAAATGTCACAAAATTAAAGAGATTATTGAACAATTCGACTGATATAGTTTCCTTTAATCTTTTAAAATTCCAAAGCTTTAAAGTCAAACTTCCGCCCCAGCACCTAATCGACAAATTCAACCAAATTTGTAGTCCAATTTTTGAACTACAAAAAAATAATGAACAAATAATTTCTAAGTGTTTGAGATTACAAAAATGCCGAATAGAGGACTTAGAATAGATTTACTTTTAGAGTTTTTAATTTTCAAATAAATCTTTTATTTTTTGCATAAAAAATAATGAATGATATATAATCAATTTTGGCGCCCAGAATGGCGCCGCCTTTATATTTTTTGCCAGTGTTGAGTTCGCTGGAATTCCTTAAATTTAACTAAAGAATAGGTTTTTTAAAAGTTATTAGTATTTTTATTTATTGTTCTGTCTTTAAGACTTGAAAGATTAATTGCTTACTAGACAAAAACAAATAGTTTAGTAGAAAATAAGTTTTAAAAGAATTCCTATAAAAAGTGTGTGCACGAAGAACATTAACTTATAGGCCCGAAAGAAGAAGAAGGACCAATCAGTCCTTTTAAGACTAACTTTCCCCTTTCTCCTAGTTACTCACAGCTAAAAAAATAACCAGATAAAAGTGGCTTTAAAGCCACTTTTTGACCTTAAATGCCCACTAAAAATTTCGAAGTTTATAACGATGTGATTTCACCCTTCCATGAGTTGACAACGTAATCTATCTTCCCCAGACATAGGAGTTATTACTTTACAAACATCCTGTGTATAAACATTATGAAAATATCTTCAACTACTAGGCCCTTCTTCCAAAGAAATCTTTGCCTTATTTGTATCTCCTAAAAGATCTAATTCAAGATATGCATTATTCTTTAATAGTCGAATCTGGGCTTGCCATCAATTTAAAGGGAGCAAAAGCTCCAGCCCCTTTGGCAATTACTCCAACTAAAACTTTTAATCAGAGAAACATGGTTTGTTGGATTTTAGACTACTAGGCACTAACCTACTTGAGAGTTAAAAATTAACTTCTTTCTGATAACTTAAGTTATATTTTTCGAGAAGTATAAATTACAAACTTGATTCAGTCATTCTTCTAAAACAATCCACTAGTTCTTCAACAATCACAACATCTGTGTTATCAAATGTTTCATTTGAAATATAAAAGTTGTATTTATCTATTAGGTTATATATATCCATTTTTAACTGAGATAATAAAGTGAATCTTTTGATTGGATCTCCTCATCCCTTTCTTTCATTTCAAAGTTCATTTAGATCTCTTGTGAAATCTAACAATTGTTTCTCTTCTAGTCCAAAACCAAAATTTTCATTAAATTCTTTCAGTTGATCAAAGAAGACTTGCTCTTCCTGAGTTCATCCTTTAATTTCATGCTCTTTCATTTTTCTGTAACCCTCATCAACTAACTCATCTCTTTTTTCATCAAGAGCTTTAAGTCTTTCTTCTAAATTAAATTCCTGCATAGCTTTTTTTCTTTCTTCCTCATCTTCAATAGCTTCTAACCTACCTTGAGCCTCATACAGAGATTCATATTCATCTTGCAATTTAGCCAATCTTTCTAAAAAGTTTCTCCCAAAACTTTTATGTATTTTCGCAAGAGCTTCTCCTAATTTTTTAGCTTTTCTTTGTTTGTCATCTCTGGTAACTTCTTTATTTTTATATTCTTGCTCGGAGGGGAAAGAAACATTTAAATAACCAAAAGAATGCTGGGACATTTCCCCAGAAAAAAATATGTTTTGCATATGTTCTGATATTTCTTGTTTAGTTTTTTCTGACATAGGAGTCCAGCTTTTTTTAATATGTCTTGATCAGTATTTGTAAATTAGCTTATAGAAAGCCCTTTCTTGACCTAATTCCTTACTTAATTCAACACTAGATCAACTGTCATATCAGTGAATGAATTCGAAATATAATTCACTAAATTTGTCTTGAAACTGTTTACCTTTTTCCCTTATGTAACTAACTACCATACCTGATTGATCATTTTCGTTGTGGATGCTTAAAAATGTTTTTCTATCAAAATCGTGAAACAGTTTATTCAACAACTCCAATTTATCTTTAGTTGCAGAGATGACTTCCTCCAAGGTACATCCACCTCTTTGACTACCCCCTACTTTGTTAATAGCATCTTTTCAGTATTTTTCAATAGGCCAATAAGAAACAACTAAACCATAGTTTTTTCTTAGATATTTCCTATTAACTCTGGATACAGCCTGAATAAGCGTTTTATCTTGAAATATTCTGTCTAGGTACATAGTGTCTAAACAAGGAGCATCAAATCCAGTTAATCACTTATCACTAACAATTGCTATCTTGAAATCAGAATCTTCCTTTTTGAACTCTCTAGCTAATTTTTTTTGGTACTCATCATTACCTATTAATTGGTACATTTCTTCCCCATCACTTTTGGCTCTTGTCATAACCAATTGAACCTTTGACATTCCCGCTTCATTTTCTTTAATTGTTCATTCTGGCCTTATTTCCCTGATCCTTCTTCAAACTTTATATCCAATATCTCTACCAACAGTAACTATCATTGCTTTTCCGCAAACAGTTTCACCAGAGTTAACTCTGGCTTCATAATGTTCAACAATATCATCAGTTATTTTTTCTATTCTGCTTTGAACATTACAAATAGCCTTTAGTTTTGTTCTTATTCTTTGATCCTCTTCAATGCATTCCTCACTAGTTCCCGTTTCCCTCGCTTCTCTGTATTTTTCTATAATTTTTAGCGCGATCTCATCTTGAAGCTTTAATCATCCTTTTTTAACTTCCAATTTAAGTTTCACAGTGAATCCATCACTGATGGATTCGTCCATCGTATATCGGTCAACTATTTCTCCGAATACATCCATAGTTTGATCTATGGGTGTAGCGGTGAAACCTACATAAGTTGCATTAGGTAAAGACTCGTGAAGTCTTTTAGCAAATGGACAAGTTTCTCCTCCCCCTTCTTTCAGCTCAACATCAAAATTATGGTTTGATCTATGAGCTTCATCGGAAATGCAAATAATATTGTTTCTTTCAGAAAGTATCTCACAACTTTCTTCAAATTTCTGTAGATTAGTTAAGAATACTCCCCCCTGTACTAATTTCTTTAAAGATGAAGTCAATTTTTGTCTAGAAGAAATATCTTCAATATTCTTGTCTCCAAGATAATTAGTAGAACTTTGAAATAATTTACATAATTGCTCACTAATCTCTACTCTGTCAGAGATTATGAGAATTGAAGGTGTGTTTAGAGACTCCGAATTAAGGAGTAGCCTAGAAAGGAATAACATAGTGTAGCTTTTACCACACCCTGTAGTTCCAAAATATATTCCTCCCTTTCCAGATCCTTTAGGTTTCAAGTTTTTCAAAATACTTGCAAACATCTTTGTAGCTCCAAAGAATTGAGGGTATCTACCAATAATCTTTTCTTTGGGATCGCTGTCTTTGAATCAAATAAAGTTCTCAATGTACTTAATAATTCTTTCTTTCGCAAAAAGTCCTTGTATTAAGACATCTAGTCTATCTTTTCCCTCCGAACTAACCTCATCTGAGATCTTTTTTCATTCCATGAAGTTTTCAAGAGATTCTCAGTTAACTCCATATTTGACATGATGAATTCCATCACATAGCACTGAGAAGGCATTGTATTTGAAAAGATCTGGTATTTCTTTTTGATAAAGCTGGAGCTGTTGATGGGCTGTAACTAATCCAACATGCCCATCACTAGGAGATTTAAGTTCTCAGACAACTAATGGAATCCCATTAATATAGACTACTAAGTCTACTCTTCTAGGGTTTTTTCCTTCAACTGCAAATTGATTAACAATTCTGAAAATATTATTTTCTGGATTTTGAAAATCTATTAATGAAATGGGGAGTTTCTCTCCATCTCTTTCCCTAGTGTAGATTATTTCATCACTTAATTTTTTAAAGAAGTCTCTATTGAATTCATAGAAGTTTTTATCGTCTCTATGCAGATCATCAGCAATGTGTCTGATATCTGAATAGATTTCAAAGTATGTATCTAACTTTGGATATCTAGGTTTTAAAAAGTTAGTGAGATCTTCTATTAGTAAAACTTCATAATAATTCTCTCTCTTGATATCACTACCTTTAGAGTGAAAGTATCCTTGAGACTCAAATAAAGATATTATGTAGCTTTCTAATTCTTCTTCAGTTACTGGCTTAGATTTATTAATTTCTATCTCTTCAGATAGTTCTATTAGATCTTGGTAATCCATTAACTAAATGCTGAGAGACAAACCATTACTTTAGAAAAATACTCCAAGGTTCAAATGATTTCAAATATTTAATTCATTTGTTTCAGGTAAATCAAATATTTGAAATTAAATGTTTCTCATATATAATCTAAGTAAGTTTAATTAGTTACCTTTTTAGACTATGATGTTACCTTTGAAATATTTCATGCCTATGATAGGTATATTTTTTGGCGGATTTACAGCGGCTAACCAATGGTCAGCTCGTGAAGGCGGTAGTCGAACTTTGGATAAGTCTTTTGTTGCAGATAGTAGTACTATCCGTCCTATTACTGAATTACCATTTCCAGGATACAAAGGCTCAGGTAAGTAAAAGTAGATTAAAACCTTAGATAAGTTTTATAAGTTAATTAAAGTAGTTAATTGGTTTTGATATATAAAATAAAATCGGTAAATTTAACTTGCTTAATTAACTTATTCACAAAAAAATTAATTTAAATATAAAATCTTTTAGGGTTTAAAAATTATTTCTTTAGTCTATGATGCTGTCTGTTAAATATTTCTTGCCTATGATAGTTGCTGGGGGAGGTGGATTAATGGTAGCTTCCAATTTACGTAATGATTCTTTTAAGCCAGAAATTAATTTGTCTAATTTGGAAGTTGTTAATGGGGAGTCAGGTCAAACATTGAGTAGTAGTGGATGATGATTAGTGAAGAGAAAAGGTTAGTTATTTTTAAGAATTTTTATAAGTAGGGAAGTATAGTATTAAATAAAAGACACATAGATTCATAAGTTTCAATTTTTTAACTAAATAAAAAACTAAGTTTTAAATATTTACCATAAATAAGTAACAAAACAAATTAATCTCTTAGTTTTGTAAAAACTCATAATTTAGAACTTCTCGAGGCTCAATTTAACTCTATTTCTTCTCTATTAGGAAGAATAGGAGAATCAGGGCTAATCTGAAAAAGAGGAGGTATAGTCTCCATAATATCAGGAATCTTTATGGGTCGGGAATATTGTCTCCTTCAATCTTCTATCAATTCATCTTCTAAAGATTGAAAGGTAATAATTAACAACTTTCCCCCAACTTCTAGAATGTCTTTGACTTTTTCCAATGAATGTTTTAAATTGTCTAATTCATTATTTGCTTCTATTCTTAGGGCTTGGAATAATAGCTTAATTTGATTTTTGTTGTATCTAGTTCTTTGAAAAATCCTATATTTTTCAATTATTGACTTTAATTGCTCAGTGTTGTTAATAGGTGCTTTTTTCCTTTCTCTAATTATGGCTAGAGCCAAATCTTTAGATTCCTTTATATTTCCATAATTTTTAAAGATTCAACTGAGCTTATGTTCAGTGTATTCATTGAGAATCTCATAAACACTTGTTCCATCCAATCCATATCTCAGTTCTAGAGCAGAAGAGTTGGAATTGTAACTAAAAGACCTGCTTGGATCTTTTAGTTGTGCAGTAGAAAAACCTAGATCAAACAGGATTCCAGAGGCTTTTGGCAGTTTATTTTTAATTCAATAATTATGCAATGAACTGTAATTTATATTTTCAAAATGAAATCTCGAGTCTTTCCGGGATAATTCCAGACCAACAGATGAGCAATCAGGATCAATGTCAATTCCCAGAAGAGAAGCTTCTGATTCAAGTAACTCTAAAAGAGCTTGCGAGTGCCCCCCTTGGCCAAAAGTACAGTCGATATAGAATCCTTTTTTAGAAGTTATTCAATGTTCACAAACTTGGTCTTTAAGTACTGGATAGTGAACACAATCTTCCAATTTTCTAATTTAATCTGGTCCAATCCTACTCCCGTTGGAGTAGGAAATAATGACTAAATTAAAGTTCTTCGTGTTTCATATCTTTTGGCATTTGTTTTGATCTCCAACTTTCAAATAAACTTTTAGATCAAATTTCCACGTAATCGCCAGCTCCTACAAAATAAAGAGCGCCATCTTGATGTGCCAAACTGGACAATAAATCATGTGGTAGAGTTACTCTAGCCTTTGGATCAACATATAGAGTTGTAGCGCTACCAATAAACATTCTTCTAACAATATTCTTTTCTTGTTCGCTTGAACAAGCATCCATTCTTGAATAAGCGAATCATTGGAAAAATCCTGGAGTTCAAACAGTTAAACAACCAACTTCATTTTTAGTGATAATCAACTTGTCTTTGAAAATATGTCTCCAAGTGAGAGGGATAAAAACTCTATTTTTTCCATCTACTCTTTCTATATAAGTCCCTGAAAAGAAATATCTGTAAACAGTACTTTTAACTGGGAATGCTGTTTCGTCTTTTTTTGTTTTATTAAATACTGACACTATGAAAGTTTCTTAACTTCAGTAACTTCTAATAAAGTATGTTTTGCCCTAAAGCCCATTCTCTTTCTGTGTCTTTTTTGAGAAATTAAGTGTAAGATATGTAACTTTTTATGCTTCAATTGCTTAATTACCTTACACTTAACTTCTAAATTAGGGATATAAGGCCTACCTACTTCTTCTTTGTATAGCAATACATTGGAAAATTTAAGTTCATCTCCCAAATTAACATTATTCAAAAAATCAGATATTATTCTATCCCCAACATTACAAAGATATTGCTTGTTTCTAATTTCAAAACATAATTCCATTTTCTTATTACTCATTAATTGTTTTTATTCTGGATAATCAATTTGCAAAGTCTCAAAAGATTGATTATCGTATTCATTTAATTTCTTTAAAGTTTCTAAATCCTGTTCATCTAATTTAACCCCCTTAGCTTTAATTAATTCTCCTATTTCTTCTTCAGAGCTAGGAACAACAATAGGAACAATTTCAAGATTTACTAAATAAGCCGCCAATAAAGTCTTAAGGGATACATTGTATTTTTTGGCCATATCCAGTAAAACAGGATTTTGCTCATTTTTGGCATAGTTACCAAAAACAGTATGACCTTGTATCTCTATGTTATTTTGCTTACAATATGAGATTCTGTCTCATCTCATATTATTGACAGAACATTCATATTGCACAACATCTGGCATCACTCCAGTTAATTTATGAAATCAATTAATTAAGTCCTTATCGAAATTACATAAACCTATTCTTTTAGTTAAGGAATTATTTTTACAAGATATTAATTGTTTGTAAGCAGATAAGTTCAATTCCATATTGCTAGAAGGTCTATGCAAGAAATATGTATGTATTACAGTATCCGCACCTATCTTGCTTAGGGAAAACTTAAGAGATTTGACAATTCCGCCAGAAAATTGAGAAGGTCAAACTTTGGATTGAAAATATGGAGTAAATTCAAAATTTTGTTCCGATCTTTTTAGACTCCTAAGTGCTAATCCAATAATAGCTTCATTTCCATATTTTCAGCTACAATCCACGAAATCATAATTATTTGAATTAGCCGATTTTAAATAAGGAGAAAGAATTTCAATAATTCTTAAAGACTCAGTTCCAAAACCAATTTTTGGAACATATGTTGATTCCTTGGACACTATCTCTTGGTAAATTGAGGAGATCTTCTGGCTTTGTATTTTCCAATTTTCTTTCTTTCTTTAACTCTATGATCTTGAGTTAATAATTTTGCTTTTTTTAGAGGAACTCTTATCTCAGGATAGTATTCCAGAAGAGCCCTAGCAATAGCTAACATAATTGCTTGAGCTTGCGCACTAACCCCACCCCCTTTAGTATATGCCTTTACAGAATATCTTTCTCCCAAGACTCTTGCGGGGAGAAAGGAAAAAGGACTTAAGAGAACAGGCATAAGGTATTCATCTTTAAAGTATTCCAAGGGACTAACTACCTTATACTCTCCATCCTTTTTAACATAAATAAGTAACTCATGTTTTGACTTTTCATCAGAAACTTCTGTTTTTGGAAGTTGGGTTAGAATAATATTCACCCTGCTCTTTTTTCTTTTTGAAAAAGCTCTAATTTCAGTAGACACCTATTTAACTTATTGCCAAAATTCTAAAAGACAAATTAATTAATTCAAAACTTTTATAAATTGAATACACCCAGTCCCTTAATTGCAAGAACTAATATATAAGGGAGAAATAACAATTAATTTAAATTTTATTTCCTAGAATCTTTAGTCTGAGGAATTACTCAGTAAGTCTTCTAAATTTAATTTAGCAATCAAAGACTTAATCTGCTAAAATGAACTTTGAAATATTTTCCATCCACTAATTCAATTGGGTTAGCCATGGCTGAAAAATTGAATCTACCAGCATTGCATAGCTCTTTACCTTTATTAGTTGCTAGAAATATGGTTGTGTTCCCGCACTCCAAAAACATTATTGAAGTTGGTAGAGATTGTTCTCTAGCTTCCATTAAGTGTTCTCTCGCATCATTTGATGGAGAGATAATAATTATTGCTCAAAAAGATTATGACGTAGACTTCCCCTTGCCAGTAGATCTGTATAAGATCGGAACACTTTCAAAAGTAAGTGTTCTTAAACAGCATAAAGATGGATCATTAACAGTTAAGGTTGAGGGTCTACAGAGAGTAAAGATAGAAAACCCAAAGATAATGAAATATGCTGGCTTGGAGAATGTGGGTTCTATGTGATTCTCTAATTTTGAATTGTTAAAAGAAAAGAATGCCTCTTTTCTGAAAAACAAATCTGATCTAGAACAATTGTTTAAGTATTTCGAAGAGCTCTTCGAAATGAAGGGAGAAAGATACGAAAAAATCAAAAAAATGTTTAACCAAGAAAGTCAAAACCCAACTAAAGATTCTTGTTCAGAATTACTAGATCAGTTGTGTAACATCTGACCGCAGAGCGACAGAGATGGAGTTGATATGAAGCAAAAATGGTTGGAAGAGTTAAACGTATCAAAAAGAATTACTCTTATGTTGGATTACGAATATTTAACTGAGGCAGAAAAAGATGAGATCAATAGTTCCATTGCAAAGAAGGTAAATAAGAATATCTCTAAACAACAAAGAGAGTTTTATCTTAGAGAAAGAATGAAAGTAATTAAAGAAGAGTTAGGGGAAGGAGCTTCTAAAGATGTAGAATTACAAAAATTTAAAGATTGGTTAAAAAAGGAAAAAGCTCCTGAATATATTAGAGACAGAGTTAGAGAAGAATTAAAGAAATTAGAGTATTCAAGTTACATGTCCAATAGTGAAGGCTTGATTACTCACAACTATCTAAACTGACTAATTTCTTTACCTTGGGGTAAAAGTTCCAAAGATCAACAGGCCATTGCCAAAGTGAAAAAGGAATTGGATGCAAATCACTTTGGATTGGATAAAGCTAAGGAAAGAATTTTGGAATTTGTTGCTGTACAAAAGAAGACAAAGAATTTGCAGGGAACAATTATTTGTCTTTCTGGCCCTCCAGGAGTTGGAAAAACTTCTTTAGCGCAGTCAATTGCTAAAGGACTTAAAAGAGAGTGTGTAAAGATATCTTTGGGTGGCTTAAATGACGAGGCTGAAATAAGAGGACACAGAAAAACTTATGTAGGATCTATGCCGGGAAGAATTATCAAGGGACTGAAGCAAGCTAAGGTTAATAATCCAGTTATGATACTAGACGAGATAGACAAGATGGTTAGCAACAGTCACGGAGACCCATTATCAGCTTTATTGGAGGTTTTAGATCCTAAACAAAACCACCAATTTATAGATAACTACATAGAGGAAGAGGTTGACTTGTCAAAAGTTATGTTTATAGCTACAGCTAACTATGAAGACAATATTCCCGAAGCCCTTCTGGATAGATTGGAAATAATTAGGTTAACTTCATACACAGAAAAGGAAAAATTAGCTATTGCTAAAAATAGCTTAGTTTCTGAAGTTCTACAAGAACATGGTTTAAAAAGTGATGAGCTAATCTTTTCTGATGAAGCCATCACATATATTATTCAAAGGTACACTAGGGAAGCTGGTGTTAGAAGTTTAAGACAGTCTCTTTCACAAATAGCTAGAAAATTCATCCAAAGACAAGAACTAGATAAAGAATTGAAATCTTTAACAGTTAATGTAGAGATTGTTAAAGAATATCTTTCAAAAGAAAAGTTTGAACATACAGTTAAAGATGAACTTTCAATTCCAGGTGTTGTTAATGGAATGGCATATACAGAGTATGGAGGAGATCTTCTTCCAGTAGAAATAAATTACTACTCAGGAAAAGGTAATTTAATTCTTACTGGAAATCTCAGAGACACTATGAAGGAATCTGCAAATGTTGCGCTTTCCTACATAAAAGCCAATGAAAGTGAATTTAAGTTAAGCGATACTAAATGATCAGATATAGATATCAACCTGCACGTTCCTACTGGGGGAGTTCCAAAAGACGGACCTTCAGCTGGAATTACTATAACTACAGCTATATTGTCAGCTTTTAGAAAAGTTCCTATTCCTAGCAACATTGCTATGACTGGAGAGATGACTCTTAGAGGTAAAGTGTTACCTATTGGGGGATTGAAAGAAAAAGTTATTTCTGCTGTGAGGGGAGGAGTGGATACTATTTTCTATCCCAAGGAAAGTGAAAGATATCTAGAAGATATCCCTTCAGAAATATTAAATAAGATTCAATTAAAACCTATAAAACACTATTCAGAGCTTTATAATGAATTGTTTTCTAACAAATAGTTAAGTCACTTTAAATTTCTTGTTTAAAATAACTTAATCTTATGTCTCTAATTTCTAGATTAGGTTATGTTGCGATTTTAGGCGCTGGTAGTGGAGGATCTGTTTATTTAACACTTCATGATAAGTTATCTGAACCTCATGAAAATCAATGAGTTAATTTTTCGCACCCAGTTTTAAGTTGCAAGAGCTCGAGAAATACTTATGATCTTTTCATAGGTTTCAGGGATAAGGAAGATTCTACTGAGAAAGAACTTTATTTAAAAGGGGTTTATCATTATAGCGAAAAAGAGATTGATTTGGAAGAAAGCATTGTTACTGGTGATAATAAATCTGAAAAAGTATGAAGATTAACAATCTTTCCTTCTGGAACAGCTAGGTTAGGAAGTTTAGATGGCCGAAAAGATGGTAGTTATGGTGATGATGGTGACTTTACATGTACAGGAAATGTATTCAAAGTCGTTAATTGGAATATGTTGCCAAATACCGAAAATAAGTTTTGAGAAAAAGAGGCCTCTTCGATTAAATTTAAACTGGAAGATTGTGTGGAAAAGGGCGGAAGAAAGGAATGTTCAATTAAAGTCTCTGATTCTGTTGGCTTAAAATGGACAGATACTTTTAATCCAAAGGCAATTTTTAGAATACCTTCTACCGACAGCAAACCAAAATAAATTTAGTTAAGTCTGAATAAAATTTAGGTGGTTAGTCACAATTATTATGTTTAGAAACACAAATACCAGTTCAGAAAAAATTAGTTTATAAGGAATGTCTTTTTTGACAAAAATCTTACAAGGATTTGCAGGTGCAGGAGTTATTGCAACAATTCCCTTCACTTTAGCTAGCGACCCTAAAGAGCAAGAGATTAATATATTTCTTTCTGGTGGGGGCGAAGGCGCATTAAAGATATAGAAGTTACTAGAGGAAAAGGGAGAAACAGGTTATCAGGGTTGTGTTTCTTTAGAGGGAAGATCTAGTACTGTTTTATTTGTTTGCGCTAAAAAAGATGCTTTAAATAAGCCAATTTTCTATTACTACGATTGGAGGAGTAGTGATCCAAAAGAAAAACTAAATAGAATCAAGAGCTTAACTCGAAAATATTCTTTAATTTCAACAATGAAGTTTGACAATAATAAAACCAAAGATTTATGAAATTCACCTGTATGACTTCATAAATGAGGCAAAGCAGAATTTATTTCTGAAGAGCACTGCGAAATTACTAAAAAAGATCAAGATACAAATTACAAATTAATTTGCAAAGTGCCAAATAATGGAACACCAGATAAACAATGATCTCAGAATATTTAAAGAATTTTTTTCCAGTAAATAGTTAGGGCACTTTAGAGTTAAGTAAAACAATAAGCCATGTTCTGTTTTTATCTGTAAATCAGATAAAAGTAGGTAATTAATCTAATCAAATTCGATCCCTAAGCTTCGTTCATTTCCTCAGCTTAAGTTCCCTCACCAATATTTAGGTTTCTTACTTGCGGGGTTTGCCTCGTTTCACTCTCTATATTTCTATAAAGCTCGTCTCTGTGGCACTTTACAGAGAATTACTCATGTAAGCCTTTGGCTTATTTAGAAAGGTTCTCCGCCATCAACTAGTAGAACTAGCCGTTGAGTTTTATTTCTTATATACTCACACAATCACTATAGTCATCTCAGACTATGTAAGCATGGACTTTCCTCTCACTCAACTAAACTACAATAAGATAGTTAGCCGAGAAGCTACCTACCATTCCACTCAATTATCTAAAGAGGGTTAAAATCT
Source organism: Mycoplasma ovis str. Michigan (assembly GCF_000508245.1). Taxonomy (NCBI): domain Bacteria; kingdom Bacillati; phylum Mycoplasmatota; class Mollicutes; order Mycoplasmatales; family Mycoplasmataceae; genus Mycoplasma; species Mycoplasma ovis. The sequence continues at coordinate 433,293 of NC_023062.1, read as the reverse complement.
AACCCTCAGCACCCTATTTATATATGTTAAAGTAAGTTTTAAGGGAGTTTTTAAGGCTTTTATGAGAGTAAGAAAGTATCACTCAATAAAGTCAAATCAAGTAGAACAGCTTTCTCAAAAATTAAAGTCTGCGTATTCTTTTGCAAGCCTTAATTACAGTGAATTAGGAGCAAAGTCTTCTAGATGACTAAGAATGGAAGTAAAGAAATTTGATGGAGAAATTAAGTTTATTTCCAATAACGTACTAAGGAGAGCATTTAAAAATGTTTTTGACACCCCTGTTAATATAAGTGGTCAAAATTTGATTTTGATCGTTAATTCAGAGAAGATTGCTCCTCTGAAATTATTTGGAGATTTGGTCAACAAATATAAGTTGCTTAAACTGGGAGTTGTTTGTTGCGGTAATCAATTATTAAATGAAGAACAAAAAGGATATCTTGCTTCTTGAACAGAGAAGGAAGATGCCTATGCAAAGCTAGTATATTTGCTAATGACTCCTATAATTTCCCTAATATTTTTGCTGAAAAGTATTTCAGAAAAACAATAAACTTAATTTCTAGTATTAATATTGATTTCCTCTATGTCTGAAGATAACAAAAATAACTTAACAGAAAAAACTCAAAACTTAATAAATCAAATTAAGGGGTTTACTGTACTAGAACTAAATGAATTGGTTAGAGGATTAGAGAGTGAGTTTAAAGTAAGTGCGGCAAACTTTTCTGCTGGAGCTTCCTCTGCAAAAGCAGAAGAATCAACTGAAAAAAAGGCTGATGTAAATAAAGATCTTCACTTAACTTCCGCTGGGGGAAATAAGATTGGGGTTATTAAGTTAGTAAGAGAGTTGACTTCTCTGGGATTAATGGAAGCCAAAAAGATTGTTGATAGCGCTCCTTCTTTGGTGAAAGCTGATATTCCCGCTTCACAATTCGAAGAACTGAAGTCTAAATTTGAAGCTATAGGGGCTTCTGTTGAGTTTAAACTTCCTTCTTAGTCCTTCTTTAATTAACTCTAGGGTAAGTTTTGTTGAATATTATCGTGGTGCCGAATAAGTGAATCGAACACTTCTCAGCTCATTACCATTGAGCCGTTTTACCACTAAACTAATCCGGCTTAGTTTCTAATTTCAATAATATAACTTTGTTTTAGTTTGTTATGTCTACAACTCTAAAGATTAAGTTAATTTCTTTTGATTACAGACTATTAGATCAATGGGTAAAAAAAATAGTTGAGTTGGCTTTGAAGCACAGCTCAACTATTAAAGGTCCTATTCCATTACCCACTAAGACTAAGTTGTATACAGTCTTAAAGTCTCCGCATGTAAATAAGCCTTCAATGGAACAATTTCAAAAGAAGGAACACAGAAGACTTATTTTTATTTCACAATACGATAGTAGATTATTTTCTTATTTTCAAAAAATGAGTCTACCGGCTTCTTTGGATTTGAGACTTTCTTTAGTTAATTAGTTGATTAGAAAATGTACAGGGAAGTTATTTGCCAAAAGATTGGGATGAGTAGTATATTTAGTGAGTCCGGAGGACATTTACCTGTAACTTTTTTAAAGCCTTTAACATTACAGGTTTTAGAGGTAAAAACCAAAGATAAGTTTGGATACAACTCTTTAGTTGTTGGCGTAGGAGAAGAATGTCCAGCGAGAAAGGTAATTAAACCTGTCCAAGGCCAGTTTAGCAAGAATTCTTTGCCTTTAAGAAGAAAAATTACTGAACTTAAGTGAGACGGAGAAAGGGAATATAAATTAGGGGAATTTGTTGAATTTCAATCTTTGTTTCAAGAGGGAGAAAAGATCAAAGTGCAAGGCATATCTAGAGGTATGGGATTTACGGGTGCCATTAAAAGATGAAATTTTGCAACCAGCCCGAAGACACATGGTGCTGGTTATCCGCACAGATTTCAAGGCTCTCTAGAAACAGGTAGAGGAGGTAGATCTCCCCAAAAAGTCTGGAAGGGAAAGAAAATGTCTGGTCATATGGGTAATGAGACTTGTACCATAAGAAATCTAAAGATTCTCTCTATTGATGCTGAGAAATCTTTAATAGTAATCAAGGGTTCAATACCAGGAAGAAAAAAATCTTTAGTTAGAGTGAGATCTTTGCATAAGGCAAAACCTATAGTTCCTGAGAATTTATTTGTTAACAACTCTAATCAATAAGTTTTTTTATGTCTAACTCACCTTCCATAGATGTATATCTTTTGGATGGACAGCTAGAGCAAAAATTGTTGATTTCTGATCTTTCATCTGCATGAAGTCCAGAATTTTATTATCCTGATGCAATCTTTCAAACAGTTGTTAGTGAAGCTCAATCAAGTAGATTGTCTAGACCACATACAAAAACTAAGGGAGAAGTTTCTGGAGGTGGAAAAAAGCCTTATAGACAAAAACATACTGGTAGAGCGAGACAAGGTTCTCGAAGAAACCCGCAATTTGTGGGAGGCGGTATTGCTTTTGGTCCTAGAAAAAACGTAAACCACCACAAAAAGGTAAATAAAAGAGTTAGAGCTCTGGCAGTTAGATCTTGTTGAACAGATGCATTTAACAAAAGTAAGGTAATAGCGATTTCCGAAAAGAAATTAGATAACCATCCAGAGAATAAAACAAAGATTGTTTATTCTTTCTTCTCTTTAGTGGGGTCTAATAAGAAATTAGAAAAATTTAGTTCTAAAAATTTATTGCTATTAGTTAAAGACAAGACAGAACAGTTGGCATTAGGGGCTAGAAATATTAATAATTTAGAAGTTGAGAGAATATCTTCTTTATCAGTTAGACAATTGATGAAGGCAGATTTAATTGCCTTCAGTAGTCTTGGTTTTCAATCTTTTAGAGAAGGTTATCTGTCCAAATGGAGTTAATAGATGTAATTAGAGAATCCTACTTTAATAAAAAGAGTGCTTCTACTTCTACTAGTAAATTTGTATTAACCTTTGTAGTAGACAAAAGGGCAAATAAGATCATGATAAAAAAAGCTTTTCACTCCTTGTTTGGAGTGAGAGCTTTAGCAGTTAATACAGTAACTAAACACCCTAAACCTGCAAGAAAAACTTTAAAGAGCAGAAAGAATTTTACTAAGTCTAAAAAGATAGCCTATGTTTCACTTTTAAGAGAAGATTTTCTCGCTCTTAAAAGAGCTCTAGAGGGGGATTCAGATTTAATAGAAAAAGAATTAGAAGCTGTTGAAACATCCACAAGTTCCGAGGTTAAAGTTCAAGCTGAGCCTGAAAGTGTGGATGTTAAGAAAGAGGGGGTAAAAAGCACAAAGGCAGTTAAAGCAAAAAAGAAAGATAAGTCTAAAGAAGAAGTTAAAGATGTTCCTAAGGAACAAGCCAAGGAAGAAAAAGTTTAGTTAAAAGGGTAGCATGTCCCCCCCACGTTACTGAAAAAGATATTGACTTCATTAACAATGGGTAGTTCAATAGGTACTGTGCCTTATTTTGTAGCAACTCAATTACCCAATTCAGGCGTTGTAAAGGCTCCAGATGAAGATGTAGGTTTTGGAAAAAGATGTTTGCTAGATCAAGAGATCTGTGATTTTATGGCTGAAACATCATTTAAGCAGGACTCAGAAGGGAAAAAAGAAGAGAATAAATACATTACACCTACCTTACAAAGCAAATTGGATGAAGATTGAACAAAATTCATAGCAAAAAGAGATGATGATTTCTGTGGTTTTGGCTTTTTTGAAACTAGAGGCCAAAAAAGAAATGTAAATAATTTGGAGAAGTGTTATGAATTTTTAATTAAACAACAAAAAGAAAAGGCTAAGAAGAAGTAAAAGATGTTACCAAAGAGTGACTTTAAAGTTAGTGAAATAACCCAGAGATGTTATTAAAAAAGATACTTACTTCAATATTTGTTGGTAGTTCAATAGGTACTGGGCCTTATTTAATTGCCACTCAACTTCCTAATTCGGAAGTTGTAAAAGCCCCAGATGAAGATGTAGGTTTTGGAAAAAGATGTTTGCTAGATCAAGAGATCTGTGATTTTATGGAACAAACAGAATTTAAGCAAGATGGAGAAGGTTCACCAGAGGAAAATCCTTATATCACAGAACCATTAAAACAAAAGTTGAATTCAGATTGAGAAAAATTTATAAAAACTAGAGAGGATGATTTTTGCGGTTTTGGTTTTTATGGCAAAAAAGATGTTAATACCTTGGAGAAATGCTACCAATTTTTAATTGAACAACACAAGAAAAAGAAGAAAAAATAAAAATAAGTTAGTTTCAAGTTATTATGCCAATAAAACAAACAGTACCTAGGAGCTCAGGAAGAAGAGTTATCTTAAATATTGACTATAAGAAGTGTTTAACACCTAATTACAAGCCTTATAAGCCTCTCCTAACCCCACTAAAAAAACACGCAGGTAGAAATAATACAGGAAAGATCACTGTAAGACATAGGGGAGGAGAAAATAAGAGAAAATACAGAATCATAGATCTTAAGAGAGATAAGTTGGATATATTGGGAAAAGTAGTTACAGTTGAGTATGATCCCAATAGAACTTGTTTTATTTCTCTAGTCAGCTACGCTGACGGAGAAAAAAGATACATACTAGCTCCGGAGGGGATAAAAGAAGGAGATAGAGTTTTGTCAAGCAATAGCAGAACTAGTTTAAAAATAGGTGATTGCATGCCTATTGGTATAATTCCAGAAGGTATGATGGTACATAATATTGAGATAAAACCTAATGAAGGGGGAAAGATGGTGAGATCTGCAGGTGCTCAAGCACAAATATTGGGAAAAGACTTAACTGGAAAATATACCATCATTAAGTTACCTTCTAAAGAAATCAGAAAAGTGATTAATGAAGCTAGGGCAACTTTGGGACAACTTTCAGCAGTTGACCACAATTTAGTTAGATTGGGAAAGGCCGGAACTAACAGAAAACTAGGTGTCAGACCCACTGTTAGGGGTGTAGCTATGAACCCTAATGATCACATCCACGGGGGAGGTGAAGGTAGATGTTCTATTGGTAGAGATGCCCCAAGAACTCCTTGGGGTAAAAGACACTTAGGAGTTAAAACTAGATCTCGAAAGAGATATTCCAATAGATTTATTGTTCAATCTAGAAATGCTAAGAAATAATGGGTAGAAGCGTTAAGAAAGGTTTATATGTTTCTCCCAGTTTACTTAAGAAAGCTATAAAAATGCAACAACAAGAGAAAAAGAAGGCAATTAAGACTTGATCTAGAAACAGTGCTATTTATCCTGAGTTCTTGTCATTAACTTTCCTAGTTCACAACGGAAGAAACTTTATACCCGTACAATGTAACGAGTACATGTTAGGGCATAAGTTAGGAGAGTTTGCTCCAACAAGAGTATTCAAACAACATACTTTAGCTAAAACAGCTAAAAAGAAATAATATTTAGTGTTGGAGTTATGAAACAACAAGTTAGAGTAAAACATCGAAATCTTAGAATTTCTCCAACCAAAGCAGTACATGTTTGTAGATTAATTCACAAGAAGCCTTTATCAACAGCTTATAAGATACTTCATTCTATTGATAAGAAAAAGATTGTAAAAATGCTTTTTAAATTATTATTAGAGGCTTCTGCAAACGCAGTTAATAATTTTGCTATGAGCGGAGACAATTTAAGAGTTGAGGAGTGTACTGCCACAAAGGGCACTAGATTAAAGAGAGGTTTTTACAGAGCAAAGGGAAGAACAGATCTAAGAACACATAGGTTAACTAATCTTTCAGTAACTTTAGTTGAAGAGGCGAAGGCAAAAGATTCAAAAAAGTTGAAAACGCCTTCAACTAAATCCAAGATTCAAGAGGGAGCAGAGCTAAGTACTAAAAAAATAGAGGAGTACATTAAGGAGGAAGAAAAAGCTGGTATTTAGATATGGGTCAAAAGTGTAATCCAAATTCAGTAAGACTAGGTTTCAATAAGAATTGAAACTCTAGATGGAATGCTCCAGATAGAAAGAGTGCAGCTAGTTGGATACTAGAAGATGAGAAGATTAGAAAGCTAATTGAGAAAGAGTGCAGAGATGGTGTTTTAGCCCAAGTTGAAATAGATAGATTTGTAGACTTTAAGGGAATTTGAACTATTAGAGTTACAGCTCATTTGATTGAAATAGGTGTATACAACCTACCAGAGGAAAAGGAAAGATTAACTAGATTACTAAGAAAATTAACTTATAGAAAATGAGAGATTGAGTTAATTTTCTTGGAATTAAAAAATCCTGGGGTTAGCGCTATTGTCATAGCCAATGAAGTTGTAGAGCAACTAGAAGATAGAGCTCCTATTAGATTGGCTATGAAAAGAACTATCAAGAAAGCTATGTTTTCTGGGGCTAGGGGAATCAGAATCAAAGTTTCTGGAAGAATTAATGGAGCAGAAATGGCTAGATCTGAGAGTTGTACAGAAGGAGAAATTCCTTGTTCCACTTTAAGAGCGAATATAGAGTATTCCTATAAGATAGCTAGAACTACATATGGAGTCCTAGGAGTAAAAGTTTGAATTAATAGGGGTCTTTATTTCGGAAATTACTTTTCTCCAATGCCAGACAAAGTTAGAGTCTATAAAGATGAAACAGGGAGATACCTGATTGCTCAGGGGAATTAGTTTGTTGAAACTATGCACCCAAAGAAAACTAAGTGAAGAAAGCCCCACAAAATTAGTTATGAAGGGCAAGCAAAGGGGAATAAATATCTTTCATTCGGTTCGGCAGGATTGAGGGCCCTAGAGGGAGCTTGAATTACTGAAAGACAGTTAGAATCTGCCAGAATAGCAATATCTAAAAGACTTGGTAAATCGGGAAAGATGTGAATAAGAGTTTTTCCTCATCTTTCTTTAACTAAAAAGCCACTAGAAGTTCGTATGGGATCTGGAAAAGGAGCACCAGACCACTGAGTAGCAACGGTTAAGATAGGTACCATATTGTTTGAAGTTGAAGGTTTAAACAAAGAAGATGTTGCCACTACCTTTTATAAGGCAGGGGCAAAACTTCCTATAAAAACAGAAGTAGTGTATAGAGAAATTAGTAAATAATGCTTACAGAACTAAGGGCTTTAGAGACTGAAAAATTAAAAGAGATGTTATTCAAATTAAAAATCAAACTAGTTGAATACAGATTTCAATTAGCCCAAGGGGCTCTTAAGAATACTAGCTTAATAAGAGTGACAAAAAGAACAATTGCGCAATTGTTAACAATACTTAATGAGAGAAAAGAAAGATTTAGTAATAAAGATTTATCACACTATATTGCTTTAGAAGATGCTAAGGAGAAACAATCCAAGTCAACTTCAGCAGATTCTAAATAATGGAACAAAAGAAAGTAGTCAAGGGAAAAGTTTTGGTTGGTCAAGTGGTTGCAACAAGACCAAAAACTTTAATAGTTAGAGTGAGAAGACTTTACAGAATACCAAAGTATGGTATTTTGAAAATTAGATATAAGAAGATGCATGTTCATGTTGAAAATGAATCTGTTAAATTGGGAGAAACAGTAAGTATAGTTAGTTCTAGAGCGTATTCCGCTCTAAAGAGATGAGTATTGTTGTCTGAAGCCGAGTCAAAGATAGTTAATTAATATGATTCAAACTTTATCCAAGTTAAATGTGGCTGATAACACCGGAGCTAAGAAAGTTGGCGTTATTAAGGTTTATGGAGGAAGCAAAAGAAGGTATGCAGAAATTGGGGATGTTGTTTTGGTGTCAGTTAAAAAACTATCTACTTTTTCTGGCGTTAAAAAGGGAGATATGTTTAAAGCTTTGATTGTTAGAACTAAATCAAAGCTTAGAAGAAAGTCAGGAGCTACTATCTCTTTTGATGAGAATGCCTGCGTTTTACTAAAGAATGATGGTTCTTTATTGGGATCTAGAGTTTTTGGTCCTTTAACTAGAGAGTTAAAGGAAAAAGGGTATAACAAATTAGTTTCAATTGCTGAATTTGTAATTTAATGAACAGAATAAGAAAGGGAGATTTAGTTAGAGTTACTAGAGGATCTCTAAAAGGTAAAGAGGGAAAGATCAAGGAAGTTATTGTGAGCAAAAGCAGAGCTTTAGTTGAGGGGGTAGGAAAATATAAGAGATATCAAAAAGGTAAGGGAACAATTGAAAAAGAAAGAGCTATTCACGTCTCCAACTTGGCATTAATAACTAATGACAAAAAGAAAAAAGCATATAAAGCTTCTTTTGTTATTAAAGAAGATGGAAAAAAAGAAAGAGTACCTAGATCTTCTAAATCTGATAAGAGTTAGAGATGAGTAATTTCAGCTGAGCTCTCAAGGAAAAATATAAAAAGGAAATAGTGGCTAGTCTGATGAAGGAATTTAAATTTAGTTCTCCAATGCAAGTACCTAGACTTCAAAAAATAGTTATTAATGTAGGTTGCGGAGATGGAGCTAAGGAAAAACAATTTATTGAATCTTCAGCTAAGGAATTAGAGTTAATTACTGCACAGAAGCCTTTAATTACTTATTCAAAGGCTTCTATTGCAGAATTTAAGCTTAGAGAGGGTCAACCAATAGGATTAAAGTTAACTCTTAGAAATGATCGAATGTGATCTTTTGTTGAGAAATTATTCAAAGTTGCACTCCCTAGATCTAGAGACTTTAAAGGAATCAAGCTAAAGTCTGTAGACCATAGAGGTAACTTAAATATAGGTATTAAAGAACAAATAATTTTTACGGAATTAAACTATGATAAGGTCAAGAAGTTGAGGGGAATGAATATTAGCTTAGTTAATTCTTCTGACAATAGAGAAGCTTCTATAGCTTTGTTTAAGGCTTTAGGTTGTCCATTTGCAAAGAATTAATGGCTAGAAAAGCATTAATTCTTAAGCAACAAAAAGCACCAAAGTTTGCGACCAGAGCTTACACAAGATGCGGTCGTTGCGGCAGAGCCAGAGCTGTTTTCAGAGACTATATGCTTTGTAGGTTGTGTTTTAGAGAATTAGCGAGCTGGGGTTATATCCCTGGAGTTATGAAAGCTTCATGGTAACTGATTTAATAGCAAATGGTTTAAACCAAATAAAATTAGGGGCTAAGGCTAAAAAAAAGGAAGTTAGTTTTTGGTCTTCTAAGTTATTGGAGGAAATACTTAGAGTAATGGAGGAAGAGGGTTATATTAGGGGTTTTGTGACCAAAATTGAAAATAATAAGAGAAGAAGTACTGTTTTTTTGAAATATAAAGGAGGTGTTTCTTCTTTTGAAGGAATTAAGAAAATAACTGTACCAAGTAGAATGGTAAGCTCTTCTCACAAGAAATTACCTATTTTGTTATCCGGACTTGGTACAGTTATTCTTACAACTTCTCAAGGAGTAATGGGAGAGAAAGAGGCTAGAGAAAAAGGATTAGGAGGAATTATTTTGGCTCACATTTGGTAGTTAAATTTAATGTCTCGAGTAGGAAATAGAAAGTTAAATCTTCCTCCCGAGGTTAAGTTTGAAGTAACTGATAGTGCATTAATTTTTTCTAAGGGAGAAAAGATAAGAAAAATTAATTATGACCCTATGGTTGTAAAAGTGAAATTAGAAAATTCAATACTCTCATTTGAGAGGGCAAATAGTTCTAAATTTTCTAATATGATGCAGGGAACTTTAAACTCCCTATCACAGGGAGCTATTACAGGATTAGTTAAAGGATTTGAAAAAAAATTAATTATTGATGGTGCTGGTTATAAAGTAACTAAGAAGGATAGTATCTTGGTATTATCCTTAGGGTATTCAAAAGATATTAATCTTAGGATTCCTAAGGATATTGAAATGGAAATAAGTTCTAGCGGTAAAGATGTGACTTTAAAGTCACACAATAAAGAGGTTTTAGGGGAGTTTGCAGCTTTAATAAAAAAACAAAGACCTGTTGAACCATATAAACTAAAGGGAGTGAGAATAGAGGGAGATATAGTTATTAGAAAAGCAGGTAAGAGTGCTGAAAAATCTAAGAAGTAAAAACCACAATTTCTAGAGATAGTCTTTCAGAATTACAAAAGAGACGGGCTCGTAGAGCCAAGAGAGTTTTCTCAAGATCAAAAGAGGGAAGAAAGCACATTCTTAGAGTCAAAAAGACTAATTTACATCTCTATCTTTTAGTTAGAGATTGAGAGAGTGGAAGAATGTTGTTTTCTTGCTCTTCTCTTCAATTAGGAATTAAGAAGGGAGGGGAAGAAAATCTAACTAAGATAATTAATTCTTTGTTGGAAAAGTTAAAAGAAAAGAATATTTCTGCTCTCAGTTTAGATAGAGGTTATCATTCTTACACTGGGACTTTAGCTAAAGTAAGAGAAAAGCTGATAGAGGGAGGAGTTCGAATATAAGATGAGTTATCCTTCAGATGAACAGCCATTAGGTTTTTATTACGAATATAAAAAATTTAGTAAGTTTACTGGACCAAAGCCTGCTGGTCAAGATGAACAGGGAAAAAAGAAAGAAGATAAAAAGTTTAGTTCCTACTTAAATGAATTCGAAGAAAAATTAATTAAAGTAAAGAGAGTTTCGAAGACTACTAGAGGGGGAAGGCAAAGCAGAGTTTGAGTTTTAGTAGCTGTGGGAAATAAGAGGGGGAAAGTGGGTTTTGCAATTGGAAAATCAAAGGAATATTCAGTTGCCTTTAGTAAGGCATCCAGAAAGGCTATTAAAACAGCTGTTCAAATTCCAATGAATAGTAGAGGAACTATTTATCATGAATTCCTCGGAAAACACAATGCATCCAAAGTTTTATTAAAGCCAGCTAAAGAAGGTACTGGAATAATAGCTGGAGGTTCTATTAAAAAACTATTACTTTTAGCTGGTTACAAAGATCTATATTCCAAGAATCTTGGAGCTAACAATCCAATTAATATGTTGAGAGCTACTATGCATGCACTACTGTCTCAAAGATCTCCTAGAACTGTAGCAAAATTGAGAGATAAAACTTTTGAGGAATTGTTTAGATTGCCCCCAAAATCACCAGAAGAACTTTTGGAGGGAGAAGAATTATTGGAACAATAGAAAGTGGAACTTTCTAATCTTCATTACACTTATGGCTCTAGAGGCCAGAGAAAAAAGATAGTAGGTAGAGGATTTGGAAGCGGAATTGGAGGCAGATCTACCAGAGGTACTAAAGGGCAAAATTCTAGAAAATCTGGTACAGTTAGATTAGGTTTTGAAGGGGGCCAAATGCCCCTTTTCAGAAAAATAGGTAAATATGGATTTAATAACAGAGCTTTCAGAGAAGAAGTAAAGATTATTTCTTTAAAAAGATTTGAGTTTTTTCCTGACATTAAAGAGTTTTATTTCATTCAGATGAGAAAATTAAGACTCCTTAAGCCTAGAGACAGAAAAATAAAAATTATTGGGGATAATTGTTCACTTTCTGGAATTAAAATATCTGCACATTCTTTTTCTAAGGGAGTTTTGAAGTGAGCAAAGCAAAGTGGAAGTACCTTAATAACTTTGGAAAAAGATCACTTCGTGGAGTGCTAATTTACTCTCCTATCAACTAGAAGGAGTTCTCAGGAATGGGGCTTATCCCCACCCATTCCTTTTTCTATAAGAATAGGGGAACTATTATTTCCCTTCTTGCAACTTGTTCAATCCTATTTTTGTTTCAAGTAGGATCTCACATAACGGCACCATTAATTAATCCACATAGAGTCAATTCTTTTTCAGGACTAGCACAACTACTTAACTTATTCGGAGGAGGAGGATTTAAAAGAGCAAGTATTTTTTCTGTAGGGATTTCTCCCTACATTACTGCTCAAATCATTATTCAGATAATGTCTAATGACTTAGTTAAGAAGTTAACTGAATTAAGAAAAGCTGGTGAACTAGGAAGAGCAAAAATAGAGCTCTACACAAGACTCTTAACATTACCCTTTGCAGTCATAACTTCTATAGGTACTCTTTATCTTCTCAATAATGAAGGAGTTAGCTTCCTTCATTTATGAGAGCCTCCGAAAGCAGATACATTAAAAAAAGTTGATGAATCTGCTAATTACGGCGGAAGATTTGTAACTTTTAGTCAACTCTATATTTTTCAAAGAGTCTTGATGGTTCTAATTTTTGTAGCCGGAACTTATGTTTCTCTATTCTTTTCAGACCTTATTTCAAAAAAAGGTTTGGGAAATGGAATTTCTCTTTTGATAGTTTCAGGTATTATTTCTTCAATACCTGAAAACTTTTATGCTTCCTACAACTATCTATCGAATCTAGAAGGAGGGTCTGGAAATGTTAGATTATTAGTTAATGTCTTTAAATTCATCATTTATCTATTTTTCTATGTAATGGTAATTGCATTAATGGTATTCATTACTGGTTCTGTGAGGAAGATACCTATTCAACAAACAGGTGCAGGATTAATTCTTGATAAGAGAAAGTTGGGATATCTTCCTATCAAGATTATGCCTGTAGGTATTATGCCTGTAGTATTTGCAGGTTCTATGATGATATTTCCTGTAGGTATAGCAGAACTAACTAAATCCTCGTCCCCAGGATTTAATGCATTTATTCAGAACTATATATCTTTTGGTAGCCCTACAGGATTAATGATTTATTTTTTATTAATTGTGCTGTTCTCTTTTCTTTATTGCCAAGTTCAATTGAATACAGATGAGATGTGTAGGTCATTTCAAAAGTCTTCTCAATTTATACCTGGAATTATGATAGGTCAGGAGACTCACAACTATTTGAGAATGGTTTTGAATAAGATTAACTGACTTGGTGCCCCTTTTTTGGGCCTAGTAACTATTATGCCAAACTTACTTAATATGTGAACTGGAATGCCTTCTCAGGTTGCTTTTGGTGGAACAGGTATTCTCTTGTTAGTCTCTACGGCATTGAATCTATATGAGGAATTAACCTCAACTAGAATCATTACTAAATATAAGGCTGAACAACAACATGAGCTTAGCTCACTAGAAGCTAGACTTCACAAAACAGAAAGACAACACTCACCTTATTTACTGTGATAAATTCAATAAAGTGAGCAAAAAGGTTGTTTTAATAATCTTTTTAGCTCCTCCGGGCTCGGGGAAGGGAACTCTTTCAGAATTGTTAAATGAGAGAGATAATGTTCACATATTATGTGCGGGCAAACTCTTAAGAGCCTTGTTTGCAAAGAAAGCAGAACAAGGCAAGGAAACAGAATCTTTAGAGGGAGTTCATAAAGGTAAATACTTAAGTGATGAAATAGTTAATAATTGTGTAACTGAAGAATTAGATCGGATTTTCAAGGAATCTAAAGAAGAAAAGTTTTTTATCTCTTTAGATGGTTATCCTAGAACTATAGGACAAGCAGAAAGATTAATAGAGTGAGCTAAAGATCACGAGTTATTAATAGTTAAGATGGAAGGGTTGAGTGCAGATGAGATCTGAGCCAGATTAAGTAAGAGATATCTTTGTCAGGCAGAAGAACATGTGTTTAATGCTTCTTTTGGATTGCCAGAAAATTTAATTTGCCCAAAAGATGGTTCTAAATTAATTAGGAGAGAAGATGACGCTTCTATTGAATTAGTGAAAAAAAGATTATTGCAACATGATTCTCTCACTTCCCCAGTTTGAGAATACTTTCAATCCAAAGGTCACAAAACCTTTGTGATAGATAGTAGATTAAAGATAGAAGATCTTTATAAATCTTTTAAAGAAAAGATTTGTTTCTAATGAAACTTAATTTAAGCGGCAAGAAGGTTAATACTAAGACAGAGGAGGAAATTAAGTTTATGAGAATTGGTGGATTAATTTGACAATCCATTAAAGATTACTTAGTTGATCAGGTGAAAATTGGAATGTCACTATCAGAAGTAGAAAAAATGACTAAAAAACAATTCGAAAAGTATGGAGTTCAGGAATCTTTCAATCAGTATCACGACTTTCCTTCAATAATTTGCTTATCTCTGAATGAGTGCGTGGTACACGGACCTGCAGATGACAAAGTTTTTATTGCAGGGGGAGATAAATTAACTATTGATTTAGGGTTTACATATAAGGGGCTCAATATAGACGGAGCCTTTAACCTATATTTTGATCCAGAACCAATAGAGGGGCAAGACCCAGCGGAATTCCAAAAGCTAGAAAGAAAGATATCTGAACACAGATATCTTCAACAACTAACAATGGCTTTGTTTTATGAGTCTATTCAAGGATTAAAGGAGGGAGAATTAACTGGAAGTATTACAGAAAGAATGGAATCTTTCTTTAACAAATACTTTCCAAAGAAATACAAGTTTTTGGATAAATTCACTGGACATGCAATTGGATACGAATTACATGAACACCCAAGAATACATAATTTTGGGTTAAACAAAGATGAAGGGGAAGTTCTTCCCCTACACTCAACTATTTGTATAGAACCAATGATTATAGAGCAAGAGGATGGTTCTTGAACATTGGGAGATGATGAATTTGGTGTCTATATTAAAAATAAAGGAGGATTAACAATACACTATGAACACACTATATTGATAAGAGAAAATGATGTTGAAGTTTTGACTGCTAGTATTTGGGAAATGCAAGAGATGAAATCTTCTTGAGAGTTATTAAAGAGAACTTAGTCTGTTGATGGAAAAAGAAGATAAGTTCTCTTTAGAGGGGAAAATAGTTAAGATGGTTACTGCTGAAAATGTAAAAGTTGAACTAGTTAATAAGAAAATAGTTGAGTGTCATTTAGCCAAAAGGCTAAAGAGATATAGTTCTTATTTTTTGGAAGGAGATAGAGTCATAGTGGAGATGAATCTCTATGACTTAAATAAGGGTAAGATAATAGAGAGAATAAAGAAAACGCAAACCATCTAACAAATGAAAGTAAGAGCTTCTGTTAAAAAAATATGTGATCACTGTAAGATTATTAGGAGAAAAAACAGAATAAGAGTTATCTGCAAGATTGCTAAACATAAACAAAGACAGGGTTAATTGGTAATAAACTTAAAAGGAGGACTTATTAACAAATAACAATAGTTAGTTGGCCAGAATATTAGGAGTTGTACTTCCAGATAAAAAAGAACTATTTATTGCTCTCACTAGGATATACGGAATAGGAATCACTACATCTGAAAAGATTATTCAGTTTTGAAGTCTTAATAAAGTAGTTCCAGTCTCTAAATTAACAGATTCAGAGAGAAAGTTATTTGAAGAAACTAAAAGAAAAAGAGTCTATAAGTTGTCTGCGGAGGAGATAGCTTCACTCTCTCAGTCAATATTGAAATTACAGTCTTCTAGAGATGAACAGTCTAGTGAAAAAATATTAAGGGAAAGACTGTTGTTAGAGGGGGATTTGAGAAAGAAAGTTGGCGATGACATCACTAACTTAAAGGAAATAGCTTCTTATGTCGGATTAAGGCATAGAAGAAATTTACCTGTTCACGGTCAAAGAACAAAGACTAACAGTAGAACTAGAAAGGGACCTAGAAAGACTGTGGCCAATAAGAAGATAGAAGGTAAGAAGTAGTCTAGAAATGGCAGTTAAGAATAAAGCAAAAGCCAAACCCAAGAAAAAGAAAATAAACGTTTCTAGTGGTATTATGCACATTCATACTTCCATAAATAACACAATCATTTCCTTCTCAGATCTTGATGGAAATGTATTGTTGCAAGAAAGCGCAGGGACTATAGGTTACAAGGGAACTAAGAAGGCTACACCTTATGTTGCGAACTTAGTTGCCACTAAAATAGGAAAAGAGGCTAAAGAATTAGGAGTTAATACTTTGTCAATACACTTAAAGGGAATTGGAAGAGGAAAGGAGATAGCTTTAAGATCTATTATTGGATTGGGTTTTGAAATTGTTGAATTAGCTGATAAGACTCCTTTGCCACATGGAGGTTGCACTCCTAGCAAGAAACCTAGGTAGTTTTTAGCATGAGTCTAAGTAAATTTACTTCATTTCAAATGGATGCAGAATTAGTTAATTCAAGCGATTATTCTGCTACTGTAACTTTTTTTCCATTAGAAAGGGGATTAGGGAACACTATAGGAAATACATTAAGACGAATACTTTTAAGTTCTATTCCTTCACCGGCTGTTTTTGCCATTAAGATCGCTTCACTTCCTCATGAATTCTCTGCAGTTAAAGGAGTTGCAGAAGATGCAACTCAAGTAATAATTGCTGTAAAGAAGTTAGTATTAAAAGCTGATGAAAACATTGTCAACTTTGAAGAATTGAAGAATTTTCCTATTGAAAAGTGACCTTACTTGAAAGTTAGAAAAAATACAGTAGGTCCTGTTTACGCTAGAGATATTGAGTGCTTTCCGGGTATTGAAGTTGTAAATCCGGAATTAAAACTTTGTGAAATTACAGAAGAGGGAACCAATCTTGAGTTAGATCTTTTCTGCACTATAGACAGAGGTTATAGAAGTGCTAGCGAGAACAGGGAGTTATTGAATACTTTGTCTTTAATTCCTATTGACACTCTTTTCTCTCCTGTATTATTGGTTGACTGAAGAGTGATAGAAGAAAAGACAACCAAATATGGTTTAAGTGATAAGTTGAAGTTGAGTGTTGCAACAAATGGTTCTATTAAGGCTTTAGATGCTATTTGATATTCTTCAAAAATACTGGTAAGTATGTTTGAGAAAATATCTCAAAAACCAGTAAAGTTGTTTAGAATTGATGAGTCAGAAGGTAAGTCACCACAACCTTCTGTTTCTATGAGTGCTGGATCAATAGGCAAACCAGCTTCAATTTCTGCATCTACAATCGAAAACTTGGATCTTTCCCAAAGAACTTATAACATTCTCAAGAATCAAGGAATTAATACTATTGCAGAATTAATTTCTTACAATGTTGATCAGTTATCAGAATTTAGAAGTTTAGGTAAGAAAGCATTAGTAGAAATTCAAAATAAAGTGGAATTAGCTGGGTTTAAATTCAAAGAAGAAAAAGACAACTAGGTTAAAGTAGGTTTTTAGAAGGAGTTATTTAGTTTAGTCCCGCAAGGAAGAAAAACAGGATTTTAATTAGTAATTTTTTTAAGTCTTAATAAAATATCGTTAAATTAATTTATTTTTGAAAATTAATTTACCACTGTGACTAATAGACTGAAATTTTCTCTTGCAGGATTATTTTTTTTAGCTCTTAACGGAGTTACTCTCTTCACAATAGAAAACCAATTTAATATTTTTGACTTTTTAAGAGATATACCTGTTCGAGGGGGGGCGTTTGCTCGCCCAATTAGATTCTTTTAATAAAGATAGTTCTACAAACAAACTAAAACTGAGTCATGACAAGGGAGAATCCACAGGAGTTCAGCTTGATGATTCTAAGACACAATTACCTGATAAAAAATTGGATCTACAAACACAAGATTAAATCTAGGTTTTTCAGCATTAGATATATCTGCAAAGGATAAGATTTCAGGAGTTTATTCAGAAATTCAAAAAGAAAGCAATATAGAGTCTATTGAAGGCAAAATTTCTTCCGAGTATCTTAGCTTAAGAGATAAACACTTATCTGCCGTTTCTGCAGATCAAATTAAACACTTAGAAGAATTTAATAAAACAAAATCTCAGGTAGAGTCATGATCAAAGTCTAGGGATAAATTTGCTTCCGCAACGGCCTTAACTAAATCACAAAGAACGAGTTTGCAAAAAGTTTACGAATTCTATGATGCTTTAAAGATTGAGAGAGACAAACTAAAGGATGAGTTAAAAAAACATAGTGATTTACCAGAAGAAGTGCTAAAAGCTCAAAAATCAGGTGTTCCTTCAGCTGAAACTATTAAAGATTCTCTTAATAAGATGGATTGACAAAAGGACAAGATAAAAGTTCAAAAGAATCATCAATCAACTCATTTTTTCGATTCTAGGGGTTGAGGGAATTGAAATAGCAATCCTTATAAGCTATTTTATGGCAAAGAGTCAAATTGAAGGTCTGATATTCACAAATTAAATCTAAATGGTATGGAATTGCATAGATTGAATAGTATGGGCCTAGTCACCAAAGGACCAAGAGCTCAAAAACACATTAAAGAAGAAACAGAAAAAGCAGAAAAGTTGAAGTCCAAGATGTATTCACATATTGAATTACAAGTTGCTCATCAATTATTAAGATATATGAATTCCCCTAAAGCTTAATTAGTTTTTAGTATTTTGTAAAAAGTTATATTTTTATTTATCTCAAAAAGGTGAATTTATAGCCTTAAGACTAAAAAAAGATATTTTTATTATTTAGAAAATTTATTAGTTAGACTAGATAACACTTAAAAAATATTTTTATTTTTTAATTGCAAATAAAAAGATAGTATAAAATTATTTTTGGCGCCGGGAATGGCGCCACCTTTATTTTTTTAATTGGCGATAAGTTTGCCGAAATTCTCTGAATTTAATAAAAACAATTAGTTTATTTCTGTTAGTAGGGTCACTTAATTTTTAGTTTTTATTTAAGTTTTTAAATAACTGTAAAGGTTAATAACTAGAAAAATAAAAAACTTTATCTCTTAATTTGTTTTGACTTTCAAAAAAAACTCTTTAGATAAATTTCTTAGTTATTTATTAAGTTTCTAGAATTTATAACTTATGAGTTCAGTTACCTCTCTTGCTTAATCAAGTTTCTACTCCCTTTTTACTTGTAATATATTTCTCTATTTGTTGTTTGTAAGAAGATTTTTGATTATGAGTTCCAAGTATTAAGTCATATTTAGGAGTTTTAAAATGACCTTCATACTTCAACTCTTCAGATCTTAGAGGAATAAATCAAGAATGTTTTGCCCCTCTACCAATTTCTGATATAGTTCTAACACCTATTAAATTACCCTTACTATCTATAGTCATAGAACCAGAAGAACCTCTACCCATAGCAGTTCCTTTCATCACATAGTAATGACCCATTCTGTTGTATCCCTTTCCTTTTCAATTGAATCTCAAACTAGAAAAAGATTGGGTATTTGCATGCCCTCTTATTTTTTCTACTTTTTTTGAACCAACAAATGAAACACTTCTGTTATCTTCTCCCAATCTATCTGCAACTAAAGTTCTTTCATTCCAACTTTTAGCATATTTGAAAATGTCATTCTTGTTGGATGGATATCCTATGCTATAAAAGTTTTCATTATTATCTTTTGCCTCAGAAGCTTTTATAGGCTGAGCAAAAACATCTATTGCATTATTAGAACCTAATTTATATTTATCTGCAAAATTTCTAGTAATTTCTCTAGCTGATTGTTCGTTAGTGAATTCAATTTCTACCACAGCAAAGTCTTTGAAGTTATTATCACTTACATCCAAAGAAGTATCTTTCTTAAAGAAATCAACAGCTACTCAGAACAATCTAGGAGGTTTTATTTTGTTTTGGAAAATAGCTCCCTTATCAGAACCTTTAGCTAGTCCATCACTTTGTTTGGATAGGTTGAAGTCAAATAATCCATATCTATTAGACAAATTACAGCTGTCAGCTGTTCCCAATGAAGTTTTAGTTACTTGACCTGCATAATATGATTTTTTATCTCATTGACCCTTTCTATTTGTAGGAAGTATTTGTTTATAAGGATTAGATGAATCAAACAATCATTTTTGCACTACGTGTGCGTTTGTGGCAATATATCAAATTAATGGATAACTTCCATTTTTAGGTAATTGATAGTCTAGTATTCACCCAGTTCCGCCATTACATGAAGCAAATAGTTTAAACGTGTAATCGTCTAATTTCTCAAAAATTGGATTAGCTTCTGACTTAACTCCTTGTGTTTCTTGACTTACAAGAGAACTTTCAACTTGGGATACTTCTTGTTCTGAATCCGAATAGTTGTCAGATGAATCTTCTTCTTGATCACTATCCCCTCTATCTGAAGGATCTACTTCCATAAGGTCATCCCATTCTGGGGGGGGCAGTTCTTCTGAGGACTGAATAAATTGCTGAGCACCAATAGCAAGCCCAGAAATTGCGGGAACACCTACTAATCCTCACTTTCAAATAGCCATAATAAATCTCTAAGTTGAACTTTAGAGAAATTTTACTAAAATGACCTCGGTAAAAGGTTAATTCAAAGTTGTTTTCTTATAAGTTATAAATAGTCTTTTTACAAGGAAAATAATAGTATAAAAATAAAAGCTTAGAGTTTTTGAGTAGATAAATCTAACAACCGGATTTAAAACAATATGATTTTTCCCCTTAAAGCTCTTTTGGGAATTGGAGTTGTAGGAATTCCTGCAATGGTTTCTTCTGCATTATTGAGAGTAAATCTAAATTCTTTAAATTCAGCAAATACCAAAATTTTTAAAATTTCTCCAGAACAAGAAGATAATTGTAAGCCTATAAAACTTTCATCTTCTGCTGAATCACAACATTTAAAGTTGTGAGTTTGCGAGGATGAAACGAAAAAGGGAATTCCTGCCTTCTATTACTTTGACAATAACGGCAATCATTCCAAATTAATAGAAGAGCCTTTTGTTGCCAATAAAGTAGAAAAGATAGAATTAAAGGTTTCCACAACTTCTCATGAGTTAGGTAAATATGATCTGAATGTCTTTTTATTTAATGGCAATGAATCATGGACCAAGCTATATCCTAAAACATATAATAATTCGGATTTGGATGAATTAGAAGAGGAAGAAGAAGTCGAAAATGACACATTCGACGAGAAGCAAGTATTCTTATTAAAGAATTCCCTTAATTTTCTAAAAACAGACAGTGGTAGTTTAGAGACAAAAGAGAATAGTTCAAGTCTTGATACTTTAATATGCAATAGTCAAGAATTCTCTTTGACGGATAATGGCAATCAAATATTCTTCTTCTAATTTCTAGTAGATAAAAGATATTTAAGATTAAGAAACTTTTAAAGAGACCTACAAAGAAAGATAAACAGAATAAGGCTTCTTGTTTGATTCAGAAGTTTCAATAGGGATAACTGTCTTTTTATTTCCACCTCTTAAATCTGGTTTTTTAATTTCTGTCTCACTCCATTGACCATGTATTTCAGACTTAAAATCGTCACTCTTTAGAGTTGTCTTAATCTCTGACTGACCTGTAGTAGTTTGAAAGTTTATGTTCAATGATTGTCCTAGAGTAAATGCCTTACTATCTTTAAATAGTGATGACAAAAGAGAAGCTGTTCAATCTTCCGAACCCACTAAACCATAACCTTTGCAAGACACTGAAATGTAGTCTCTTTAAACTCCCTTATGCCCTGTAATAACATCTTTTATTTCCTGTGGCATCGCAATCACTGAACATCGGTCATTTAACTCAATTTCTTGATCTTCCATTTTTGATTCTCCAGAATAAGATTCGGATACCAACTCACCATCACTCTGTGTAGAGATTACAGCACTTTGTGTGTAACACAAAAGCGGAATGCCACCACAACCACCTCCTAGGGTAGCAACTGCAACTAAAGCTCTTAAGCTAACAGACATAGAATCTATTCACTGATTTTACAGACACTTTAGAAAGAGGAAGAACAAATACTAAAAAACTCTATAGTTAGTGTTTTTCTTTATCTGCTTTATTCTCGGGAAGGACAAGATAAATTTCTTTAGGTGTTTGATTATTTTCTTCTAAAGAAAAAACAATAGATCTATTGTCGGAATCTGTTTCTTCCAATATATCTTCCAATTCTCCTTTAATGGTGGATTTATTTGTTCCTTTAAGGATAATCACAACACGACTTCGAATTCCCTCTTCCTGAGCAATTTCAATATCCATTAAGAAGCTCGATCCAACTTTAGGAGAAAATAATTCATCTAAAGGTTTCTTGGGAAATAAACCCGTTCAATCTTTAGGCATCGGCATATAGCTTCCCTTAACAAAAGTATCTTTGCAAGAAACAGAATAATAAAGACTTTCATCCCCCTTCCGTTGTTTAAGAAAGTTCCGTAAATCTGCAGAAAGATCAGAAATGTTGCATTTTCCTTTAGCTACGGTTTGTGGCTCACTATTTTGTGGTGTTTTTACATCTATTTTTTACTTCGCTCTTGATTTATCAGAAGTAGATTGTGCTTTTTCAGAATAGGTTGTTGTGGCACCTTTATTTGCTTGTCAAAGATATAAGGGAGCCCCGCCCATGAAACCTCCGCCAAGGGTTGCAATAGCAACAAGAGTCTTAGTGTTCAAAGCCATAATACTTCAAATTTAAAGGATGGATGTTATTGATACCTAAACGCTTAGTTTCTAAAGTTTTTATTTAGTTAATTTTTTTTAACTTTTCATTTAGTAAGTAAGTACTTTGTAAAAGAAAAGTTAATGTGAATGCAGCCGGGAAATGCTGTTTTCAAATATTCTAGGTAGCTAGAATTTTTTAAGTTATCAACTCGGGAGTTAAATAAATCTATTTGAAAAAAATTATTTAGTCTAAATTTCAATTTTTCTCACCACAAAATAATAGATTTATATCTACTTTTAGAAATACAGATTAAATTGGTTTGATTGCTCATCAAGCAACAATTTTTCAAAAACTCTGTTATATTGACAAAATAAATACTTCTTTCTAATAAGTTTTCCTTTAAATCATTCTTTTTATTTTGTGAAATATCTTTAGTCAAAAATTTAAGGGAACTTAGACATTTTTGATAAAGAAATTGATCTTTGGGCCCAGTGATTCAAATTACTGCATATTTTTGTAATTCTGTTTTTATCTCGAAAATATTTTTTATTAAGCAAATTAATGAAACTCAATATCTAATTCGAGAAATAAATATTTCTTTTACACCTGATTCGATGTATCGAATCAAGATCTCAATTCGACAATAATCTTTGTATGTAACTACATCAGAGTAATAAGAATCAGAAAAATAAATGTAATTCTTTATAAATCCCAATAATTTATTGGGATTAAAAATATTCTCTAAAAATGAATCTAAGTTGATTTCACTTCATTTCTTTCCATACCATTTATTAATGGCACCATATCAAATTTCTTTATAGTCACTAGTTATACAAAATAACAGATACTTAAATAACTCAGGAATATCTCGAGAATATTTTTTAATTTGTAATTTCGCTTTAGGCATTAATGCTCCCATTTGGTCAATTCAAACTCCTCTATAACCCCTAACTCTATAGGACTTTAGAATAGATTTCAATTCAAAGATCACTATTGACACTCCATTAATGAAGACCAAAAAATCAGGAATTCTATTATTTTTAGGACCATAAATCTTTAATTGATTGATGGCTCTAAAAATATTCTTATTTGGTTCTTCAAAATTTATTATTGGCTCATCTAAGGGAGTTAATTGATGAATCAGATCAAAGATAGTTAAGTTATAATTCTCACTAAGTTCATGTAGTTGATTAGATACTTTTCTGAAAAGATAATTATTTCCTAAATATCTTTTCAAATCCTAAAGAATTAAAAATTCTTTTTTACTTCTCCTGACTATCTTTTGACCACGTGCATATTCATAACCTAATCGTCTTAGGGTTTTAACAACTCGAAACTCTATCCTAGATTCCTTAAGTTTTGCCATAGAAAACTATGGCAAAATAGTTAATTTGAGGAAAAATAAATTTCTTTTCAATTCTTAAGAATTAATAGTTTTTCTACAAAATTATTAAGCAATATCTTTGTATTTTTGTGAAATAGAAAGAATGGTTGAAAGATCTTTGTAAGTGTTATTTTCCCTACAGATATTAGTCTGGACTAGATTTTTAAATAATTTTTAAATAACCTAAAGAAAAGTAGGAGATTTAAGAGATTATTTTTGGACTAAATAACAAATGAGTGGGTTTATTCACTCTATCGGGAATTCTGTCTCCAATAATTACTCTTTCCACAATTCAGACTTCCAATTGAACTTTTTCTTCTTCAAATGGTCTATATACCAGGGTCAGATTGTTTATTAATGGAGCAGAGGCAATTTCGCAAACAGGAATTTCTAATTTTTTAGAAACTGGCCAAAAACTGAGAGGTCAGTACAACATTCAACAAATTTCTCAGTTAATAAGTTCCGCCTCGTCAACAAATAATCCAGCTTTAATTGTTGAGGTTCCACTTGCAAAACTTGGTTCTTTCAAAAACTACAAATATTGCATTCCTGAAACTTCTCCACTAATTAAGGGTGGAACTCAATCAACAGTATCTTCAGGCCAGAAAGCTACAGTTTGTAAATTAAATTATTTGCATTACCATACAGAAAAATATCCAATAGAAGAGGTAACCTTCTTATTGGATTTAATTACTAAATTTATTGAGTTGCAACATGCAGCGAACATATTAATGTTCTATGATGATTCAACTAACTATAGACCTTCTGTTGCACACAATGGCGGAAAAGGGACCGAATATATGGAATCCATCAAACAAGCCTGTGGTCTAAGGGATATTTCTCCAAAGAAACTTATCAAAGATTTATTTTTTGAACCAAAAACCTCAATTAAGAATTGTTTTCTCTCGCCCTCTACAGCGAAGATTCATCTGGATATTTCAAAAACTTCCAGTTCCCATAGTAGTTCTACTGAGACATCAAATCTTACAATTGAGAGATTAAAACAAGGAAAGTTAAAAGGTTCTTTGAGATATGGAATATTTGAATATTCCAAAAAATTAAAGAAAATCGAAACTCAAAATGGAACTTCAACTCAAAAATATTTGATTTTTGATGTAAATTGACCCTTAACTTTCTATAAACAACCAGATCAACAGAACAACTGTTCTGTTAATTCTCTCTTTAATAAGGTTCGAAAAAGAGAATTAACTTACGAGGAATTAAAGAAAAAATGTATTTAGATTTATTGACATATAGGTTCAATAAATTTTGTTAATTCCTTAAGTTATTACAAATGCTTCATTCTTAGGCAGTTAAACTCTGAATAAATTAGTTAATTTCAAAGATTCTGCTTTGATATTCAGTTCCAAGAGTCTATTAACTGTACCTGGAATATCTGGGTTAGTGGATGTTCCTGTCGGTTTAACTACAATTTTTCCTTTCCAAAGTGCACAAGAAGTCTACGATATGGAAGAATTAAAGAAATATTGTCCAGATCCTCAGCCAATGACTAACTATGGTTCAGTAGTGTATTCGACGGAACCATCTAACGGCGGAGGGGGGGGCGGCGATGTACTATTTGTAACCTGCTTGTTAAAAAAATAATCAAGTTTCTGAATTTAGAAAATGTTCCCACTTGGTGTTAAGAATTTACTTACTGTTGTTGGGTTAACTGGAGTAATTGCTATTCCTTTGGGCTTAACTTCGAAATTTTCTTTTTATAGCAATCAACCAAAGGTTGATCTTAAAGAACTACAAAAGTATTGTCCAAATCCTAAATTTATGAGTAACCCTTATCCTATGGTTACTTATAGTATTGAGAATCATCAATCTAGTAATAGTTTGGACGCAGAAGTTACTTTTGTTGATTGCACTCAATTACCTTTTTAACTAAACTAGAACCAAGAAAAGTAATTGAATAGTACTTTTCAATTTTGGAAGTATTATCTTTCATAGAGACTTTATTCAAGTGATTTCAATACTTAAAGCCTTGGAATAATAAAAATATTTTTTTCAGTCACTAGAAAACAGTCTGGCAAAAAACCAAATTCCTTAAAAATAAAAAATAAATACTAAAAACTTCGTAAATTAAATGCTCTGGAAGAAGATTCTTTTAGAGCTGGTTGTAGCAAGTGGTTTCGGGGGGGGCATTGGTGGTTGATTTGGACTCAATAATCAAGGTGTTTTAGTTGATTCAGAAGAAGAAACTTCATATTTAAGGGAAGAAGAGGGCTTAAAGATAAGACAGGAAGTTAAGAGTAATGTAAGTGAAGGATGAGGAAAAATATTTGAGTTAAATCACACAGTTCTAGGATCTTGAAAATGACAAAGTGAGGGTGTTGGTGAAGATTTACTTTTTATTAGATTAGGGGATGAGATTGGGCGGGACCACATAAAAGAATATCTAGTGAAAGACATTCTCAGGCAGAAAGAGATCTTTGAGGAGGCAGGAATATTAGTGTTGGAAATACTTGATTTGGACCTAGACAATTGTCTAGAGCAATTGCAGATATGGAAAAAGTTAATAAGGAGAAATTAAATAAGAAGGAATTACAAAGCTACTGGCCAAAGATACAAAAAGTCGGCTCAATATATAACTCAAGAAGATATTGATGGAATTCAAAGATTTTGACAAAACAGGAGTAGAGAACTAGAAGAAGATATTTTTGGCTTATATCATGGTTGAAACTGATGAGCCGAGAAATTCGGAAAAAAGAAAGGTAAAGATCAAGTAGATCTTGAATTTGATTTCTCTAAGATAACACAAATGTTGAGTAAAAGTGAAAAAGAATTGAGGGAACAAAAATGAACTTTTGGACAAATATTTCAAAATCCTAAATTATCCTTGGTTAGGGCATTTGGAGATGTCGAGGCAACTGCCTTTAATTACTTCAAACATGTTGCTTGACCAGACGAAGGAGAAGTCAAAACATTGAAGGAAAAAAAGATAGCCATCGCTATATTGGCTTTAATGTCGGGAGAGGAAATAGGATTTGATTGCGACGAGGGGAAGCAAAAATACAAGAGCAAATTCTTTGGGGAATGCACTGCCAATGCAGGCGATGCAGTTAAATTAAAGAGGGTTTTAAAAAGTACTTGAAAGCATTATGGGAGTTTTTATGCTCCAAAAAAAGGTGCAGAACAACAATGGCATAAACAAAACAAGTTGAATTCTACCGAATCTAGAGAACTTGTCAAAATGGATGATATAAAGAATACTTCATTATTAGATGAAAAGTGCGAAGATCCTGCTGGTTTGTTAGATTTTTTGCTCGCAGGAGAAAAAGAAATTAGAAGGGAAATTTGTGACCAAATAATAAGACCTTGATTTGGAGACTGGGTTCCTGACAAAAGATTATGTTTATTTGAAGTTAAGGACTTTAGCAATTATTTAAGACTTAATACATATTTACAAGTACTTGAAATTCCTTTATGAAATAATAGAAATACTTTTTGAACAAAATGTTCTAACTACGGAATCTAGGTATTTTAGGTAAATAAAACCGGAAATATCAAGAGATAATTGTTTCAGAAAATTGAAATAAACATATTATTTTATATTCGGCATAATCCCCCCCCAATTCATATATTCAATATTTCAAAAAATTCTTGAAAAATAGAGCTCTTTTTGCAGACATTTTGAGAAGAGAGAAAGAGAAATAAAAAGTTAAGTAAATTAATTAAGAAATCTAATAGAAGTTTCTTGTGAATTTCTTATTAAACCATTGAAAAGAATTTTCTGCATTGGGAGCAATATTCCTTTCCTCGGTTGGAATATTTATGTCTTCCTCTAAATCTATTGAATGAACTAAACCTTTTGGTTTTTACACTCAAACAAGACTATTTATTGAAGAAAATGGTTCTTTAACAGGACAACAAAACGGCAAAGTTGTTGATTTGTTAGCAGAGTTTCCATTGAAATATTTAGATAAAGAAAATTGATGAAAATATTGTCTACCCAAGGGTTCCAAACTCAATAATCTCGAAAAAACAGTATCTACTTCTAGCAACGATAATTATTGCCAACTAGATTGATATTCAAGCTCTCACAAACATAAAAATTCTGAAAGTATTTCTTACCTCTTAAGACTGATTCTTAAATTCCTTAAATTACAGAATCAGCTTAACTTAATATTTCTCTTTTATTCAGAGAAATCTACCCAACGACCACAAGTAACACACACAGGCACAAATGGTAATGGTCAAAGTTGACTTGACAAAATAAGGAGTAAATGTCAAATTTCTAGGCAATTCAATAAAGATTCTTTTTTAAAGAATATGTTCACTTCCTCAGCTCCAATATCCAAAAATTGTTTAATAACTCCTGTCAAAGTAGATGTGACTCTTTCTTTGAATGGCACAAGCCATCAAGTAACACGACAAACAAATACTTATTCCTTGGAGAAACTAAAGAAGGGAACTATAACAGGAGAAGTTCAATACAGTTTGACTGATTATTCAGGGAATTTACATAATTTTGAATTTGAAGATAAAAAACAGTCTTCAGCTTTATTTTCAGTTTTCCCCTCAGGAACTTACAAATTTAAAGTTAATGGAAATAATGGAAATTTGGATTTTGACAAACTATTTGAAAAATATCAAAGCAGAGAACTAGATTTAAGTGACTTTAATCTAAAAGCAAAAAAGTAAAAATTTTGTTAATTAACTTAAAGACCAACTAACTAACAGATTTAAGAATTATTTATTACTTTACTTTTTTGTACTAAGAGAATTTTCTTGAAAAATTCTTTGTGGTAGATTTTGAATTTTTTCAAAAACTTCCTCGATTAATTGTTTATTGGACTTAATCATGTCTTCATTTATTTTTTGAATTTTTTGAGTTTGTTCTTCAAATTTTGAAGTTAATTTTTTTTGATAATTTTCAAATTGACTTTTTGCACCAGAAACAAAAGCTTGTACTTCTTCATTTAAAGATTTATTGACTGCCTCTCCTTCATCTTTGAGTTTCTGAACTACCTGTTCACTATTTGCTTTGTAACTATTTTGGCTCTTCTCAACTTCCTTTCCAGCTTTTTCTCTTTTACTTGATTTATCATTAGTTTCCGTTGCTTTTTTCTTTATTAAAGAATTTCTTCCTTTACTACTGGTTCCCTCTTTAGTTAATCTTTCCTCTTCCTTCTTTAATGATTGTTCATAGTTGGAATTAGAATCATTAATCTTCTGCGTCGCAGAAGATAAGTTATTTTCTTTAGGAATAATGCCCCCCCCGAAAGCGATTCCATTTGCACCTATGGTTAGTCCTCCAATAGTAGCAAAAAGATATTTAGAGAAAACCACCTTATTATCCTACCAGTAATTTAATAGATACTGGAAGATAAATTCCCTTAATTTTTACATAGGATTTAAAGATTGAGAATAGGTAAATAACTCCTAGAACACCAAATACTCCTAACATTAATCCATTACTTGCAATTAATGGTAGGAGTATAGATTGACTATTAAACAATATACTTACATATTTTTCTAACACAGCCGGAACTATCAAAGATCCTGCAAGTGAAGACAAGAATAGTAAGAACAATAGGTAGAAGATTATTGGAGTACTATTTTCTTTAGCACCAAATCCTATTAGTTTCATAGTCACAAATACATTTTCTAGATCTTTAATTAACAGATAAACAATTGTTATCAAGCTGACTAGTAATAATGGGAAGATAACAAAGATTATTAGATAGGAGATGTTATCTGTTAAGTTACTTAGGTTATTGAAGATAACATCTCCTACTATACTGTGGTTCATTAGACCCTTTAGAGCTGTACCCATAGGGTTAGGATATTCACTAAAGGCTTGAGATACTCTGGAAACTAGTTTTTGCGCTTCTCCTTCAATAAAAGATTCTCTTTGAGATTTAGGTTTTCCTTCAGCTGATGATGATGATGATGATGATGATGATGAACCAGAAGATCCATTACCGTTACCTGCAGTCTTTAAGTATTCATCGTAACCTATTGAAGATTTACCTATTGTATTCTCAAGAATCTTGTAGTTATAGTGTTTGTTATAGTCCTCATCTGACATCTTCTTAATCTCTTCTTCTTTTCTTTGTTTATTAGCTTCTTTAAATGGTGCAGGATTTCTTAGTAAATTAATAAAGGCCGCATTACCAAGTTTTTGTTGTATATTTGTGTAAATTCCTGATACGGAGTAAGAAGAAAGAGAAATACTTAGCTGTTCAGGATATCTTCCTTCTCTTTTAGGTGCAAAGATTCCGTTGAAACCTTTATCCGGGTTTAGTCCCAAGATAGTATTTAGATCTTTTTGGGACATAAAGTAAGACTCTTTGTAGTAGGAATCAAATATTCCTACTACTTTTAGAGTATGTTCCTTAATTTTTGAATTTGTTCAAGTTTTTCTATCGTCAGATAATTGGCAATATTCTCCATTTCCGTTTGAGGCAGTCTGAGTTTGTTGTTCTCCATTCGGAACAGGCTTTAATTTGCAGGTAAATCTTGTGTAGTGGTTTTCAGGCTTGAATGTGATAGTATCTCCGACTCGTAGACCATATTTTTTAGCGGCAAATTGGTTAATTACAATTGGATATTCACTTGTAGTTTCAGAATTTACCTTAGTATCATTGCTGTAAAGCTTAGAATTAATTAGTTGGTCTCCACTTCAAAGCTTGTAGAAAGCACCTCTAGCATCTTGCTTTAGACCCACTATTCTAGTGTCTGGGGATAATTCTTCGTGTTTTTTTTTCAGCATTCCCTTTGACCAAGTATAAGTTTGGTCACCATCAGGAGTTTTTGTTGGGTCGAAGCCACCATTCTTCATACTGGATGAATAGTAAGCAGGTTCCTGACTACCACTACTGCTTACTGTTGTTACTAGATGAGTGCCATTTTCGCTTTTAGAGTGAATAATGTTACCGAAGGTATACTTGATTGGCAAAGTGTATTCTGGACCTGACCCTCTTCCATTCTTCATTACTTCTTCTCTTTGTTTAGCAAATTCCTCAACAACTGTAAAGATTAGGTATAAAAATTCAGGATTGTAGATAACCAAAAGATCTTTATCAACATCTGAAGCATCATTAAAGAAGATTATTTTTTGAACATCTAGATAGTAGATGCCATCTTCGAATGCATCTTTTACTTCTTTTGAACAGTTGTATTTTCCTTCAGACTTTGTTAAGTTTTTGTTTGGAATGTGACATTGATATTGAGTGTCTCAACCAAAATATCCAGAACCCCCATATCTCACATTAGTCAATTGATCTTCTCTACCTATATCAGTTCCTTTGAAATATCAACTTCTCTTTCCTTTGTATTTTTCTCCTTGTTTAGAAAGTATTTGGCTAGCACCTGTCGCCACCGAACTTACACTTACAGTACTACTACTTGAACTACCATTGCTCGAAGAACTTCCAACTTCATGCTTATTCATGAATTTAGAAACAAATAACGGACCATATCTGCTTCTAACTAAATCTTGGATGAATAAGTTGTAATTGTTTTCATCCATTTTTTGAATTAATGGTTGAATTTTTTCTAATTCTTTAGATTGTTGATCTCAAATGTTGTATTTTTGATATCCAGAATCTGAGGTAAATTCAACATCTAGGTCTATCAAGATTCTCATTAAAGTTTTGTTTTTAAAGAAGTTCAAAGAGGATTCAACAAAACTTTGATCTCTAGAGGAAATAATTCAATAGTTTGGATATTCTTCCAAAAGTTCTTTCATACTCCTTTGCTTACCTCTGTAAACTTGTTTGTTTCTTACATAATATGGGTTATCTGTAAAAACATTCTTTCCTCCTCCTCCTCCTCCTCCATTTGGTTCCTTAACTTTTCACTTTCCATTGTTTTGGCCATTTTCATAAATCAGACAGAACAAGTTCTTAAAATGCGCAGCCCTCGCCTTTCTTTCTTCGTCGTATCTACATGTTCCTTTTTCTTCGTACCCATTTAATTTGTTCCCCTTATATTGACTTCAAACTTCTCCCAAAAGATCAGTTTCGCTGTGATTGTATATGTAGTATTTGTGATCTCCATTAGTTGCTTTAGAAACATCTTCCGCACCATTACTTATCTTTTTCCCTATATCTTGGTAGGTTGCAAGTTTGTATTCCCCAGATTGTTCAGTGGGGGTTTCAAAATCCATTTCAAATTCATGAGTTTTAAGTATTTTTTCTGCTTTACTTACTTTGGCAAATTGACCATGATTATGTAAGAAAAAGTTAAGGAATATAAATCCTATAATGGAAGTCATAGAAAGAATGCCTGATTGACCTAAAGTATTAAAGACAAGAACAGACTTGAATTTCCACATAGAAGAGAACTTATAGATAATTCGATAAATAAGTAGAGTTAACTTATTTATCTTCATTGAGGATGTAGTCTTTAATAAGTCACTTGTATTGTCTTTAAGTGTGTATCTAGAGTAGAAATATGAGATTGGAATCATGAAGGCTAATACTTTCAAAATGAAGTAAAGAGCATTAGATGCTCCTAATGGATTCATTTGAACTGTTAAGTACCAGAAAGCAGAAACAATAGAGTAGAAAGTTGATTGCATAGCCCAAGACAATAGGAAACCTAATGTTGTGGCTAAAGCCAAAGGTACAAAGGTAAATAGACAGATATTAAGTAGTACATCTACCTTAATCATTCCATTGGCCACAAAGTTACCAAATAGATATAGGTTACTCTTCAGATATTTCTTGATAAGAATAAATAGAAGTAGTAGAACTACTACATATACTGCAGAGGAAAGAATATAAGAAACCTCTCATACTCTAGATTGGAAGGTAGGAATATAGGCACTTCTAATACTATATAGTTGCTCATTACCCGCGTCTTCTCCTAATAGTGTTAAGTGGTAATAGTCTTTGTAGTTTTTCATCTTGTCATCAATGAATTTTTTGAGCTTGTCTCTGTAAGCACTTATTTCTTTAGGACCCTTAGATAGAACATTTTCTGGCAATCCAATGGTTATGTATTGTTCTTGATATTTAATAGTTCCCCTTTCTTTTAGATCATTGAATCCATAGTTATCTACATATATCAAGGCTTCTTTATTCTTATCCGGTTGAATAGTTATTCAAGATTGAACAGGATAAAGAAAGTCGGGAGTTTGACCAATCCCGACAATAATCATTTGTTTTTCTCCTACATTAACTAAGTGTTTTTTGTTTTCGCCATTTAGCGTGAATCCTCCATAATATTTTTCTCATGTTTCTTGACTTAGTCACAGGTTATTAACTAACTTTCTAAAGTTTTTGTATTGTTCATCTGAGATAGGTTCTAGACCATGTATTCTTGCATATTCTGGAGAAACTACTGTGAAACTAGCAGTAGGTTGATCTATATAACCAATAGTTTTGAAGTTATTAATAGGGATTTTTAGTTGCGGTAGTAGTTGTTTCCCTAATATGTAGTGTTCATATGGAGATGTGAAGTTAAAGATTATTCTTGATCCATTAGAACTTCACGTTCTATTGAAGATCTCTTCAAGTCAAAGTTGTAGTTTGTTGTACATAATTGGTTCATATTCCTTAGCTTTAATTGCAGGAATATTTCAAGTATCTCTTCAAGGATATTGAAGATAGTCAATTCACCAATGAAGAGTATCTCTGATTCCTACGTATTCTTTGTGATTGATGACTTCCGCTGCTTCTTTTTTGATATCACTGTCCGAGAACTTTGCTCTAGAAATCATTCTGAGCATAGGGATCATTGAAGGAGCATAGAAAGGTTCATCAAAGTTTTTGATGAACTCTTTTAGTAGGTTTTCTTGATTCTCTCTTGCTCTGAAAAGAGGGTTTCCCTTAATGATTTTTATTGGATTAACAATGCCTCTTTCAGCTTCATCTTCATAGGCAATTACTTTGAAAGAGTGTCCATCGAAGGTACTATCTTTTCCTTCGCTAGAAACTTGTGTTAGTCCAATATTAGATATTTGGACAGATCTATGGACATTGAATTTCAATTGATCTTTTTCATTAGGTGATCTTTTTCTTCTTAATAATTGATTGTCTTGGTGATATCTGTACTTGTCATAAAGTTTTGCAATTTCTGCTCCATTACTATTTCTACGAATTGTTCTTTTAGCGGCTTCATCTAATCAAGGATTATGTTCAAGAGGTTCCCAAAGTTCTTCTTGAGTTTCTTGAACTTCCTGAGTAACTTGAGTAACTTCAGAAGTTAATTCAGCAACTGGTTGTATTAAATGTTTTTGAAAATCCTTTCTAAATTCTGAAAGGATTTTTCTAACGTCAAGGTGTTGGGAATTTAAAAGCATATTTTCCATTTCTATCTTCATCTTGCTTTTTCGTCTTTCTTGATGTTTTCTTAGATATTCTGATTCAGTCATTCTCTTTGCTTCATCGCCCGCCAATAGTTCTATTTTTGTAACTTTTTGATTTTGTTGTTTTCAACCCCCAAATATCCCCTCCGGAGCTTTCGTTTCAGTGATATTTGTTTTTCCATGAAATTTAATGGAACTGTTATTATCAAATCCAAATTCATTTTTTTTACTATTACTTGTAATTGTTTTTGCTCCACACCACTTTTCTTTTTTGTGTGGTTGTCAACAATTCTCACTACCTGACTTCTCTCTTTTGTCGCCGTTCTCTTTTAAAAACGGAGTTAAGGTTTTCTTTATAGATTCTTCCTTCTGTTCTTTTGCATCTCCTTGACTTCCCTTAACAAAAGTAATTAATCCTTCTCCATCTCTAGCTTTGGATGTATTATTAAACCAAAGATATATATAGTCATGCATTAGTTTTCCCAAAAATTCATTGTCAATGGGAGCTTCTTCTGTGTATTCAGCGCATTCTCTTTTGTAAGTTTTGTTTTCCCTAGGAACTAAAGCTTGTGCACCTTTAATTTGTGCGTCTCAAACTCCTTTAAATCTAATTTTTGGCCTAACCCAAAAATTGGTATAAATAGATCTAAGTCCAGTCATAGGTATACAATAGTCACTTCCATAATCAGCTTTAGTTTCTGCGACTCTCGCAGCTCTTTCCTTTGCAAGAGTATGATCAAATTTGGTAAATCAACCTAAAGGAGTTATTATTCTTACTTCTTTAGGGCCATCATCTTTTACTTCTGCATCTGTAACTGTAACTTCTACAGGAACAGTGAAGCTAGCCCCACCCATATAGGGTTCAGACTTTCCTGTTTTTATGAATAAGTTATTTTTAGGTAAAGAAGAATAAGGTGAAAGCGAAGAATCTATAATTCCCTTAATATTGTCTGTAGAAATCTGAACAAAAGCAGAACAACCCGCAAAGAATGTGATTGCAGAAGTCGAAAAAAGATTAGTTCGTAGGTGATTAGTTACTGTTTTTGAGAGTAGAAACATTCCAGTAACTTAAATCCAGAAATTTAAGTTTGCTACCCCTTTTTCTTAAAGGGGTAAATTCTAGCTACATCTGTTGACTAAGTTTTAAAAACTTTTAAGCCCTTAAAATCACATTAGCTATAGCTATTTATCCAGCCCGAACCAAGCTAGGCTAGAAATAGAGCAACTTTAAGGGTAGTTTATTGAGCTGTAGCCCTAAATTATTTATCTCTTTTCCGCTCCTCCGCCAATACATCCCATACAGAAACTAGCAAATAGTCTAGTTAAGAAAACAGCCATTTGCATTAATTGAGCTAATGCTTCAAATACAAAAAACAATTCTCATCTTTTAATAGCTACCATATCTTTTGGATCAATATATCTAATCACTGTTTTCATTCTGTAAACAGACAAAATTGGAGAAATAAATATTATTGTTCCAAATAGAAGAGTCATTAAAGCGTTATACAAATGGTAACCACCATTACTCATTGATAATGCCACAATGAAACCAACCAAAGCTAGTACAAAATATGTAACATAACAAGCTCTTAAGAATCTAGATAATTTGAAAACGCTTGACATCTTTCTCATCCCCAAACCAATCAAAACTGGGATTGCATAGGCTACTAAAGAAGAACCAAATATTACTATTCCCAACATAAGACTTGAACTCATTCAAGTGGAACTGCCTTTTCCGAGCAAAGAAATTAATTTCAAACCTTGAAATAGAACGCAGAAAACAATTCCATAAGTACAAATCAAACAAAAGTAAGCTCTTTTTACAAATTTAGGAGTAACTTCTAATGGATTATTGTGATACCTAGGTAGGTAATAAAACATCAATGCTAATCCAGTAAATAAAGCTAATGCTCCTCCTACACCAACAAAATAACCATTACCGGCAATACCACTTAACCAGCTTGATTCAGCTAGGGCAGTTAGACTAGATACTAATAGTCCAAAAGCTCCAAAATAAAAAGCAGAATGGGAAAATACCCTCTTTAAAAAACTAAATTCAAAAACACTTAGGTCTTCCCTAAGTTGTTCTTTAAATAAACCTAAATTAAACGATATTCTCAATTTAGTCGGCGATCACTTAACTATTTTTTAAATAGTTAAGTATTTATTATCTTTTACTGGTACTTACTATTAAGATTCTATAAACTAAATTAAAAAAATTCAGCCCTAAGAAAAATTTATAGTGGAGCAGCCAAAGGGAATCAAACCCTCATCCTTTGCTTGGAAGGCAAATATTTTATCACTAAACTATGGCTGCGAATACTTTTAATTTTAGCCTCTTCTTTTAGATCCCAGCCAAATTTCAAAAAATAAATAGTGGTGCTGGGAGAGAGACTCGAACTCTCACGCAAGTTCATTGCACGGGGTCTTAAATCCCGGGCGTCTGCCAATTTCGCCACCCCAGCAGATTCTCGCCCATAATATTCTAACTTAATTAATTAGGGGCGAAGAACAACAGAAAATTAATTTGGTGACTCACCTGGGACTCGAACCCAGGACCCTTTGGTTAAGAGCCAAATGCTCTGGCCGGCTGAGCTAGTGAGTCTTCTTTCTCCTTTAACTATAAATAAATTATTTTTACTTAGGAGTTAA
This sequence comes from Mycoplasma ovis str. Michigan, assembly GCF_000508245.1. NCBI lineage: Bacteria > Bacillati > Mycoplasmatota > Mollicutes > Mycoplasmatales > Mycoplasmataceae > Mycoplasma > Mycoplasma ovis. The sequence continues at coordinate 397,025 of NC_023062.1, read as the reverse complement.
TAAGGAGTAATTAGTGGTGATTCACCTGGGATTCGAACCCAGGACCCTTTGGTTAAAAGCCAAATGCTCTTCCGCTGAGCTAGTGAATCTTTTGGCTGGGCTGGAAGGATTCGAACCGTCGCATCATGGAGTCAAAGTCCATTGCCTTACCGCTTGGCTACAGCCCAACAAATGGTGGGCAAGGAGGGATTCGAACCCCCGTAACCTAAAAAGGTATCTGATCTACAGTCAGATGCGTTTAACCACTTCGCTACCTACCCCTCCTTCCTGACTTTAAAAGTCAGAAAAACTCAAATTTATTTTAGGTTCTAATGTTAATGATTTATAGAGGGTTTTAGATGTACTTAAATAACTATTTCAGAGTTTTTCTATGAACATCTGAAAAATTTATTTAGTGCGCAAAGATTTATTATCTCCAAATACTACAAATAGAAAAATAAATCTATGACTTTTAAAACTCTTTCATTATTTGAGAGAGTTTTAATTCAGCTTTATTTACATTTCTTAGTAGTTCATTAGAGTCCAGTTTACCTATAGCCCTAAAAGTATTTAAGAATCCAGTTTTTCAAGAAAAGTATGTTTCAAATCTAAAAAACACTATTGTTTTATAAGATTTGATGGCTAAATCTTTTAATTTCTTGATGGAATTTGAAAAACAAATTATTGGACAATCAAATTCTTTAAAAAACTTAGAACTTGGCATTTTAGATAAAGGATCTAAAGAAGACAACCAAAATCATCAATTAGGTTTAGTCCTAGAAATAATACAGAATTTAAAAAATTGTCTTTTTTGATAAATCTTTTGATAATAATTAGTTATCAAAAAGGCAAGAGAAAGTAAAGGTCAACTTAATCTCTTGCTGTATACAAATATAAAAACATCTTTTCTATTTAATAGGTTGTAACTTTCTAAAACCTCTTTTTTGAAAGTTAGTTGAGTAAATGTTCAGTAGATTTTTTTAAAGAAAAAATATCTAGAGGAATAACTTTTATTCCCCTTATAACCAAATCTATTTTTTCAAGAATATATCGAAAATCCTAGAAATAATAAGAATATAAAGGGGAGAAAGATTATCGATAACGGAAATAAAGTTCTATTTTGAGTGGTACTTTCCATTTTCTGTAGAGATGAATACTTTATCTCCTTCTTTACAGAAAAGAGGAACTAAAGTTTCATGACCAGAAGCAAACTTTGCCTTTTGAACTTCACCATTAACTGGAGTTAAATCAACTATAGTTAATTGAACCTTTTCTGGTAATACAAAATCAATTAAGTTAGTTTGAAATCAAACTAACTGTAATGTAATACCCTCTTCCAAAAAATTACTAGCTCATCGGTATTCCTCTATAGATAACACATATTCCTCATAAGTTTGCATATCGCAGAACTTAAGTAAATCTTTATCTCTGTGAGTAAAGACAACTTCTTGTTTATTTAAGTTGGCCTTTTCTAGTCTCATGTTGGACATTTCTTCAATAAAAATAGCTTTGGTATAAAGGTTCTTAAGCTTGCACTTAACTATTCCTCCCCTCATAGCTGTTTTATTGAAAGAATGATCCAAGACTAAATGAGGTTCACCTTTATAGAGAATAGTTTGACCAGATCTTAATTCTCTCGCTTCTAACATAGTAGACATAACACTCTAACTTTAATTTAAGCCAATAATTGGCTTGAAGAGATTTATTTTCTTTTTTCTTGAAATATTCTGGTAGGAAGTTCTTGGATTGATTGAGCGACTCTTTTAATTAACTCTTGATTTGATGCTTTAAGGTCTTCCAAAGTTTTTGTTATTTTTGATTCTTGTTCTTTGAATTCTTTTGATACTTTTTCTGAGTATTCATTTCACTTCTTTTGTGCATCGTCATTAAATTGTTTAATTTCTTCTTGTAGTTTTTTACTTAATTCACCATTTTTAGATTCGATTTCCTGTTTGTGTTTCTGTCCTGTCGTTTCCAAAGAAGATTTTTGTTCCTTTACCCCTTCTGTCGCTTTATCTCTTTCTTGTCTCTTAGAATTGACATCACTGTTTTTACTTGTTATTGTTTGATTTTTCTTAGTACTTTCAGTAGCTTCTCTCTTAAGTCTTTTTCCTTCTTTGTCCAATTGTTGGTCTTGACTTTCACTCTTAGAACTAAGTTGTTCTAAAGAGTTTTTTAAGTTAGAACTAGAATCCAAGTTAACTGCCCCCCCCGAAAAAACTCAACCATTAACTCCGGCAGTTAAGCCGGAGACTAAAGCAAAAAGATATTTGGAGAAAAGCAAGAGGTTCTAAATATATTTTCTTACTATTGACTTTTAAAAAAAGACCCTAGTAAATATAAATTAGATTAAGAGAAAGTCTTAATCAATAAGAAAATTAAAGTTTTTTACAAGGGGCTATAGCTCAACGGGCAGAGCACACCTCTTATAAGGGTGCGGTTATGGGTTCGAACCCCATTAGTCCCACCATTATAAATAGTTAAAGTCATTTGACTTTAATTTGAGACTTAATTATTATTGGGGCTGGTCCAGCAGGAGCAACAGCAGCTATTTATGCCGCAAGAGCTTGCTTAAAAGTATTAATACTAGAAAAGTCGATTGTAGGAGGAAAGCTAAACAAAACACTATTTATAGATAACTATCCTGGTTATTTAGATAGAAATGGCATTCAATTAGCAGAGAATGTTTATTCTCAGATAAAAGAATTAAACATTAAGACTTCTATAGAAGAAGTAATAGAGTTAATTCAAAATAACAATATTTGAGAGGTAAAAACTAGTAGAGGAAATTTATTTAAGAGCATTTCTGTCTTAATCACTACAGGACTTAGAGAAAAAAAACTAGAAATAGAGAATGAATTAGAGTACTACAGTAAAGGAGTTTCTTATTGTGCTATTTGTGAGGGAAATCTTTATTCAGAAGAAGAAGTTGTAGTTGTTGGGGGAGGAAATAGTGCACTAGAAGAATCTATTTATTTAAGTGCAATAGTTTCCAAACTTAAATTAGTTCACAGAAGAAGAGAATTTAGGGGAGATGAAATTCTCTTAAGAGATTTAAAAGAAAAAGAGAATGTTTCTATACATACCCCGTACAGACCAGTTCGTGTATTAGTGGAGGGAGATAAGGTTAGTGGTTTGGAAGTTGAGCATGTTGAAACTGGAGAGAAAATACAACTATCAGCCAAAGCTGTATTTATATTTATTGGTTTACTTCCTGAGGTTGATTTTCTCTCTAAATTGGATCTAAAGAGAAATAAATTTGGATTTATTTATGTAGATGAACATATGCAAACCAATTTAAAGGGATTATTTGCCGCAGGCGATGTAATTGATAAGGAGTTAAGGCAAATAGTTACTGCTATGAATGATGGTGCAATAGCAGCAATCTCAATCAAAAATTATTTAAAAGAAATTAAAAAGGAGTAGCACTTTATTTTTTAAGTAAAAGAACCTCTCTTGTAGTAAAAACTAAAGCTTGAGCTTTTTGTTCTACTCATGAACCTAAAGGACATTGTGTTTTGAAATCTTTAGTTAGTCTGATACATTGTTTTTCTAATTGTCAAACTATGAATCTTTAAATCCCCCTACTGCTAAAAATTAGTAATTAAATTAATTTTGTTGTGGAAATAACTTAGATTATTTCCCAGTCCAAAATTAATGTTTACTCTTTCCAAACTTACTAGTTTAGCTTTGGGGTTTTTAACACTAGGTAGTGTTGGAGGAATAGTTTCCCAAACAGTTTTGGGAACTATTAATCCAATTCTTGAAAAAGATATTTCTAAATCAGATGTTGATTTGTCTGCTTTAATTTCCTCAGAACAAGCAATCAGCAAAACATTAACTGATTCAAAAAATAAATATACTAACGCCTTAAACTGACTAAACAAACTTAAGGGAATTAAGTTTCATAAGATTTTGGAAGCCTTTACCAAACTATTTAAGACAGAGGAAAATTTGGAATCGCAGTATAAAGCCGCGAAACAGCAATTAGAAGAATTAGAAAAAGTTTTGAAACAAAAAGGCGAGGAGTTGCAAAAAAAGTTACATTACGAAAAAGCCCAAAAATCTCTAAGTTTTGCTGAAGCGAGTTTATCTAGTTTGCAAAAAGGCTTAAAGGAATGAAATGATGGTTTTAAAAAAATTATTTGTGCTTTAAATGGTAAGGAAGAAGAAAGTGATTGTACATCTACATCTTCATCCTCTAGAACTAGAAGATCTGCGCCGGGGGGGGCGCCGATGGTGAAATGAATGGAGAAAAAGCTAAAGAAGCTTTAAAAGAAGTTCAAAAATCTCTAGAAGAAACCAGTCAACAAATAGAAACAGCTAATACTATGGCAGAAGAACTTAAAAAGAGAGTTACCAATATGAAGACTTATCAAGAAGCTTTAAGTAATGTTTCTAATTTTGTATTAACTGGACTTTCTGCTAAAGAATCTTCCATTCAACAATCCATTAAGGAAATTTCGTCCAAAATTACACAATTCTCTAATCAAATCAAATCTTTAACAAGTGAAATTAAAACAATACATCAAGAAATAGAGTTATTGAAGAAGAATATTAGTACAGTTAAGAACTATGAAGGAAAGTTTCTTAATGCCATTTGCAACTTATATACAGTTGAAAAACAGGAGTGTAATCTAAAACAAAATTCTTAATTTCGATATAAAACTTGTTTTTGAAGATTTGTCTAAGAAAAATTAATGTAAAGGTATATCTATTGGCTTAGGAGAAAAAAAATTAGAAATTTTTCTAAATAATCCCTTGAAACAATCTCAACGTCATGATCAATATCTTCGAATTCTTTCTCAATCTACCTTCTCTCATCGATGAATTTTCTTAGCTTTTCGAATATATAAATCTTTATCTTTTCAGTCTTCTCTATTAGTTCTTAATCTCACTTCTCTATTTGCTACAGTCTGTTTATAAGGTCCTGTTTTTAATACTTTTTTTCAACCACCAGAAATAGAAAAAAAGTATCCTTCTGTGTCAAATAACACGTTAGTTAAACATTACTTATATATTTCTTTAATTTAATTAATTTCAGAATTATGAATTTTGAAGTATTGTTTACCATTAAGTATTTAATTCCAATAATTCCAATTTATCTAGAAAAATAATGTTTACTCTTTCCAAACTTACTAGTTTAGCCTTAGGGTTTTTAACACTAGGTAGCGTTGGAGGAATAGTTTCCCAAACAGTTTTGGGAACTATTAATCCAATTCTTAAAAAAGATATTTCTAAATCAGATGTTGATTTGTCTGAACTTATAACTACAGAAACACAAATTAGTCAGCAATTAACTAACTCAAAAAACAAATATAGTTCTGTTTTAAACTGACTCAACAAACTGAAGGGAATTAAATTTCACAAGATTTTGGGGGCATTTGACAAATTATTTAATGCGGAAGTAAGTTTGGAGTCACAGTATAAAGAAGCGCAAAAAAAGTTAAAGGATCTAGAAAAGGTATTGAATCAAAAAGGTGAAGAAACAATGAAAAAGTTACAAGCCGATAAAACAAAAGCATCTTTAAATATTGCCTCAAAGGCACTTACTAGCTTAAGTGAAGGATTAAAGTCTTGGCGGAAAGGTTTCAAAAAATCATTTGTGCCTTAAATAATGAGGGAAAAGAAGAAAATGGTTGCTCATCCAGCTCCTCAAGAAGAGCTAGAAGATCTACATCTTCTGATACAACAGCCGCGGGGGGGGCGAACAAGCCAAGCAATCCTTAGAAGAAGTTAAAAAAGCTCTAGAGGGAACAGATCACCAAATTTCAGAAATACAAAATGCCACAGCAAAGATTCAAGAGAAAGTTACAAAGATGAAAACTTATCAAGAAGCTTTAAGCGCCTCCTCTGATCTTTTGCTATCTGCACTTTCTACTCAAGAATCTTCGATTCAACGAGCAATTAAAGATATTTCTTCAAAAATTAAACAACTTGTTGAACAAATCCAAAAATTAACTAAAGAAATTCAAACAATACATCAAGAAATAGAGTTATTGAAGAAGAATATTAGTACAGTTAAGAACTATGAAGGAAAGTTTCTTAATGCTATTTGTAGTTTGTATACTTTCGAGAATAAAGAATGCGGAACAAAATAAAGCTTTCAACTCCTAGATAGGACTTGATTTTTGAAACTTTAACTAATCTAATATATTGTTTCTTTAATGGTCAGAACTATTAGTTTTTAAATCTATTTGTTTTACTGATAAAAACTATTAAATGATTTGTGTTGCGAAAATAACTTAGCTTATTGAGCAAGTAAGAACAAATGTTTACTCTCTCTAAGCTAACTAGTTTAGCTTTAGGGTTTTTAACACTAGGTAGCGTTGGAGGAATAGTTTCCCAAATAATATCAGGAACTATTAGACCAATTTTTGAGAAAGATGTTTTTAATTCCGATTTTGATCTGTCTGTATTAATCAGTAAAGAAAAAGAAGTCAGCAAGACCTTAACAGAATCAAAAAATAAATATAGTTCCGCCCTAGATTGATTACACAAAATTAAAGGAATTAATTTTCGTAAGATTTTGGAAGCCTTTACCAAGCTGTTTAAGGCGGAGGGAGAGCTGGAATCCAAGTATAAAGAAGCTCAAGAAAAATTCAAGGAGTTAGAGAAGGTAATAGAAGATAAGGGAAAAGAAACAATTAAAAAGTTGCAGTTCGAAAAAGCTAAAGAGTCCCTAACTTTAGCTGAAAAAAGCTTAGTTAGCTTAACAAAAGGCTTAAAGTCTTGACAGGAGGGTTTTCAAAAAGTTATTTGTGCTTTAAAAAACGAGAATGGGGAAGGAAGTGGTTGCACAACAACACCTTCAAGAGCTAAAAGATCTGCGCCTGCCACTGGGGGGGGCACTAGTGAAGGGACTGGCAGTCAAAAAGCTAAAGAAGCTTTAAAGGAAGTTCAGGAGTCTCTCGAAAAGACTAATAGGGAAATAGAAGAAGCAAATATTATGGCAAAAGCACTTCAGGAGACAGTTTCTAAGATGAAAAATTATCAAGCAACTTTAAGTGCTTCTGTTGATCTTTTATTATCTGCATTTTCTGCCAAAGAAATTGCTCTTCAACAAGAAATGAAGAGCATTTCTTTAAACATTCAACAACTCTTCGGACAAATAAAAACATTAACCAAAGAAATTAAATCAATAAATCAGGTAATAGAGTTGTTGAAAAAGAATATTAGTACAGTTAAGAATTATGAAGGAAAGTTTCTGAATTCCATTTGTGACTTATATACTGTTGAAGATCCAGCATGTAAACTAAAGTAAAATTTCTTTTTAATAAGTCAAGAATAAAATAGTATTTCATGACTGGTGGCAAGTTGTTTTCCTTGCTATTCGGGGGAGGTAGCCTCTTTGGCGGGGGAAGTTTTATTATCCCAGAATTGCTTGCTACTGACAGTACTGTGAAAATGAAAGTTTCCAATTCACAAGGTAAAAAGTGAATCCAGTTAATAGGTAAAGAACAAGAAGGAGAGGGTATTTTTATTGAATCAGAGGGAGCTTATAGAGCATCTGCCTCAGGTTCAATTTTTGGACCTGCTAGAGTCGGTGAGTTTAATAACTCTAAAGTAAATTTTGCTGATGATGACAAGGTAGTCATGATTGTCGAAGGAGAAAATGGTGCTGTTTTATTTAGAGGAAAAAGATATTTCCAATGAAGCAAGACAGACAAAATTTTTCAAACAGTGAATAGTCAAGTGTGAAATACCGGAAGTAGTTCATTGTTGAAGGATGAAGATCCAAATTATTGATGCAATGGATGAACTGAACAATGAAAGAAATTATTAAGTGAGACAGGTGCTCAAAAGATAGGTTATGTTAAGCAAAAAAAGGCAGAGGGGCCTTTAGGTATTCTTTCCCTTATAGATCAAAAGAAACTTAGACAAAAGATAGTTACATCAGGCTGTAAAGGAACCCAAATTTTTTATCCTGAAAAAGTTAGTTTCTTCAGCAAAAGTGATAAGCCAAACGCAAAAATAGAGATAGCAATTGCCTCAGACAAAACAAAATTAGGACATCATTTTAATTTGGGGAATATTAAATCTGTTTTATTTGGAAGAAATAAAGATTTAAGAATAACGTTACATGGAATAGAAGATGGAATGGGAAATAGGATTAATTGGGGAGAATTTATTCCAAAAGTTGAATTAGTAAAGGCTGATTAATCTTTCACATTGTTGCATATTAAATATTTTTTACCAATGATGATTACTGGAGCAGGAGGTATTTGTGTAGCCACTAATACAATTGATAGATCCATTCCATCTGTTAATGTGAAAGAAATAAATAAATCAGATGTTCACAATAATTCCTCGTCATCTACATTCAAGAAATCTGAAAATGTAACTAGACCATCTCCTTGAAACTTCCCAGAACTTTTGAAATAATGAATCTATTGGCGTTTAAATCAAAAAATTAAAAATGAATAAAAGATCATTTAAAAGATTTTTAAATAATCTTTAAATAAAGTAACTTTTCCCTTGTTAGCCTTAAAGTGAGGGTTTGTTTTAGCCTCTATTCTATCCGGAGCTTTAGTGTCAACTAAAGCACTTGTTAATCCTTTTAAATCATTAAGTTTAAACTCATCAAATCAATCAAGCGTCTCCACAGCTGAATCCACTAAAGATGTATCAGTTTTCGAAGACGAAAAACAATCACAAGAAAGTTCAACCATACCTGTATCACAAACAACTGATTTAGAAAATTCAGTTCAATCAATAGCCCCCCCCAAGACAAAGCAACTAACTCAAGAAGAAATTAAAAAACAAGCTGAATCAGTATTTGAAAAACTTGATGATTACACATTCAAGTTGTTCTCAAACTGTAATACTGGTACTGGTTGAATACTAGACTACCAAATTCCTGATCAAAAAGATAAATATCCCTTAGTTTGATACATAGCCACAAATGCCCATGTAATTAGACAATGATATTTTGATCAGTCTAACCCATATAACCAAGTTCTTCCAGAAAAATTAAGTGAATATAGACAAAGATATCAGGATTATTACACACATTATTCATCTAAGTATTATTCCCTGTATTCTGGTAATAATTGTTATTACAAGAGAAATTATGGAGCTTTTGATATGAACTTATCAAAACAATCTAGTGGACAAAATATGAAGTCTGATATAGGAGCTATTTATCAGAGAAAGATCAAAAAACCTAAATTGTTTTGAACAGCGTTGAATATTTTTGATGAAAATCAAAGTTTGGGAATAGGTAACAATAATTTCAAAGACTTTGCAGTAATAGAAATTGAATTTCAAAACGAGAAAGTTGCTAGGGAAATGACTAGAGATTTTGCCACCAAATATGGTGGAGAAAATTCAAAAAATTCAATTAATTTATTTGGAAGTCCTATTAGTAAAGAAAGATTAAAAGATAACAATGAAAACTTCTACAGTTTGGGATATCCAACAAAAGAAAACGACAAGTTTAGTTATTCCAAAACCTGAAATCCAGAAACTTTAGCAGGAGAAAAATTAGCCGAAGATCCTAGAAAGAGCGCAACAGTAAATCAAGACAAAAGATTAATGGGACATGTTTCTGCAAAATCATTTAACGCATCAGAACTTGATTGAGGAGGAAAGAAATATAGCAGAATGGGACATTTCTATCTTTTAGAGGGATTTCCATTAGGTAAAGGTGCTTCCGGATCAATGACTGTTGATGGAGAAGGAAATTTAATAGGACTTAAGAGTAGAGGGGAAGTTGGAGAAAAAGCAAAATACTCAATGATATTGCCTATTAGATCTGGAAATCTAGAAGTAGAAGGAGATTTTAAGACTCCTAAATATGATTTGATATTAGGAGCAGAAGGTCAAAAAACTTCTTATAAGGAACAAGTAGAAAAATATGGAAAGAAAACTTGATTAAGTTCTATGGGTTGAAAACATAATTCTGAAAATCTTAAGATAAACTAAAGTCCTATAGCAATTTGAAAATGGGGCGTTGTTTCTGTTCCGGCTTTATCTGGATTCTCTTTTGGACTTCATAGATTAACTACTAATAGTCAATTAACGCCCCTCCCGAAAAAATTAGTTTCTCTTAAGAACAAGCAGCTTACTAAAAAAAATTCAGAAAAAATAAGCATTAAACAAGAGGCAAATTCTGCTTTCAAAAAGTTAAATGATTACACATTTAAGATTTTTTCCTCTTGTGATAGTGGAACTGGCTGAATATTAGACTATCAACTTCCAGAAGAAGGTAAGTACCCTACTACTTGATATATCGCAACCAATGCACATGTTGTAAGAAAATGACTATTTGACTCTAATCCTTATGAACAGAAATTACCAATATCTAATAAAAGTAGATCCAAAAACACTCAACTTACTAAGTTAGCTTCTCAATATCCTTTAAGTACTACTGCAAGTTGTCATTTTGCGAAAAATTATGGAATATTTGATCTAAATCTTTCAAAACAATCAAGCGGAAGATCTTTGAAATCGAATTGAGGTGCTATTAGTCAAAACAAGATAAAAAACTATAGATTATTTTGAGTAGCTACAGACTTATTTGATAAAAACGTCAATTGAGAGATTAAAAAGAATAACTACAAAGATTTTGCAGTAATAGAGATTGAATTTAAGAATGAGAAATCTGCAAAAGAGATTACTAGAAATTTTGCCAATAAATATACAACTAATTCAAAAAATATGATAAATATCTTTGGTGATCCTTTAGATACAAAAACAATAAGTAAAAATAATGACAACTTTTACAGTCTTGGTTATCCTGGGTACAAAGATGATATTTTTAAATACTCCAACAATTGAAATGAATCTAAATTGAGAGCAGATAGACTATCAAGAGATCTAGAAAACCGATATTCATCTAAAGAATCGAAATTAAAGGGACATGTGGCATCCAAAAGATTTGCAAATTTGAAATTAAATTGGGGAGGAGAAGAGTTAAATAGAATGGGACACTTTTATCTCTTAGAGGGAACTCCATTGGGCAAGGGATCTTCTGGTTCGATGGTTATAGATGGAAGTGGGAACTTAGTGGCAGTTAAAAGTATAGGAGAGCAGGGAGTCAAAGCAAAAAATTCTATGTCTATTCCCCTTAGATCAAAAGAATTAGTAGTTGAAGGTAACTTCAAGACTCCTCAATATGACTTAATATTGGGAGCTCCTCTTCAAAAAAGTTCTTACAAACAACAAGTACAAAAATTCTTGCAATCTAAAGGAATAAATACTTGATTAAGTTCTATGGATTGAAAAAGTAAGTCTTAAAAAATTAGGTTATTAGTTTCAAACAACTGAAAAAATAATTTAAGTAATTTTTCTTCCTAAACCTAAAGTAACAAATACGGAAAAATTTCTATCTTTAAAAATTAACTTCTATTACTTTTTGTTGGATTGTATTCAAGTTTGTAATCATTATCTGTTAGTGTCAAAAAAACGTTTTCTTCTTGAACTTTATTTCCCGTCACGTTTGTATCTCCTTTGCAATTCCTTCTATTTTTTATTTCAAGAGTTTGAGTGATTTTTATGAAATTATTGATATGCATAAGATCAGTGTGACAGAACCAATTCTAGATTGTAATGAACATGGTAGGCATTATAAAATTCACTTAACAGCTAAAGCAGGAGGAAAATGAGATACTAATAATGCCAAGGATAGTATTGCATTTTATGTTGTCGATGGAAACGGTAGTAGTTTATCTTGAGGAGGAACGAAGGAATCCAATAAAGAAAATCATTGAACTAATTGAAAGTTACGCCTTGATTCCAACAAGGTTTATCTACAAGTGCCTTCCATTAAGGACAGGACTTTCAGTACGACAGATTATCAATCATTAACTTGCCAAACAAGCAAGATATCACCTAAAACAATCAATACTGGTGGCGAGGTAAATGTTACTGCAACTTCTTCAGGGGATAGCACAAACGTCATGAGTTTTAAATTGGAAGATTCTTCTTGTCAAGTTAATTGAAGATGAAAGGAATGTTCAATTTTATTTGATGAAAAAAACAATTTAAAGTGAATGGATAATTTTAATCCAAAGGCTTATTTTTAATCCCAGAATAATTTTTCTGCTTTATTTAATTTCTAAAAATCAGTTTTTGGATTAGATAAGCAAACAGTTGATTTTTTAAATTCCATAGTTAGAGCATTTGGTTCAGAAGGCATTTTTATTGTGTCAAGTCGGAAAATCAAATATTTTGAAATAAGTTTGTGATTGAAGAAGATAATTAAAATCCTTAACTTCCACTAAACATAATCTTTTATCTTCGACAATATCTCCAAATCAAGGAATAACTAACCTTTTACATAATTCTTGTCTTATTTTTATGGAAGTATCCCAAAATGCTCAGCTACTTTGCTCACATTCCTCTTCAATAACTTTTGTTTTCTCGATTTCATCCATGTTATTTAGTTTCTTTCAATCTGGATAAGTAGCTAAGGTTTGAGCTTTTCAACCAGCGCCTTTTCCTCGCGTTGGAACATAATATCCGGAATTACTTCAAACAGATTTCAGAACTGCTTTAACTTCAATTCCTTCTGGTTTTTTCTTGCATTCTTCAAAATATTTACTAAGTTCTTGATCAGTTGACGAGCTACAATCGAATCCAATTTTTTCTCCACTCATTAATCTTTTGATAATGGTTGCAATGTCCTTTTCTTTTAGTTTTTGGTTTTTCGCCTCTTCGGGTCAAATCATTCTCTTTAAATAGTTGAAGGCAACTTCTTCTAAATTCCCCAAAAGACGAATTGTTTTTATTCAAGAACCATTAACTCATTCTCCGTAAGTTCACTTTTGTTTCTTTAGTTGTTCTTCTGTTTGGTTAAGCATATCTTTTATTCCCGTTAAGTCCAAATCAAGAGCAACTCTTTGCTTCTCCTTGTCTTCGCCCATAACTTTAATCCATCAACTTCTAGGTTGATATAAGCTCAACACATCTTCCTCCAATTCAATACTTCTTTTGCCTCAAAAATTAGATAATCCTTTCAATTCTTCTTTACTTATATATTTCCCCGAATCTCTTAGTAAATCTCAGAAGTTTTTATTATGTCTTTTTCCTTCTCTCCGTATATTTCTTGGGTAATTCTACTTGCAATTCTGGGGCCAAATCAACCCATACTGTTACTTATTCTCCTACTTCCAAAGAGCTCTCTCGAGCTCTGGGAGTGAGATTCACTATTTATTACTTTATGTGGTCCCGCCCACTCTCAACCTTTCACGAACAACAAATCTTCACTAACTCCTTCACTCTTAAATCTTCAAGACTTGAAAACCGTACTATTCAAAAGAGAGACCAATCCAACATTAGACTCGAACGAATTACTAAATTTTGTTTTTTTAGTTAAATCGGATGAACTCTCTCTGAAAAAATGAAACTCATCCTCGGAATTAATGTCAAACCCTGTATTGGAAGAACCCATTCATCCTCCTATGCCCCCCCCAAATCCTGTTATAGCTCCAATTTCCAATAACAGTTTTTTTCACATTATTGCTTAAAAAACAATTAATCTTTAAAAATTATTTAAAAAAACAAATTAAAAATGCTTTGGAAAAAGATTCTTCTAGAGTTAGCTACAGTTAGTGGCTTCGGGGGGGGCATTGGTGGTTGATTTGGAGTTAATGGTCAAGGTGTTTCAATTGATTCAGAAGAAGAAATTTCATATTTAAAGGGAGAAGAATCTTTAAAAGTAAAACAGGAAGTTAGGGGTAATTTAAATGATGGATGAGGAAAGATATCTGAATTAGATCACACAATTCTAGGGTCTTGAAAATGACAAAGTGAGGGTGTAGGGGAGGATTTACTCTTTATCAGAGGATGAGATGGAGCTGGGCCACATAAGAGGATATCTAGCAATAAGCATTCTCAGTCAGAAAAAGATCTTTGAGGAGGGAGAAAGATTAGTATTGGGCAAGGTTGATTTGGACCTAGAAGGGTATTTAAGGAAATTGAAGATATGGAAAAAGTTAAAAAAGAAAAGTTAGAAAAGAAGGAATTAGAAAGCTATTGACCTATAATACAAAAATCAGCTCAATATTTAAGTCAAGCAGATCTTGTTGGAATTCAAAAATTTTGACAAAACAGGAGTAGAGAACTAGAAGAAGATGTTTTTGGACTATATAATGGTTGGCACTGATGAGCTGAAAAGTTTGGAAAGAAAGCGGGTCAAGAAAAAGTAGATCTTGAATTTGATCTTTCAAAGTTAAAGCAAATGTTGGATAAAAGTGAAGAAGAATTAAGAGATCACAAATGAAATTTTGGAAGAATATTTCAAAATCCTAAGATATCTAAAGTTAGACTACTCGGAGACGTTGAAGCAACTGCATTTAATTACCTAAAACATATTGCTTGACCAGAAGCTGAAACAGTTAAAAAATTAAAAGAGAAGAAAATTGCTATTGCCATACTTGCTTTAATTTCTGGAGAAGAAATAGGGTTTGATTGTGATAACGGAAATTCTGAACATAAAACTAAATATTTCAAAGAATGTTCATCTAGGGCTGGAGAAGGTAAAGTCAAAAGAGTTTTAAAAAGCACTTGAAAATACTCTAATAGTTATTGAGCTCCGACCAAAGGTGACAACTGAAGATGACACCAACAACAAAAGATAGAAGCAAAAGATGCTAAAACATTGGTGACAATGGATGATGTGAGAAAAACTTCATTATTAGATGAAAAATGTGAAGATCCTGCTGGATTTTGAGATTATTTTTCAGACAGCGCAAAAGAAATTAGAAGGGAAATTTGTGATCAAATAATAAGACCTTGATTCGGAGATATAGTTACAGATAAAAGATTATGTCTAATTGAATTGGAAGATTTCAATTACCATTTCAGACTTAATACTTATTTACAAGTTCTTGAAATTCCCCTTTGAAATAAAAGGAATACTTTTTGGACTAAATGTTCGAACTACGGAATTTAGGTACTTAAGTTAAATAAATTCTTACTTTAAAAATCTTTACTAAATCCCAAAATTAGAGCACTTAGTTCAGAAAGTGTTTTTGTGATGTCAAGTAGGAATTGTTATTACCTTTATGTAGTTAATCAATCTTAAGAGGTAATTGTTTTCTGAAGATTGAAATAAACATAACCTTTTGTCTTCGACAGAATCACCAAATCATGGGTTTAATAACCTTTCACAAGCCTCTTGTCTAATTTTTTTATTGGGATCAAATAAATCAAACAAAGAAGATTCTTCACATTTTTCGAAAATTAAAGTAGAATTTTCAATCTTTTCAAAATTTATTAGCTTCTTTTTGTCTTCCTCGCTCAAGGAGGGATGATTTTTTCAACTGGTTCCTTTTCCCTTTTCAGGAACTTTGTAACTACTGTCACTGTAATTTGTTGCCTTTAAAACATAGACCAACTCAAAATTTCCTAATTTTGCTTTTTGGTTGTTCTCACACTCCTTAAAATACTTACTTTTTAAATCAGCATCTTCTCGATTACACTTAAACCCCATTTCCTCTCCATAAATTAACTTCCCAATGACTTTTGCAACATTTCTTTCCTTTAATTTTTTTATGCTTGTGTTATCTTCCCAAGCCGTTTTTCTCAAGTAATTAAAAGCAGTTCCCTCAAGATCTCCAAAATATCTAATTCGATCTAAAAAGGAATTTCTAACCAATTCACCATATTTTCATCCTTTGTTCTTCAGATCCTCTTCACTTGAATTCAAAATTTTACCTAGATTATTCAACTTAAATTCCAAATCAACTTTTCCATCTTTAGTTCCAAATTGCTTAGCTCAGTATTCTCTACCTTTTCACAGTCCAAATACATCTTCCTCAAGATCTTTGCTTCTTTTAGATCAAAACATAGACAACTCCTCTCAATCTTTTTGTGTTAAGTAATTTTTTGATTCTTGAATCAAAGGTCAATATGATTTACCTTTTGTTATTTCCTTTGATTTTTCTAAATCTCTTCAAATTTTGGTTAAATCTCTAGGGCCAAATCAACCTCCATCATAATTACTAAAAGTTATAAGTCTCCCTCCTCATAATTCTCTTCCTCTCTGCGAATGAGTTTCACTCTTTATCTCTATTGGTTTTCCGGCTTTGTCTCAACCATTAATAAAAAGAAAATTTTCTCCTACCCCTTCACTCTGTCATTTCCAATAATTCAAAACACTGTAATTTAACTGAGAAATTAAACTGTTTCTCTTTTTTAGATCTGTATTAACTTGTTTCTTGCGAACTAAAGTTGATGAGTTTTCACTGAAGAAGATTGAATAGTCTCCATCACTAAATTCAATACTTTTTTGAGAAGAACTCGCTATTCCTCCAGCACCCCCTCCAACCAAACCAGCTAGAGTTCCAAACTCCAATAACAACTTTTTCAACAGCATTGGACATTAAATTTTTAAGTAAATAAATTTGCTAAAAATCAAACAAAAGCCTAATTATTTTATTATTTTCAAATTTTGGAAGAAATTTCCCTATGAAATTGTATTTTTAAGAGAATTACTGAATTTTTCTCTATTTATCTTCAAAAAAATTCAAATACATCCAAATTAAAAGAATAACATTGTTAATTTCCGATATTCCCTTTTGTTGAAAGTCTTAGTTTGCTCGTGCAAAAATTATTTATTTTCAAGATTTCTTAATTAAAAAAATGAAAAAAGAAAGGGAAACAATATTTTGACTTAGAAAGCAAAAAAACAATTAGATAAAAAGTTATATATAGAAGATGTTTGAAATAAACCAATATGGATTACCAAGTTATTTAATGAATTAATTTGCTTTAAAGTTTCGAATCGTAAAGTTGTTTTTTTGATGAAACTTTTTAAATAAAGAAACTAACTTTGTAGCTTAATTTAGGAAGTTCATAGTCTTCTATGACTTCCCGATTAAGGAAGAGGATTTTACTTTTAATTCTTCCTTTAATTGGTGGTTCTATCATTGGTTCCATAGTAGCTACAGAGTACAATGGCAAGATTGGATCACTTAAATTTCAACACTCACTCAAAGAGCAATTAGATCAGTTCATTAATTCTAGCTCTCACAACGGGGATACAAAACACTTAACTCCCGTAAGTTTAATTACAAATTTAGCGAAAAATCCTAGCTCTGTTCCATTATTAATGAGAGGATTCGCAACTCAAATTGCTAAATCAATTTTTGATGAGAGCCTCTACACAAAAACTAAATATGCACAAGTAGGTAAGTCTTTAGCTAATCACTTAAAAGTACTTAAGGCTCAAACTAATGGACAAATCTCGGCAAAGAGAAAGAGTGCCAAGAGAGTAAAGAGAGAATGAATTTCGGATGAAGAAAAATATCTAAGTAACCTTAGAGAATTCATACTAGGAAAAATAGACCTTTCTAGTATTGATTCCTATTACCAACTTAAAGACCATCAATTTAGTTCTATTTCCACAATTACTGGAAAAGCTCTTCCATTTATTGGGTTTTTAATGGCAGTTTGAACAAGTAAATATAAAGCTGGACATTATGTTCATGAAATAATTCCTTATGCAGATAAGTTTCAAGATTCCACTAAAAATTTATATTCAGAAAAATTTAAGAATATAAATCTTCCCGAGAAGCCTGACTTTCATTTCCCCGACTTCGATCCCTCAAAGGTAGAAGCTTTTCAACAAGCTATTGATCTCTGATCTGGCGGAAGCAAGAGTTGATTGGATCTTATAGGACCAAATAAAAATAATCAAAAAAAAGTCAAAGAAGAGCTCAAGAAAAAAAGCACAATTCAATTTATTTCTAGCTCTAATACAGCTCAAAAAAATCTAGCTCTCTCATATTTAACTCAAACTTCTAGTTCTGAGCATGATTCGTCAGAATCTAGCGGAGGATTTTCGAAGATTTTCACCAGCCTGTATAAATCTTTTGCTAGAAACATATTTAAATCCAGAGAAGATGCTTGCAAAGCTTCTAATGTCGGGGAGGGTTATGAAATTACTAAATTATCTGACTTATTCTTAGATCTCAAGAAAGACCCATTAAAACTCTTCTGTATTACTAAAAATTCAAGTGCAAGTGCTGAATTTTTAATTCATCGATCTTCCAAAGATGAAAAGTCTAAACAAAACAGAATCATCTTCTGAAGAGATGATCAAGGTTTTAATCTCTTTTTCCCAGTTAAGTTAGAAGGTGGACAGAAAGCATCAGAACTTTCAAAGAGTAAAAGTTCACTAATTGATGAATTTAAAGCTTATATAAAGTCCAACTTCTCTTATCTATTACTCAAATACTACCTATTAATTAAAGGTTGCTTAAATGGAGAAAAGGGTGAAGGCACTTGTTGTTGTACAGAAATTATTAAAAACTTAGTGGCTATATGAGAGTTAAGTAAAAAACTTACAGAGTTAAACGACAATCTAAAAGTCTGAGATAACAGAAATAAAAATAACTCTAATCTAAAAATGATAGATTATTCCCGAGGGAATAATTATCTATCTAAATTAGGTACTATCTCCCCTAACCCTCCAAGTTTCCTCAAGAAACTTAATTATCAAGCAGATATAAAAACCATTAGTTCTTCAATCAAAAAACATTTATCAAAAATTGAAGAGTATTTTGATTGCAAGAAAAAGGAAAAAAATGGTTCCACTTTAGAAGCGAAGCAAGTGAGTGGAGAAGGGGAGAATAAAGATAATAAATACTGAACTTTTAATGGAGATAAGAAAAAGAAAGAGAAGAAGGAGTGCATGAAGCGGGATGTAGCAGAATTTTTACTAGAAAAAATTCATAGCTTTTATCTTCTTAAAAAATACTTACTACTTCCTATATCTTTTGATAATATTGTGCAAGTATATTCAAATGGAACAAGTACTTCTTCCGCATCTAATGGTGATAAGGTAGAACAAATACTGTCAGAAAATTACAAGAAATTTTTCAATTTATCAGCTGGGGGGGGCAGAAGAAAAAGAGAGACTCCCACGACAAGTAGTAATAAATTAATTGATCTCTTATCAAAGGCTATTGAAAGAGAAGTAATAGTGTCAAAACTCAATAACATTTCCGATAGTTTTCTATATAAACTATCTGCAGAAGAGTCAGGCAGTTCAGGTGCCAAGGGCAGTTCTTCTTCTAAATCTGAAGTTATTAAAGATTGATTAACAATGAGCAATTTATTAAATAAGCCTTTGCAGGCGGAGAGTACATTAGAAAAATCTCAACTGAGAATATTGATTACTTCCCTGTATTTATTAGAAAACTCGCTAAAAGAATATAGAGAGTTACTAAGAAATATTGTTAAGAGTGAATTCTTTGGAAGTTATGCTTATTCCTTAAGTTGAAATAAATTCTGTACACAAAAAGATGAAACAAATCCTATTGACCCTATTAAGGGTCAAGGAAATGGAAATGGAACAACTAGCTTCTGAACTCCAATAAATTCATCCAAAGATAAAAAACAAGAAACTACAGAATGAGATGCTAGCAATTTAGATTCCAGAAGATGTATTAGGAATGTTGATAGATATTCAGTTTCATCTATCAAAAAAACTTCTTCAGGAACAGAAACAACTGCAAACGGACAGAATATTGAGATGATGGGATATAAGGGATCTTTAACTAGAGGCTCTCAATTACAACTTCCAAGAGATCTTTATGAAAAAATACTTGATTTTTTACTTAAAGAAGGTTATATAAAGTGACAAAATATTGAATCTCAAGTGGACTTAATCAAAACTAATAGACAATTTGCTGACTTTATTACACAATTAACCAAAACTAAGAGCTCTATAGGTCAAGCTTTTGAATTACCAGACTATAAAAAGCTTAAAGAGGATCTAGATGACTCCAAAAGAGTTGAAGCCTTAGAGTGATTTGGTCTAGATAAAAAGAAAGAATTATTAAAAGAATTCATTAAAAAACACTTATTTGGAAATGGCTCAGGTGGCTTTGTACAAACAAGTAGTAGTACATCTACCAATGGAACAAATGGAAATGATAAGAATAGTTTTCAAGGTTTAATGTGAGATGATTCTAAAAAAGAAAATAAAACCTTAAAAAACTATATTTTTAGCACTAAAGAACAAAACGAAGGATCAGCGGCTGTATATCTCATTCAATTTACTGAAGAAGATTTAAAAGATGAAAATAGTTTTTTAACTTTTATAAATTCAAAATTGACTCCAGATATGCTAATTCAAGATATAGTTAAAAAAGCTCAAGATGTTGGACTACAATCCAAAGCTATTAATCACTTTTTAATGAGAGGAACTTGATCTACTGGAGATAAAGTATTCACTTTAAGCTCCAGTGATTACTACCTAAAAGATCAATTCTCCTCCATTATTCTTTAAGAACCACAAAAAGACTTTTAAATAAAACATAAAATTTAGAGGTAATTAATTAGATTATTATGGCTCTTGCAAGACTCCTTATTACAGCTTTGGGGGGGGTTGTAGTTGGTGGAGCAGCTATTGGAGTTGGAATTAGAGAATATTTAAATAAGTCTTCTAAATTAGTTACACAAGAAACTGTAAAAAGCCTCGAGAAAGGATTATCTGAAAAAGATCATTTAATAGTAGAACAAAACAATAAGATAGAACAATTGGAATATGAATTACAGGAAAGTTACAAGAATTTATGAGAAGCTGAATCGAATAAGAAGTTACTAGAAGAGAAGACTAAAAAGTTAGAACAAGAAAAACAAGCTCTAGTTCAATTAAAGGAGCAACTAAAAGATCTTGAAAAAGTTAATAGTGAAAAAGAGAAATTAAGTCAAGATGTATCAAGAAAAAATAGTGAGATAGAACAAAAAAATAAGGAAATACAACAGCAAAAAGAAAAGATAGCTGAAAAAGAAACAGAATTAAGTGCACTTGCAAAAGTTAAGGATGAATTTGAACAACTTAAAAGACAAAACGAAGAATTGCAAAGACAGTCGCAAAACTCTCAAGAGGTAAAAGAATTAAAGGAAAAACTACAAAAATTAGAAGATTTCCAAAAAATTTATAGTGAATTATTGAAGCAGGCAAATGGAGATAGTAGTAAGCTTCAAGCACTTGATCAATATATGGACAGTGTGAAGAGTTTTGCACTTTACAAAAGAAACACAACTGTTCAATTAAAAGCAAATGTTGCTGATACTTTAGTTAAGTTAAAGAATTCAATGAATTTGTTCGAAAACAATGACTTAAGAGTTAAGGAATTACAAACAGAAATTGCAAAAATAGAGAAATGAATTCCTTTGCTTAGAGAAAATAATTCTTAAGTTAAATAGGGAATTAGAAGAGAAGAATTTTAAGTAGATTAATCCACAATAAGAAAAAAAATCAAGAATTAAAGAACTATATTACATCTCTTCAGATTCAAAAATAATTTCTAACTAATTCAGGACTGGGTAAAGAATAATTTTCAGCTATCTTTTAACTGAATAAACAGTTAAATTAACTTTTCTACTCCATAACTGGAGAATTTAGCTTAGAAAGGATTTTTATCAATACATGTTGGAATTTCAAGAACTTGTAAAAAAGTAATTAATCTTTTTAATTACTTAATTTCTCTCTACGTTTATTAAATTTTTTCGCAATCACAACTTTCTGTAAAAATAGAAATAAAACACTAAAAAATTTATAAATTAAATGCTCTGGAAGAAGTTGCTTTTGGAGATAGTTGCCACGAGTGGTTTCGGGGGGGGCATTGGTGGTTGATTCGGCATTAATAATCAGGGTGTCTCAATTGATTCAGAAGAAGACATTTCATATTTAAAGGTAGAAGAAGAAACTTTAAGGTTACAAAAGGAAGCGAGGAATAATTTAAGTGATGGATGAGGAAAGATATCTGAATTAGATCGCACCATTCTCGGATCTTGAAGATGACAGAGTGAGGGTGTAGGTGAGGATTTAATTTTTATCAGTGGATGAGATGGGGATGGACGGCACAAGAAAATATCTAGTGATAACCATTCTCAGGCAGACAAAGATCTTTGGGGTGGAAGAAAGATTAGTATTGGGCATGGCTGATTTGGACCTAGACAGGTATCTAGGTCAATTGCAGATATGGAGAAAGTTGATCAGGAGAAATTCAAAAGTTATTGGCCAATAATACAACAATCAGGCCAATACTTAAGTCAATCAGACCTCGATGGAATACAAAAATATTGGAAAAATAGAAGCATAGATCTAGAAGAAGATATTTTCGGTCTATATCATGGTCGAAAATGATGAGCTGACAAATTTGGGTTAAAGAAAGGTCAAGACAGGGTAGATCTGGAATTTGATTTTTCTAAGCTCAAGCAAATGTTGAGTAAAACTGAACAAGAATTAAGGGATAAGAAATGAACTTTTGGACAAATATTTCAAAATCCTAAATTAGCTCAGGTTAGACTGCTTGGGGATGTAGAAGCAACTGCATTTAATTATTTAAAACATGTTGCTTGACCAGAAGCTGAAGAAGTCAAAAAATTGAAAGAGAAAAAGATAGCTATTGCTGTAATGGCTTTAATGCTAGGAGAAGAAATAGGTTTTGATTGTGAAACAGGAAAGAAAGAGCACAAAGATAAATATTTCAAAGAATGCTCATCCAACACTAGCGATGTTAAAGTGAAAAGAGTTTTAAAAAGTACTTGAAAATACTCTTATAAATATTGATCTCCGACAAAAGATAAACAAGGACAATGGCACAAACAAGAAAAAATAGAAGACAAGGATGCTAGAGAGCTAGTGAAAATGGATGATATAAAAAATACTGCTTTTTTGGATGAAAAATGTGAAGATCCTGCTGGATTTTGAGATTATTTTTCAGACAGCGCAAAAGAAATTAGAAGGGAAATTTGTGATCAAATAATAAGACCTTGATTCGGAGATATAGTTACAGATAAAAGATTATGTCTAATTGAATTGGAAGATTTCAATTACCATTTCAGACTTAATACTTATTTACAAGTTCTTGAAATTCCCCTTTGAAATAAAAGGAATACTTTTTGGACTAAATGTTCGAACTACGGAATTTAGGTACTTAAGTTAAATAAATTCTTACTTTAAAAATCTTTACTAAATCCCAAAATTAGAGCACTTAGTTCAGAAAGTGTTTTTGTGATGTCAAGTAGGAATTGTTATTACCTTTATGTAGTTAATCAATCTTAAGAGGTAATTGTTTTCTGAAGATTGAAATAAACATAACCTTTTGTCTTCGACAGAATCACCAAATCATGGGTTTAATAACCTTTCACAAGCCTCTTGTCTAATTTTTTTATTGGGATCAAATAAATCAAACAAAGAAGATTCTTCACATTTTTCATCTAATAAAGAAGTTTTTGAAACATCATCCATTTTTATCAATTATTGCTTTTTGCTCCTATCTCTTAAGGGTCTGTGAAAATTTCATGCCGCGCAATGATTCTTAAGAGGCACTCAATATTGGCCACTGCTATTTTGTCAAGTGCTTTTTAGAACTCTTTTGACTTTACCGCCATTAATTGTTGAACTACATTCACTGAAGAAAATGGTCTTATCTCCTCCATTTCCTTTTTCGCAATCAAAGCCTATCTCTTCACCTAGAATTAAGGAAAGAACTGCGATGGCAATTTTCTTCTCTTTTAAGTTCTTTACTTTGTCAGCCTCAGGTCAAGCGATATGCTTTCAATAATTAAAGATAGTTGCTTCGACATTTCCCAATAATCTAACTGCAGACAATTTAGGATTTTTAATTAATTCTCCGTAAGTTCAGTTTCTATCTCTTAAATCCTTTTCACTCATTTCAAAAACTTGTTTTATCTGCGAAATATCGAACTCCAGATCTACCTTTTCTTGGCCTATCTTTTTCCCAAATTTCTCGGCTCATCAGCTTCAACCATTATATAAACCAAAAATATCTTCTTCTAGCTCTCTGTCTCTGTTTTGTCAAAATTTTTGAATTCCATCAAGATCCTCTTGATTTAGGTATTGTGTCGATTTTTGTATTATGGGCCAATAACTATCTATTTCGCCTTTCTTTAACTTTGCTTGTTTAGCTACTTCAATATCATCAATTGACCTAGATACCCTTCTAGGTCCGAATCAATTATTTCCAAGGCTAATACCTCTTCCTCCCCAGAGATCTCTTTCTGCTTGTGAGTGTTTATCGCTATTTATTCTCTAGTGTTGGCCCGCCCTATCTCATCCTTTTATGAATAGTAAATCTTCGCCTACACCCTCACTTTGCCATCTTCAAGATCCTAAGATTGTATGATCTAACTCCGCTATTTGACCTCAACCATCACTCAAGCTACTTCTAACTCCCTTATTTATCTTTAAAGATTTTTCTCCCTTTAAATATGAAATTTCTTCTTCTGAATCAATTGAAACACCTTGACCATTAACTCCAAATCAACCACCAATGCCCCCCCCGAAGCCACTAACTGTAGCTAACTCTAGAAGAATCTTTTTCCAAAGCATTTTTAATTTGTTTTTTTAAATAATTTTTAAAGATTAATTGTTTTTTAAGCAATAATGTGAAAAAAACTGTTATTGGAAATTGGAGCTATAACAGGATTTGGGGGGGGCATAGGAGGATGAATAGGCTCTTCTAATAATGGTTTGGAAGTCAATTCCGAAGATGAACTTTATTACTTCGGAGAAAGTTCTCCCGATTTAACTAAAAAACCAAAATTTAGTAATTCGTTGGAGTCTGATGTTGGATTGGTCTCTCTTTTGAATAGTACGGTTTTCAAGTCTTGAAGGTTCAAAAGTGAAGGAGTTAGTGAAGATTTATTGTTCGTAAAGGGTTGAGAGTGAGCGGGACCACATAAAGTAATAAATAGTGATTCTCACTCCCAGAGCTCAAGAGAGCTCTTTGGAGGTAGGAGAATAAGCAGTAGCATGGGTTGATTTGGTCCTAGAATTGCAAGTCGAATTGCCCAAGAAATATACGGAAAGAAAGGGCGAGGGAGTAACAAAAACCTCTGGGATTTACTGAGAGATTCGGGGAAATATATAAGTAAAGAAGAATTGAAAGGATTATCTAATTTTTGAGGCAAAAGAAGTATTGAATTAGAGGAAGATGTGTTGAGCTTATATCAACCTAGAAGTTGATGAATTAAAGTTATGGGCGAAGACAAGGAAAAGAAAAGAGTTGCTTTGGAATTGGACTTAACGGGAATAAAGGATATGCTCAACCACACAGAAGATCAACTAAAGAAACAAAAGTGAAGTTATGGAGAATGAGTTAACAGCTCCTGAATAAAAACAATTCGTCTTTTGGGAAATTTAGAAGAAGTTGCCTTTAATTACTTAAAAAGAATGATTTGACCTGAAGAGGCGAAAAACCAAAAATTAAAGGAAAAGGATATTGCAACTGTTATCAAAAGATTAATGAGTGGAGAAAAAATTGGATTTGATTGTAGCTCGTTACAAGATAAAGAACTTAGTAAATATTTTGAAGAATGCAAGAAAAAAACAGAAGGAATTGAGGTAAAAGCAGTTCTGAAATCTGTTTGGAGTAATTCCGGATATTATGTTCCCAAACAAGGACAAGGCGCTGGTTGAAAAACTCAAACAAAAGCTAGTTATCCAGATTGAAAGAAACTAAATAACATGGATGATATTGAAAAAACAAAAGTGATTGAGGAGGAATGCGAACAAAGTAGCTGAGCATTTTGGGATACTTCCATAAAAATAAGACAAGAATTATGTAAAAGGTTAGTTATTCCTTGATTTGGAGATATTGTCAAAGATAAAAGACTATGTTTAGTGGAAGTTAAGGATTTTAATTATCTTCTTCAATCACAAACTTATTTCAAAATATTTGATTTTCCGACTTGACACAATAAAAATGCCTTCTGAACCAAATGTTCTAACTACGGAATTTAAAAATTAAATACTTCCTTTATTTCCTAGAAAAACCTCAGGGTAAGAAAATTAAAAATAGATAGTAAATATTTAGTAACTAATTATGTTGACAGAAAAGAAAACAGTAACTCAAATCTTTGATGAGATGTGAAAGAAAATTGAAGCACTTCAAGGCTCAGCAAATAAACATAACTATAAATATGCAGTTTTATATCTTTTTTTCCTGAAATATTTAGACGATAAATTTCAGGAAAGAAGAGAAGAAATCCATAAAGAAAATGGGATTAGACATATAGATAATCCTTCTTTCTATGCTGCAAAGGGAGTTCCCTTCCTTTATAAAGAAGCAAGATGAGATGAAATGAGGGGAGAAACAGGAAATATATTAGTTCATTTAGATAAGGTTTTTAAATCAATAGAGGAAGCAAACATTGAAACTTTTAAAGGAGTTTTTGAGAGAAACTTTTTTTCTTCAGAAAATGCCAGACTAGATCCAACAAATGTTAAGTCTCTGATTAATGTAATTACTAATTTAAAAAGTTCCGAAGAAGAAGGAGATTTCTTAGGAAAAGCATATCAATATCTTTTAAATAGATTTTCAGAAAAAGGAGACAATAGTAGCGCATTTTATACACCTCAAACAATAGTTAAATTAATGGTTTCATTAATTGAACCCTTTGAAGGTAATATTTATGACCCTTGTTGCGGATCCGGAGGAATGTTTGTTCAAACGTCTGAAATGGTAAAGGAACTTCAATTTGGTAATCAAAAAATAAGGGTACACGGTCAAGAGCTTAAGAGCGATACATACGGTCTTTGCAAGATGAATCTTGCAATGAGAGGGATCATAGATGCTGAACTAGGAGAACCTAGTTGTACCTTTAATAATGATCAACATCCTGACAAAAAGGTTGATTTTGTTTTAGCTAATCCACCTTTTAATCAAAGTAAGTGAAGGGAAGACAACACTCTATTAGATGATCCTAGGTGAAATGGGTATGAAGTTCCTCCTGTCTCTAATGCAAACTATGCATGAATACTTCACATAAGAGATAAATTATCACAAAATGGAGTTGCCGGAGTTCTTTTGGCCAATAAATCTTTAGATGCAACTGGAAAAGAAGAAAAGATTAGAAGGAAGTTAATAGAAAATGACTTAATTGAGGCAATAATTACTTTGCCTCGAAAAACTTTTTATAACACAGATATTGCAGTAACTCTTTGAATTATTAATAGAAATAAAAAATCTAGAGAATTAAGAGCAATCCAAGATCAAAAAAGAGAATTGAGAGATAGAACAAATCAAATACTATTTATTGATGCGAGAGAATTGGGAGTTGTATATGAAAAAAGTTACGTAAAGCTAACTGAAGAAGATATATCCTTAATAACTAAAACATTTCACTCATGAAGATATGTAGGATATCCAGAAAAATATGAAGATAAGGATGGATTCTGTAAAAGTGTTACTCTGGAAGAGTTAAGAGAAAAGAGTCCAGAATATTCCTTATTCCCAAATACTTATATTTCCTTTAAGGCTCCAGCAAATGATCACGATTGAAATGCTGAAATCAAGGAGATAACAGAACAATTAACTCAAATTCTCAAGGAATCTAGAGAACTTGAATTGAAAGTTGAGAAAATTCTAGCTGATCCAACAAACTACTAATTTAGAAAAAGTAAAGCAAAAAGCTGAGGGGAAATTTTCCCCTCTTGGCAATTTTGTTTCCCTCTGCAAGAGAAAAAACAAGAATTTAGAAAGCACTAAGTTAGTTGGCGTTAGTTCAGACAAGAAAATTATTAACTCTTCGCGGGAAGAGAAGAAAACCAACCTAAGCGTATGTTTTTTAATTTCTTATGGCCAATTTGTTACAAGCCTTACGGCCATGGAGCAAACCAAAAGATTACCAATTGGTTTGTATAAAGAAGGGTGCTTATGAGTAGTATCTTCTCGCTACCGAGTTTTTGAAGTTACCAATCCAAATCTTTTAAGTGAATATTTAAAGCTTATTTTTAAAAAAGAGTTAACAGAACTGTGACTGCTTTACATGTGTTTTGGAGGAATTCGGGGAGAACTGTCTTGAAAAGATTTCGTCAAATTTCCTATTTCAGTAACTCCTTTGGAGGCACAAAAGAAAGTTGTGAATAAATATGAAACTCTAGAAAGAGTTATTCAACTAAGGAAAAAAATTAACAAGAATCTTGAGAGATGAATTCAGTGTTTATTTCATATAATATTTGACAACCTAGAAGAATTTACTAATGAAGCTTTTGGAAGTTTGTTTCAAATTTCGAAAGGAGGCAGACCACCAAGATCTAGTAAATATTTAGAAGAACTTTACTTTTGTCAAGAAGGGGGAATACCCTTTTTGCAGGTAAAAGACATTTCTAAGTCTAAATGTAAGTTTTTAACTTTTACTTCGGAACAATTGACTGAGGAGGATTTTAACAAATGCAGAGGAATTTTTCTTGGGGGGGGCACCTCATTTTTTGTCATCACGGAATTGAAAAAACAATTAAAAATATAACTATAAATGAAATAAGGTTATGTTTGGAGGGAGATTTATGGGCAATTAAGCCAAATGAAAATGTTGGGCTGCCATTCCTTTTTTTACTCTTTGAAGGAGAATGTTGAACTTCTATTAAGAAAATCTACCACCTCCACCTTAATTAAAGGAAACCATTCGAAAAGATAAATTGTTATTGCACCCGATTAAACTCCCGCCCCGCCACTTAATCGACAAATTCAACCAAATTTGCAATCCCATTTTTGAACTACAAAAAAATAATGAACAAATAATTGGTAAGTGTTTGAGATTAAAAAAATGTATTGTTGAAACTTTGGATTAGTTTTCTTGATAGTCTAGATAAAGTTAGGGTCTTCGAAAGATAAGATACAACCAACACAAACTTTTTATAGTGTCCATTAGTCTAAAAATATGAATTCCCGCCTTAACTATAGGTGGGGCAGGAGGAATAATTGGATTGCCAATATATTTTTCGCAGACACAAAATTCCGTAATAAGTTCAGTGAAACCACAACATCAAATGCCATCTACTTCATTAACTAAAGTTGAGTCAGTTGATTCAGTTCCAGAATCTAAGAAAAGTTTCGCAAAAGGAGAATGTGCAATCATTTCTCTTCCAGAAAATTTAGGACAATTTCTTCAAGGGCAACATAAAAATAAAGGGGATTATGTTTCAACTTCTTGTAAAAATACTGGAGTTAAAAATGATTACATACCTCTACCGAAAGACTGAACTGGTTTATTTCCTAGTCTTGTTTTAGCTGGTAATCTAAAATAAAAAGTTGGAGAAAAATTGGAAATTATTACAGAGAGCAAACAAGAAGAAGGTAGATTTGGAAGTAGTATCAAAATGATTTTGAGTGGTAAAGGCTTAAAGTCTCCTGTTAAAGGTACTAGGGAAGAAGTATAAGAAAAGACATTAAAGAATACTGTTATATCTGTTTCAATTGAAGAAGGTAAATTTAAGGATCAAGCAATATATCTTTTACTAAATTCAAATCAGAATAATAGCTAAATAAAATATCTAATTAATTATTTTCCTATAAGGTAAAAATAAATAAAAAACTTATTAGGTGAGTCTTCTTTTAAAGTCTGGTTCTTTTTTGATTTTGGGTGGAGGAGCAGGTATTATTCCTTTTATAAATTCTCATACTTCCTCAGGTAACGTTTCTCCCACTTCGGCTCAACAGACAGTTGCTGATTCCGAACAAGGTAAATCAGAAGCATCCCCCCCCAGCTCTATACCGACTCCTAATCCTCCTGTTGAAGCGAGTGAGGAATCTGAAGATGAATTAAGTGATGAGACTGAAACTAGTAAATTATGAAATTGTTTAGTGACATCTGGTAAAGATGAGGTAATTTCTAAACTTGCTCCCTCTTTTGCTCCATATGTTTCCTTTTCTTGCGACAATAGCGGAAGAGATGATGAAGTGGTTTATTCAAAGTGGTCATTATGAGCTCCTACAAAACTTTTAAAAGAAAGGGAAGAGTGATTTAAAGAAGGTCAAAGAGTTGATATAACAACTCACACAACTTCAGTTACCGGGAATACTGATAGTTGGGATTTTTTTGAAACTAAGTTTGAAAGTGAAAGTTTTTCTTACCCTGCAGTTACTGGAAAATGGGGAGGAAATATTTTAGAAGATTTTCAAAGTTCTGACAATTCTCAAGTTTATTCAGTTAGAATTACTAAACCGAAACTAGAAGATGTTGTCATGTATCTTAATTACTAAAATCTTTCCTTTTAGGTTCAAAAGTTAGATAGAAAAGTTTCACTTTTTTAAAAATTAAGTTCCAAAAAACTGAATAAGTGAATAATGGATAAATCACTTTTGATTTCAAAAAATTAACAGTTGAAACTTTAGATTAATGTTTCAATAATCTCTATATAATTAAAGTCCTCTAGGTATAAGAACCGATTAATGTAACCCTTTTACTGTGCCTATTAACCCAAAAGTTTTGGTTACAGCAGTTTCCCTAGGAGGAAGTTGCATAGGAATACCTCTTTGTTTCTGAGGAACACAAAATACTGAAGGAACTTCTTCCTCTCCCAACGCATTAAATGTAGTTGCAGAAGCTACATCTACTTCTAGAAGTTCAGCGCCAGAAGAAAGAAAAAGTATCTCTAAAGGAGTATGTACCACTATTCCCTTTCCAAACAATTTGGAAGGTTTTCTCGAAGAGGTAAAAAAAGAACAGAAAGATTATGTTGGAGTCACTTGTAGTAATACTGATGTGAAAGATGACTATATACCTCTTCCAAAAGATTGAACTGGATTATTTTCCCAATTGGTTTTATCTGGAGATCTTGCCTCTGGAACTGGTAAGAAATTTGAAATGTATACTGAAACGCAACAAGTTGAAAGCAATACCGGAAGTAGCATCAAAGCAATTTTTAGAGGAACAGGTTTGAAATCTGATGTAGAAGGAACATGAACTTATATTGATTCAAAGCAACCATTGACAGAAACATTGGTATCCGTTTTGATAAAAGAAGGGGAAGCCAAAGGTAACTTAATATATCTTTTTCTGCCTAAAAACTAATTAGATAGATAATGAAAATTTTTAGTTAGAGAAAGTCACTTAAATAATTATTTTTTAAATAAGTTCGGAAATTAGTTTATTTACTTTTTCTTTCTCTAATTTAAAGTTCTTTTCTAGATTTTCAAAATTGGAAATAATTAACTACTTTTTTGGGAGCCGCAAGTTATATTTCAATTTTGTCCAATTTCCTCTGTGATTTTGCAATCAGAAGCAACATATGTTTTACTTAACTCTCCATGCAAATATTTAAAGTCTGGCTCAAGTCAAGCCTCTTTATTGTCTTTGGATAAAAGTACCTTTAAAAGAGAATAAGATCAAAAAGTTATATTTTCAACTATTAAAGCTTTTTCATCAGAATCATCATTAAACCATTTAAAAATTTCCAAAGTTTTATGTGAATTAGGTTTTTCATTTTTTAAGCAAGCTCATAAACTTCCTTTCCCATTTTTTCTCAAAACTTCTTTACAATTTTCAAATTTCTTAATTTTTGATTCAGTTTCGGAAATAGTTGAATTCCTTAAAGCGATAGCGACAGGAACTACAACAAAAGATCCAATGAGACTTCCTCCGGTAAGCAAAAACTTTAAGGATCAAAACATTTACTTAGATATGATGAATTTATTTTTCTTTTTTAAAACAATCTACTTTTCAGTCATTTAAATCTGATGTAACAAAACATTTATCAGCAGAAAAGGTTTTACTTATATCTTTAGAATCTGGACCAACAAAATATTTAAAGTCAGGTGTAAATCATCTCTCTTGATTGCCATCCAACTTTATCAGAAAAATAGTAAAAGAATTTGCAGTCAATTCTTTAACTTCAACAGGATTTGGATCTTAATCGTTTTTAAATCAATTAAATTTCAAGTTTTTCTGTAAACCCATTTTTGAATCTTTTTCTACGCAAGTCCATAATGACCCTCTTACTGTTCCTTCTGAGCCAGAAGAGTCTTCCTTTGAAATTTTTTTTTTTACAGTCATTAAGTTTATTGACTTCTAATAAATTTTCTGGGACAGATGAATTATTTAGGGAAAAAATTACAGGAATCGCAACAACCGAGCTTATTGCTCCTGCAAAAATAAGAAAAGGTTTTAATGATCACATAACCCATCCAAAAATTGAATTTAAATATCCTTTTTAGAAAATTCCATATTTAATTATTCTCCCTTCTTCAAATTTACGATGGGAAACATTGAATGATTGTATTCAGTCTATACTGAATTAAAACATCATTAATATGTTCCTTAATTTAGTTAGTTTTTCTATTAAGAAAACTTCTATTTAGTTTTTGACTTTAATTTTTTAATACTGAAAAACTTTGTGAAGATTTTCTTCTTAATTATTTATATTCCTAAAAAATCAAAGTATTGTTTAAACTAGTTTTTCTTAAGTTCTTTCTTCAATAGTTCAGAAATTCTTGAATCATAACTAACTATTAAAGGCTTTTTCTTGCCAACAGAAAATTTATTTAATTTAGAAATAACTTGCTTTAAATTAGATGAATCAAAGAGTTCATTTATATAAATAGTGTCTAGAAGTGGGTAATTAAATTCTTGGTTTAGTTCATAAACCAAGATGTCTATTTTAAATTCAGAATCCTCGTTTTGAAATTCTCGCATTAATAGTTCCCTTCATTCTATATCCCAAGTTTCTCATAACAACTTATTTGTCT
This sequence comes from Mycoplasma ovis str. Michigan, assembly GCF_000508245.1. Taxonomy (NCBI): domain Bacteria; kingdom Bacillati; phylum Mycoplasmatota; class Mollicutes; order Mycoplasmatales; family Mycoplasmataceae; genus Mycoplasma; species Mycoplasma ovis. The sequence continues at coordinate 364,587 of NC_023062.1, read as the reverse complement.
GCCTGTGTTATCTCTCCATCATAATCCTTCACTCCAACCTTGTTCTGGAAGAATCATATGTACTTTGGAGAGTTCCTTTGGGTTATAAGAGAATCAATCAGGCCTTAGCTTTCGAATTCCTTGATAAATTCTTCAAGCGCTAAATTTATCTCGAGCATAGATGAATGCTTTTCCATTGGAATATCCTTTTAGAGTTCTGGTTTCAAAATTTCGGACTATGTTATAAGAAATGGCATCAGCCCTTTCAATTCCACCCTTAAAGTGTCGAGCAATGCTTCCCCTTACTTTTTTTAAAACGATACTTCTATCTAAAAATGTTCATGTATTTTTTCGTTCCGCTTCAGAAACAATTTTTTGCTATTTTTTGTTTTCTCCTTTCTTTCAAAAACTAATTCCAAATAACAAGAATGAGGAAAAACAGTTTTTAAGTGTCTTTCTATTAAATGGGAATTATTTTTTTCGCCAAAATAAATACATAGAATTTTTTCCTTAGATATTTTTGGCATTTGTATATTTAAAGTCTCAAAATCTATAAGAATTACTTCGTTGTTCTCTAAAACTTCTGACTGAATTTTCTTTGAATCTTTAACGAGCGATATCCCCTCAATTTGAATCCAATCTCGATAAGGAGATAAAGTAGAAAATAATGTATCTCTTGATATCCTATTATCGGCCAATATAAGATGGGTAACATTTCTTTGTCTTATTGGATTTAGTAAGAAGAAAAATGTATATTTCCCTTCTTTCTCCTCTCCAAGAGAATAAGAACCTATTTTTACTTTTCATTTTCCTATTTTTGAAATAATTTCTTCAGAAATTTCCTGAATCCAATACAGGGAAGAAGTCTTAATAATTCTTTTATTTCAGGGGTTTATCGAAGAACAGAGAATAAAGTTATTTATCAGCTCAATAATTATTTCCTTTTTAAATAAGTTTTTTATTGTTGAATCTAACGAACTTGACTGCAAAGATTCTGGATTAGAGACACTCTCTTTCCATTCTTGTCATTTTTCGTAACTTAATCAAGGAACTCCCATTCTTGCTTGTTTATTATTCGAGACTACTAATGAAAAAACATTAAAGCTATAGAGTACAGGGTTCTGTTCTACTTGTAACTTGTATTTTTTATGAATAATTCTTAATGTGTCATCTGGCTCTCCAATTATTCAAGTTATTATGGGAATCCCATTGAGATAGACAATTAAGTTCGGTATATTTTCCTCTCCTCCTTGAAAGTCAATAACTCTAAAAATATTTCTTTCAGGAGAATCTAAATTAATTAATTTGTCTCTTAAAAAAGAAAAAATTTGATAGTTATTTTCTATGTTTTTGGGTAAAGAATTTAACTGTTCAGTAAATTCTTGTATAGCATGTGAACTTAAATTCTTAGTTCTTAAAAAACTTTCGAAATCTTCAGAAATTAATAATTCAATATTTTGAGTATTTTCTGGTTCTTTAGTAGAAGTTAGGTAACCAATTTTCTTTAACTCATCAATAATGTATGACTGTAATTCTTTTCTTTGTAACCCGATCAGAACTACTATAAATAGCTAAAGAGATAAGACTATGTACTCTTTAGTGAGTTTGGAAGAGAATTATTAACTTCTTTCATTTTTTACTCATTAATATTGGTATCGTCATATTGGATGTCATCTACCCTGAACTTCTAATAGTTTTACGAGAAATAAACCGAAAGGAGAACGTTTATTAATCCTATGGTTTTGAAAGGATAATTCTCTTCCGGAAACCTTTTTTAAAGTTCTCTCTTAACTATTTATTACTAAATAGAAAAGGCTTATATTTTTGAAACCATCTTCAAAAGGAATATTGCTTCTTTTAATGATTCATTACTGTTATTTTCTGGTTTTTTCTATCAATGAATTCATTTCTTCTATAGTAAATTGAATCGAACCTTCAGACCCTAGAGAAGGAATAAAGTTTTTTTTTTGGGGGGGTAGTAGAGATATTAATTATGCGAAAACTATCAATAAAGCTTTTCTCTAGTATTAAAACAGATAATCAAGTACATTCTTAAAAGTAACATTTCTCTAATAGTTTCTAGATTAAAAAAGATTCTCTTGAATTCTTTTTTAAAACTCTTATTGTCCAGATATTTGTGTCTTAACTCTGTTTTAGAAAAAGCCACTAAACCCTTTAGCTTAAATATTTGTTCTTTGATAATTCTGCATCTAAATAGTGTTCTTTAGAGAAAGTTGGATATAGTTGTATTTTTAGGTTTTGGAACGATTAAGGGAAAGAGGTCTCGACGATCTAATCGCGCTTATGCAAAAAACTACTAAGAGAGAGGGAAAACTCAGAAAAATCATGCTATTCAATTACGAACAATACAAAATTACAGACCACTTACTTAAAAGTTAGGCTATAGAGAACATTAAAATTGCTGAAATTCAGTTTTACTTTCATAAATAAACTGTTAGTGAATTAGTATTTTTTTAAAAGAATTTCCTTAATCTAACCAGCTAAATTAGGCAACGAACACAAATTTAGATTTCTCTTAAGCTTTTCATAAGTAGTTAGTTTTAGATCTCAGAAACTATCAGGTTAATAAATGACCAAAAAATTTAAGAATGGTGCAATATTTTCCTTCTTTTTAGTTGCTGGGGGGGGCAAGTGGAGTTGCAATTCCTTTGTGAATTTCAAATTCCGATTTTCTTAACTCTTCAGATATTTCCGATAATTTAGGTCAATCTAGTCCTACTAATTTTTCCAACAGAACAACTATAACCAGAGATAATAGTACTGTTCAATTGGAATCACATTTAACAGATAAAAATTCAGTTGAGTTAGGTTTTGATAGTTCTACAAGTTTGCAAAAAGTGGAATTAGACCTAAGCTAAACAAAAGAACCATTAACACCTTTGATTTCTTTTGAGGGAAATCAATCTTCCGGAATTAGCTCTAATATCAAGGGGATTGGCAAAGAAATTCATAGAGAAAGTACCTTAAAGGAATGTGGAGAGGAAATTTCTGGTAAATATAAATTCTAAACAGATAAATATTTAACTAGCCGAAAAAAAGAAAGAGAAGATAGATTATATGATGTTTTGCTAGTTAAGAAAAAGTTAGAAGAATGAAAAAAGAATAAGAAAGAACATAATTCAGAACCAATTTTGTCCGCAAGAGAAAGAGAAAGTTTACAAAAGGTTTATGTACTATATAACGAGTTAAAATGGTGAAAAGAAAAAACTTATTTCTGAGCTAAAAAAAGAAGGAGAGGAAGTTCAAGATTTATGTAATGAGACTGAAAGTTTAAATACTAAACAAGCTAAAGCAAAGGAAGTAAGAAAAGCCTTATCAATGATTGCCTGATCTACTTCCAAAGTAAAAGTTCAAAGAACTTCTTCCTCAAAACAGAGATTTAATAGAACGAGAGATTGAGGAAGTTGAAGTCAAAATCCCTTTAGACATTTTTATGATCAAGAAACAGAACTTGCAAGGGATTTATAAATCCTAAACTCAACTTTGTCAAAAATTCATCATTTAGAGCAAGATATTGCTAGACAAGAAGCTATGTGACGTTGAGAAAGAGCTCAACAACATCGCCAACAACAGTTAAAGCCTTAGAGAAACTATATGAAAAATCTCAGGCTCATATTGAAGCTCAAGTAGCTCTAAAGATACTAGTATTTATGGGGCAATTAACTGAATAAGTTTAGGGATAATGTTTATTTAGACTTGGAATTAATATTGGAATAAATTAATTACTACAAAATTAATGTAGAAATAGAAGAAGAGAATTTAGGAAATTGAATGTTAAATTTAGAGAATTAGGGCTTACCTATTTTAAGGCAATTAATCTAATGAAAAAGGTGGGTTTTTCTTTCAATAGAAAGGGGATAACAGGACTAGCTATACGTAAGCCTGAAGAATTTACGAAAATAATATGGATTAGTGCTAGTAGTTAATCTTTTGCCAAGATTAAACATCTCAAGTTAGTTTTAGCTGGAATTAGTTTTGTAGGAATAAGTGGGGCAATTGTGCCCTCCCTCAATGGCTAAAATTTTTCTAATTTTTCTGTTAATTCATTAACTGGGGGGGGCACCTTAGATAGATTAAGCTTTTCTTCGGAAGTTTTAAAACTTGAGTTAGATTCAAAAAATTTAAAGTCTCAAGATTCCAAATTAAATCTTTCAGAGAATACAAACTTAAATATACCTAAGTTAGAGTTACAAGAATCAAAAGAAATTCAATTATCTTCTGAACAGATAGATACTAATATTTCTACTTCTATTTCGGGAATTCACTCTGAGATAAATAAGGAAACTAAGGTTAAAGGAATAGAAAAAGAACTTGGTGATAAGTATTCAAAACTTTTAAATAAGGAATTAGATGAATCTCAAGTTAAGCAACAAGAGCATTTAAAGAACTATCAAGATGCCAAATCTTTAATTCAGGGAACTAGAACACAAGGTTCAGGAGGAGTAAAGCCAGAGGCTTCTCAAAAACCTTTAACTCAAGAACATAGAGTCGCGATAGAAAAACAATACAATCTCCACAATGGTTTAAAGGGACTTGCAGAAAAATTGTCTAAGGAATTAAAAAAAGAGGCACAACAATCAGATTTATTTTCAGATGAATCACTTAATCATACTTCCTCCCCTTCAAAAAAAGATGTTAAAAGCGCCTTAAGTCAGATAGATTGGGGAGGAGAGGCAATTAAAACACAAAAGAATCGAAATGATAAAACACTATTTTTTAAAAAAGATAGCTGAGGGAAATGAGAGGAAAATCCCTTCAGACACTTTTACAATTCAGAAACAGAATTTTTTAATGATATAGATAAATTACAAAAGAATACTATATCTATGTATAGAGTGCGACAGGAACTGGATAGACAGAGAGCTAGACAAAAAGGCGGAGGGAGTCAGTGAGAATATCAAGCTCAAACATTAAAAAAACATTGAGTCCAATCGACTGATTCGTATATAATTATTAAAGTAGCTTCTCGACTATTAGCTTTTATGGACCAGAACTAAATATGAATTATTTTCTAAATAATTAAAAATAGTTAAGTTTTTCTCCTAATCTTTTAAAACAAGGAATAAAAGATTAGAGGGTTTTAAATGTCCGTATTTTTTCAAAAATTTCTTTAAAGCTACCTCACAACTTACGATTAATTCACAGATTAAAGCCTTACATAATCTTCCAAATACCCAAAGTTAGATGTTGGAACTAATGAGAATTCGCCTAGTAACATACAACTTGATAGTTCTACTACGAATTTCCAGCCGTTCAACTACAAAACAAGGATCTCGATCCAACTAAATTAGATTTACATCTTGAGCAATTTAGTAAACAAGCATTTATAGGCGGGTTGCACTTTTGTACTCAAAGAAGATTAATGAGAACATAATTAATTGAAAAAGTAATAAAATTAGTGAAACATGAAGTTAAATAAGTTTCTTCTTGGTTTCATTGGAACGACCGCCACTGCTGGTGTTGTTGCGGCGACAACCTTAGGAACCAGAAGCTTGCTTCCCGAGTCTCTTTCAGTTGTTTCTGTTTCTGCTCCTGCCATTGACACTCCAGCAGTAAGGGAAACTCAACCATCTGAATCAACTGATAGTGTTGCAAGCAATCAGAAATCAACTAACTCTTCAACCCCTCTTTCAGAATCTGCCACAAAAATGGATGCGCTTAAGAAGGGGTGAGAAAAGTACGAATCATGCAGAGGTCATTCACTACATAATACATGTAAATATCTTCTTCCAAAATGGTTTGATGAATCCTTTCCTTCATTTAAAGAGCTTGTAAGTTAGTTTTTACTTCAAAAAGTTAATTCTCTTCTTCCCCTTTTTTAGTTAAGTTAGTTATTAGTTAATTAAGAACTTAATCCTTGAGAAGTAGTAGTCTCTTCTTAATTAACTATTTTTGATTTTTGAATAATAAATAAATTACACCAGAAGGCACGCTTCCCGAAGCAGTTATTTTCACTTCAGTAATTTTCGGTTCTTTCTCTTCTGCAGTTTCTTTTGTCCATTCTCCAACTATTGGAGAATAAAAACTATTTCCTCCGAAAGTTGTTTTATAAACTCCTAATTCCTGTTTTGATTCGGTAACTTCTTTTATTTTCAGCTTTTTTCCCATAATTAGTGAGCTTAAATTTTTAAAAAGAACATTAGGAAATAAGCCTTCTCAATTATTTGCCATAGGAGAACCAAGAACTGTATTTGTATCTTGGCAGGAAACTTTTACAAAGGTATCAATATTTATAGAGTCCTCAAACGTTCAAATAATGTTCTCTAATTCTTCCAGCTCTTTCTTTATAACACAATTTCCAACATTTGCTTGTTCTATAGTTTCGGGTCGAGACTCTTCCGTTTCAGTGTCTGTAACCTCATGGCCAGTATTGATAGGAGCGGATACGCCCTTTTCTGCTTCACCTCCAATTCCATTTTTAGAAGACAATAATAAAGGAATCCCTCCAACATCTCCGCCTATAAGTAATGTTGAAGTGAAAACCTTAAGACTTAAGGGCATAAAGTCTGAAAATTAAATTCCCCAAATTTGATTTTTATCTTAAATCATTACAAACTTAGTCTATATAAAAATGTGGAATTGAAAGCTCAATCAAAAAATATAAGTACCTAGCTTTCAGTCCCCCTTTAATTCATTTAGGTAATTTTTAATTGAAATAGATAAAGCTGAACCAAAAACTTATTGCAGTAATTATTTGCCTTAAATCCTTACGAATTAAAATTCCAGTCGCAAATAATAAAAACTTTAGAGATTAAGTAATAACTAGAAAGTAAATTTATTTACTTTTTTCAGAACAATTTATTTTCAAATTCTCTCCATCTTTTGCCTCGAACTTACAATTAGCTGAATTAAATGATTTACCTAAAGATGGAACTTCAAAATACTTAAAGTCAGGTGTAAATCACTTTTGCGTATTGTCTTTTAAGTCTATTTTCAGTAAAGAGCTTGAGTGAACCGTTATATTTTGAACGTCTACAGGGTTCGTATCAGTATTGCTCTTAAATCACTTAAAGTTTCAATTTTGAACTGTACCTTCTTTTCCACTTAATAAGCAAGCTTTTAATTTTCCTGAACTATCTCCCCCTGAAGAATCTGTTCCCGAGACTTCCCTACAGCTAACAGATGAAAACAGTTCAACTTTCTTCCAAGAATTACTACTTAAATTTACAGCTAAAGAGGCCACGGCTATAGAACCAATGAACCCTGAAGTAACAAGTAATAATTTGAGTGAACTCAACATTGAAAGTTAAAAACTTATTATTTCCTACCTTCTAGAATTTAGAAAAATTTAATTTTATTCTTAATTCAGAGAAAAACTATCCCCTTTTTTCCTTATATTAGTAACTCACTATTAACTCTTAATAGGAAATTTAAGAAGGTATATTTTCCTAGTATAAAAAGAATTAACTTCCAGAGTTAAATCTTTTAGATTTAGAAAGTTTTAAATTACTTGGAACCAAATTATTAGATTCTTTACTAATCTCACTTCCAATAACATAAGTAGATATAAAAGTTTTCATTAAATGAGTCTTTGAGTTAAATCAGCTTCTTTATTGTTCACTGGAGGCGGTTCTTACATTTGAGCATTTTTGAACATGACTTCCTCAAATAGCACTCACCCCAGTAACCTTTCGACACAAAGTTCCTCAGATTTGTCTACACAAAATACAGAAAATACTACGCCCGCACAAACTATTCAAAGTGATTCTCAAGATGATGGCCAAACAGAAAAAGAAGAGGATGTGTTAAGTCCTGATGAACCTGAGAATAAAGATTTGCCAAATTGTTTATTAAGAAAGGGTCCAGATGAGGTAATTTCTAAGTTACCTACTATTTCTTCTCCTTATCTCTCCTTTTCTTGTGATAATAGTGGAAGGGGAGATACCCTTATTATGGCATCTTGAACCATATGAATTCCTACAAAACTTTTAAACGAGAAGCATTGATTAGAAGGAGAACAAAGAATTGATATCAAAACTCATACCACCTCAGTTGAAGATGACGACAATTTAGATTTGTTTAAGACAAGATTTGAGAGTGAGAGTTTTGTCAATACTGTAATGACTGGAACTTGGGGCTGGAATATCTTAGAGGATTCTCTAGGTTCGGAAGAGCATATATATTCAGTCAAAATTACAGAACCGAACTTAGAAGATAATCCAATATAAATAAAGTATTAGAAATTTTTTAAAGTAGTCGGTTAAACCATTCTCCCTTTATCTTTTTAAAGTTACAAAAGTAATAGTATTTACTAAAATCTCACAAAAAAGTAAATTAAATATCTGGATGGATGAAGCCGTTAATTCACTTAAAATTGTTTCTATAAATTAGAAAGAACAAAATATATTCCTTATGCTAAGTAATGTTCTAAAAATACCTTTAGCTGTTGTTTTAGGTGGAGTTGCCACTACTTCGTCGTCGTTTGCACTTTCTGAGCAGTTCGCTAGTAAGTATCCGTTAGATGCTCAACAGCTAGGTCAATTTAAAAAATCTTACGGTTTTGATTCTTGCTATCAATTTCTGAATGAGGACAATAAGGTCTCTTTGTTGTTTGTTTGCCTAAAGAAGATAGTGTAGACAACTGACTACAAAACTCAATTTACTAGTCATTATTTTTACAATGGCGGAACTTGAGAAGAAGCTATTAGCTTAAGAAAAAGTCCTTATGCAGATAATTCTATTTTGGTAAAAACTAAATCTGGTTGGTTTTGAAATAAATAAAGAGGCATTAAGAATTCAGAAGAACAAAAGTCTAATCTGGGGAGTTTTGGATTGAACAAAGAATGTCAATTTAAAAGCGTTCAAGTGAAGTGCCATGAGTTAAAAGGAAGGATTTTTAAATGTTCTGTAGGAAGAACAGAACTTAAGTGAAATCTTTCAGAATTTAAATAGTTAATTGTTTAATAATTATTAATAAGAAATTCAGGGAGTTAGTTTTTTGTTAATTTGAAACTAATAAATATCTATATTTTTAAATCAAAATAAGTAGTTTTTCCTTCAGAACACTAATTTAGTTTGACTAATAGGCTAAAGTTTTCTTTATCAGCTTTAGCTTTTTTGGCACTGAATGGCGCAACTATACCCGCAATAGATAGTCAGTTTAATCTCTTTGATTCGATAGGTAAATTTCTAAGCACTCAAGCCCCCCCCAAACCTAAGATTAATTCACAGCTTAAAAACTCTACATACTCTTCCAAAGACTCAAAGTTAGATCTTGGGACTAAGGAGAATTCACCTAGTAACATACAACTTGATAGTTCTAATGCGACATTACCTGTCTTGCGACTAGAATCAAACGATTGAGATGCCACTAAATTAGACTTATCACCTAAGCTATTAGATTCCCCAAAAGATAAAATTTCTGAAATTTTTTCAGAAATTGTGAAAGAAGGAAAAGTAGGGGTAATTAAGAAAAAGATGGATTCTAAATATGTTGATAAAAGAGATTTACATTTAACCAATAGCGAGTCAATAAGAACTGTCTTTTTGAAAGAATTTGAAAGCGCTAAGTTGAAAGTAGAAAGTTGAAAAAAATCAACAAATGGTGCTAATTCTTTAATACCCTTAACACGAGGTGAAAAGTTTAGTTTGCAAAAAGTTTATGAATTACACAATGGCTTAAAAGTTGAAAGTAATAATTTTAACGAAGAATTAAAAGAATATGGCAGTTTGCTGGAGACATCTAAATCATCTAATAGTCCATCTTCTACTGTAGTATTAAAAAACCTTCAATCTATAGGTTGAATTAGAAAAGACTTGAAAGTTCAGAAGGGGCAACTAAGTGATAAATTTTTTAAGGCTGATAGCTGAGGGGATTGAAAGAGTCAAAATCCTTTTCAAATTTTTTATAAAACAGAGCAAGAATGAAAAACAGATATTAGTAGGTCAAATGCAAATGCAGGAATAGCATATAGAAAGGAACAAGAAGTTGCTAGATTAAATAGTATGATTCTGATTTCTTGAACAGAAAAAGTTCAAAAATGAATTAAGGAAAAGAAGGGAGAGGCGGAAAAAGCAAAATCAAGAATTCACTCACATATTGAATTGCAAATTGCCTCTAAATTACTTAGTTTTATGGGTCAGTCAATTAATTAAGTTTGTATCAAATCTTGATTAATCTGGCTTTCAACAGTCATATTTTTAAATTAAGTTGTTTCCAATTTTCCCTTGAATTGTATTGACTAAAAATAAATTAATAATATTAGTAACTAAAGATTAACTACTAATAGGAAATTTAAGAAGGTATATTTTCCTAGTATAAAAAGAATTAACTTCCAGAGTTCAATCTTTTAGATTTGAAAAATCTGAGTCTTCAGTAATTTAGAAAGTCCTAATTTTAAAAAATAGCTTTAAGTTTTAAAGATAAGCTTTAAAATCCTATAAAAACTACGAACAGTTAATTTTTCAATTTTCTTCATTACCACTTACCGCACATTCATTCCCTGTAAAGTTATGCTCATCATTTCCGAATGCAACATTTTTAAATGAAATACCTTCACTCTCTCCGATATAGAACCATTTTCAATCATAAGGATTATTTTCTGTGACCTTTAACTTAAGTTTGAGGCTTAAGGGCTTAAATGCTAATTTAACTACCTCAATTGGAGAATTTGATTTATAGTCAAATCACTTAAATGAAACTTTCTTATATTTATCTACGCATGCCACTAGGTCTCCTTGTCTAAAGCCCTCCTTTCTTTGTTTTTCACTATCTTACAATCTCCTAATCGTTTAGCTTTTTCTTCTATAGTTAAATTACCATAAAGAAAATCAGTAGTTAAAGCGACAGGAGTCGCAACAGAAGCGAAGACCACTCCACCTAATATAAGAAAAATTAATTTCATAGGCAAAAACATGGAACTTTATTTAATTTTTGTGAGCTTTTATTAAACAGTTTAATTGTCCAGCCCTCTTCCTCCCATATTTGATATGTTAAATATGGAAAATTATTTTTTATACAGTAATCCTTATTTTTGGAGCATTCTATATTCTCTCTTGACAGTTATAAATTAATTTCTCAATAATTTTTTAGCAGTCAAAGTCTTTTTCAAAAAAATAGTTCAACCATTCTAATTTTTGGTTAGAAACTTTTAGCGGAGGTTAGGGGCTTAAACCCTACCGAAAAAAACCAAGTATAACTAGGTTTCCAAAGGGATAGTAATTGAAATTCTCTTCATGAACTCAGGCACAAAAGTCTTTATTACAGTTACAACCCTAGGCGGTTGTACTGGAATTCCTTTATATCTTTGAAAATCCCACAATACTGTAGGAGCTTCCACTTATTCTCCCTCCCCAAGTTCAACAATTTTATCTACTCCAACAAATGCAGGCTCAACATTAAGCTTGGATTCCACAAGAAATTCGGGTAGAGAGTCAACTCAAGTCAAAACTAGCGAAGCCAAGGGGTCATGTAAAGTTATTCCTTTTGCAGAAAATTTAGAAAGGTTTCTTAAAGTTCAAACAAAAATTAAAGAGGATTATTTATCAATTAATTGCAAAAATACAAATAGAAAGAATGACTATATATTTCTTCCATAAGACTGAAAAGGCTTGTTTCCTAAGATCTTCCTGAATGATGAGTTGACCAGATTAACTGGTCAAAAATTTGAAATAAATACTGAAACAGAACAAGTTGAAAATCTAAGAATCTTAAATAGTCAAATTCAAGCAACTTTTAGAGGTAAAGAACTAAATGAAACTATTACAGGAATCTGAAATGAGATGGATGACAGTAGAGAGTTACCCAATCAAAGATTAGCTTCTGTTACAGTAGAAGAAGCTGGAAAAGTTTCTAGACAAATATATCTCATTCTTCCTCCAATAGAAAATCTTGATGATGAAACTTCTAGTTAATTGTTAATTTTTCAATCTTTTTAAATTACTTGGAACCAAATTATTAGCTTCTTTACTAATCCCTCCCCATTAACATAGAAGAATATAAAGAGTTTCATTAAATGAGTTTTTTAGCCAAATCAGCTTCATTATTATTTGCGGGAGGAGGGTCTTGCATTTGGGCATTTTTGAACATGTCCTCCCCAAATAGCGCCCCGGGCATTAACCTTTCGACACAAAGTTCCTCAGATTCGTCTACACAGGATGCAGAAAGAGTTACACCTTCGCAACCTATTCAAAGTGATTCTCCAGATGAGGTCCAAAAAGAAGAGGAGGATTTTTTAAGTCCTGAACCTGAGAGAAAAGATTTGCCAAACTGTTTATTAAACAAGGGATCAGATAAGGTAATTTCTAAGTTACCTCCCACTTCTTACCCCTATCTCTCCTTTTCTTGCGATAATAGTGGAAAGTAAGATTCCATTATTGAATCGACTTGGACAATATGAATACCTACAAAACTTTTAAAGGAAAAGAATTTATGAGAAGGGGAACAAAGAATTGTTATAAAAACTCATACAAACCCGATTGAAGATGATGACAATGCAAATTGGTTTAAAACCCGATTTGAAAGCGAGAGTTTTATGAATTCTGTAATTAATGGAACTTGGGGAGGAGACCCCTTAAGTGATTTTCTAGACTCGGACGAGAACATATATTCATTAAAAATTACAGAACCTCACTTAGAAGAAAAATCAATATTCTTAAGTGTTAAAAATTTTTAAAAAAGTAGTAACTTCGTTTTTCTAACTTAACTTCCAAAAAGCTTAAAAAGTAATTACTTAAAAGGAATAGTATTTGCTCACATCTCATAAAAAGTAAAGTAAATTAAATATCTAGATGGACGAATCTGTTAATGCGCTTAAAACTGCTGTTCCTCTTGGCAACTTTGTTGCCCTTTGCAAGAGAAAAAACAAGAATTTAGAAACCACTAAGTTGGTGGGAATTTCCGTGTATTCAGTCATTATTGACAACATTAGAGAGGTTAAAGAATCTTATTTAAAGACAGGTTGGATAGCTGAAAAAGGTGATTTTGTGATTGATCTTGTGAATATACAAAACAATGTTCATTTAGCTGTTGATATTAATAGATTTAATGAATTGGTGGCAATTAGTCATATCTATAACGTTTTTCGAGTAACTAACTCAGAATTAATGAAAGAATATTTGCTAATCATGTTTAAAAATTCAAAAATTGAAAAATGATTAAAGTGAGTTTGCCATGGATCTATAAGGGGAACTTTATCTTGAGATAATTTCATAAAATTTCCTATTTCTTTACCTCCTCTGGAGGTTCAGAAAAGAATAGTTAATAATTATGAAACTCTAGGGAAAATTATTCAATTTAAGAAAAAAATTAACGAATTACTTGAAGAGTGGATGCAATGTTTATTTCATTCAATGTTTGATGACCTAGAGGAATTTACTCATGAAACTTTTGGG